>NZ_CP128260.1:3310909-3630681 GCF_030344995.1 Pseudomonas fluorescens
TGCAGGGCGAGCGCTATCCGGGGCGTCGCAGCGACCTGTTGCGCACCTGGCAGCGGCAGATGCAACTGGATGAAAACGGGCGCTTCACTCCTGACAGGAACTGACGCAGGGCTGTTCTAGGATGGCGACAGAACCCGAAAAAGGAGCTGTAATCATGTTCCATCCCACCTCGATACTCGCCCCGGCCATCGTTGAGTACATCAACGCCGCCAATGCTCGCGATACGTCCCGGGTCGGCAGTTTTTTTGCCGAGGATGCCCATGTGTTCGACGAAGGTCATCATCAGGTCGGCCCGCAGGCCATCGCCAACTGGATGCAAGACACCGCCCAGCGCTATCAGCCACGGGTCGAAGTGCTCGGCGTCCAGCAGCGCACCGGCAAGGTGCTGGTGCAAGGGCTGATCTCCGGAACGTTCCCCGGCAGCCCGCTGGAGCTGCGTTACACGTTCCGGCTCAACGAACAGGGCAAAATCGCTCGGCTGGATATTTCCCTGTAGCCATCGTGGCATACTGCCGCGCATGACTTTCGACTCCCCCCTGAGCGCCTGGCAATACGCCGTCGACCACAAGGGCTTCATCCAGGATGAAGCCCAGGAACACGCGGTCTGGGCCTTGCAAAAATGCCATGAAGCCCTGCACGCCGGTGCCCGTTCGGTCACCGGCGTTTACCTGTGGGGCCCGGTCGGGCGCGGCAAGACCTGGCTGATGGACCAGTTCCACCAAAGCCTGCGGGTGCCGGCGCGGCGGCAGCACTTTCATCACTTCATGGGCTGGGTCCATCAGCGCTCATTTCAATTGACCGGGATCGCCGATCCATTGCGGGCCCTGGCCCGTGAGCTGGCGGCCGAAGTGCGAGTGCTGTGTTTCGATGAGCTGTTCGTCAACGACATCGGCGACGCAATCATTCTCGGGCGCTTGTTTCAGGTAATGTTCGACGAAGGCGTGGTGGTGGTCTGCACCTCCAACCTGCCGCCGGATCAGCTGTATGCCGACGGCTTCAACCGCGACCGCTTCCTGCCAGCGATCACCGCGATCAAGCAGCACATGCAAGTGGTCGCGGTGAATGGCGCCGAAGATCACCGATTGCATCCCGGCGCCATCGAGCAGCGCTACTGGGTCGCCACTTCGGGGCAGGAGAGCGCGCTAAGCCAGGTCTTCGACGCCTTGGCCGACGGGCAAACCGTCAGCGCCGAACCGGTGCCGGTCGGTTATCGCGCCCTGAACGTGGTACAGGCCAGCGATTCAGTGCTGTGGTGCCGTTACGCCGAGCTGTGCGAGCAACCGTTCGCGGCCATGGGCTTCATTGCGCTGTGCGACACCTACCGGGCTATCCTGTTGAGCGAGGTGCCGAACCTCAGCGCGAAAAAACGCGAAGGAAGGATCGCCCGAGGCACCGAGGACGGCGCGGAGCGGGTGGTGGCCGGTGATCGCGAATTGCCGCAGTTGTCGGTGCATGACGACGGCGTGCGCCGCTTTATTGCGCTGGTCGACGAGTGCTACGACCGCAAGGTGCCGCTGTACATCGAGGCCGAAGTGCCGATGGACGCGCTGTACACCGAGGGCTACCTGGAATTTCCGTTCCGCCGGACCCTCAGCCGCTTGCAGGAGATGCAACTGCAACGCTTCGCCGAGACCTGAAAACACGGAGGGCGCGACATGACTCAGCCACTGTCCCACCATTTGCTGACCATGGCTTATCAGAACGCCTGGGCCAACCATCGACTGGCCAAGGCCTGGAGCCAGCTCGACGACGCGCAGCTGGCGGCGCCACGGGTGAGTTTCTTCCCGAGCATCCGCCTGACCCTCAATCACATCCTCACCTGCGACTGGTTCTACGTCGACGCGCTGGAACGCGAGTTGCGCGGCGACGAACCGCATCCCGATTGCTACGTGTTCTTCAATGCCGACGAGCCCTTCACCGAGGCGCAGGCCTTGCGCCGTGAACAGACTCATGTCGACCGTCGGCTGATCGCCTACTGCGAGCAACTGCGCGATGCCGATCTGGGGCGCATCGTGACCATTGCCCGCGACACGCCGCAGCACGACAGCCGCTTGCGGATGATTTCCCACCTCTTTGAACACCAGATCCATCATCGGGGCCAGGTCCACGCGATGCTTAGCGGTACCTCGGTGAAGCCGCCGCAACTGGACGAGTTTTTCTGTGCCGGCGAGTCCGGTTTGCGAGCCGAGGATTTCGCCGAGCTGGGCTGGACCGAAGAACTCATCTGGGGGCATTGAAAACGCCGGGTTGTCGCCGGGACCTGCCTCGCGCTAAGGTCGCCGAGCCTATCAGCGTGTATCAAACGCGCCGGGGCCCCGTGCGATCGAGGAAGGAAATGGATTCCGCAGAAATTCTTGTGCTTCAAGCCAGTTACACCAACCCGGTGCATGCCGAGGCCATCGGTGTGGTGCTCAATCATTACGCCGAAGACCCAATGGGCGGCGGCCATCCCATTGCCCCGGAACTGTTGCAGCAACTGCCCGCAGAACTGGCCAAGCGGCCCCACGCGTTCAGCGTCCTGGCCTTTGTCGGCGGCGAGCCGGCGGGGCTGGTGAACTGCTTTGAAGGGTTTTCCACGTTTGCCTGCAAGCCGCTGGTCAATGTGCACGACGTGTCGGTGGTGACGAAGTTTCGCGGTCTGGGGTTGAGTCAGAAAATGCTGCGCAAGGTCGAGGACATCGCCCGTCAGCGTGGTTGCTGCAAGATCACCCTGGAAGTACTTGAAGGCAACGCCGTGGCGCAAAACTCTTATGCCAAATTCGGCTTCGCGCCGGGCATGTTCGACCCGAATCACGGTCGCATGCTGTTCTGGATCAAGGATCTGCAGGCGTAAAAAAAGGCGCCCGGAAAGGGCGCCCAAACTGTCATCTGCGGGGCCAGAGCAGAGCCATCGCAGGTCCATCGGTAAAGCGTTCGCTCAAGGGCGATAGGACTCGGTGACCTGGGCGGTCTGGTCGTCCGGAACCTTGAGTTCATTGGTCTTCGCCTCAGCCTGCTGACTTTGTGCGGAATGAACCGGGAAATTGGCCCAGTAATGTCTCATGCGCTCGGCGCCGCCTTCGGCGAATGCGCTGGCGGATGCGAGGGTGAGTAGACCTGCAAGGATTGCAGTCGTGGTTTTCATGGTGCCTCCTACGAAAAATGTCGGAGCCGTTCATCCATGAATCAGGTCCTCGGGGCGCAGTGTCCGTCGAGGGCATTAACAAGCGGTTAACGCTCGTTCAGTGTAGGTTTTACCGGGTGTTTCCACGGCGTATCGGACGAACGCTGCACGCGTGAATGACGCGTGCAGGTCGCAAGGGAAGGGCGTCAGAGTTTCCAGTCGAGGCTCAGCGTCACGGTGCGAGGATCGCCCCAGAACACGCCATTGTAGAAACCGACGTTGTCGTAATACTTCTTGTCGAACAGGTTGTCGACGTTGAGGGATGCCGACAGGTGTTTGTCGAACTCGTAGCGCGACATCAGCTTGACCACCGTGTAGGCGTCCTGACTGATCCGCGCACGCTCGGTGATGATCCGGCCATTGGCGCCGCGCCCGACCGGGCGGTTGGAATTGCCGTAGACGTCGCTCTGCCAGTTCACCGCGCCGCCCACGGTCAGGGCATTCCAGTTGCCCGGCAGGCGATAGGCCGTGGAAAGGCGGAACATATTCAGCGGCTGGTTGGTGTTGGTGCGATTCTTCTCGCCGTTGACCGAGTGGGTGTAGGTGTAACCGGCGGTCATGTTCCAGCCTTCGAGAACTTCGCCCGAGACCTCGGCCTCGAAACCGTTGACCTTGTTGCCTTTGCCACCGGACTTGTAGAACTCCTCCAGGGTCACCGGATCCGGCGGCACCGAGTCATCCACTTCGGCGACGTTGTCCTGTTTGCTCCAGAAAATGGCCGTGGCCAGGTTCAGGCGCTCGTCCAGCAGGCTGCCCTTGAGCCCGACTTCATAATTGCTGCCGACGATCGGCTCGATGAACTTGCGGTTGGCGTCGCGGTAGGTCTGCGGCTTGAAGATGTCGGTGTAGCTGACGTAAACGGTGTACTCCGGCGTCAGGTCGTACAACAGGCCGGCGTAGGGCGTCCACATGTCATTGTGCTGCTGACTTGTGGCGTCGACCTTCTCCAGCTGCAGATTATCGTCGAAGGTGTTGGCGGTCTTCGATGCCTTCCAGCTGCCGTAACGGGTGCCGAGTACGGCGTGCAAGTCGTCCGTCAGGCTCAGACGGGTGGCCAGGTAACCGGCCTTCTGGCGCGTGCTGTCTTTTGAGCTGGTGAGCCCGGTCACCGTGTCAGGGAATTTGGCGATGTCGCTCATGTACTTCCAGTCGCGGATGGTGGCGTAGTTGCGGGCAATTGCGCCGTCAACGGTGTAGGGCGAGCTGGAGCTGCGTTCGGCTTCGCCATAGCCGATCATCATCTGATGTTCGCGACCCAGCAGCGAATAGGGGCCGGACAGGTTGAAGTCATAGGCCTTCATGCGCTGCGGGCCGATCATGTGCGAGGTGTAGGCGGTCATGCCGCTGCGATCGGGCTCGGGGAAACCGGCGCCGGCGTAGTAGACCTTGCCGTCGGTGTCGCTCTTGCGATGGGTGTAGGCGGCTTTCAGGTGCCAGTCGCCCGCCAGGGCCTGATCGAGGGTGGCGAACGCGGTCTTGTCCCGCAGAGGCCAGGAGCTCCAGGGCGTGGCCATGTTGGTCGAACGCCCGAGGCTGGCCTTGCTGCCGTCTGCGTTCCAGTACGGCAGGGTGCCCCAAGAGGAGCCTTGCACCTGTTTGTCCTGATAGTCGTAACCGACCGCCAGCACGGTGGAATCGGTCAGATCCGCTTCGAGGATGCCGTAGCCGACTTCCCGTTGCAGGGCGTACTTGTCGCGAAACGATCCCTGGTCGCGGTAGGCCAGCACGCTGCGACCGCGCAGGCGCCCGTCGAACGCCAGTGGGCCGCCGACATCGACATAGCTGTAGTAGTCGTCATAGCTGCCGCCGCTGGCACCGGCCTGGGCCTGCCATTGTACGGTCGGGCGTTTGCGGACCATGTTGATGGTCGCCGACGGATCGCCTGCGCCGGTGGTCAGGCCGGTGGCGCCGCGCACGACTTCGATGCGGTCGTAGATGATGGTGTCCGAGTCGGACTTCATGTACTGGAAGGTGTTGAGCATCCCGTCGATCTGGAAGTTGTTGATCGAGTAGCCGCGGGACGAATAGCTGACCCGGTCCGAGTCGTTGTGCTGCACCACGATGCCGGTTGTCTGGCTCATGGCTTCAGACAATGTACCGAGCTTGAAATCATCCATCTGCTGGCGGGTGACCACGGACACCGATTGCGGAGTTTCCTTGATCGACAGATTCAACCGCGTGGCCGTGCTCATGGCGCCGGTGGTGTAGGCATCGGTGTTCTCGGTGTTGCTGCCCAGGCCTTGGGCGGTGACGCTGGTCGAGGCCAGTTCGAGTGCCGTGCCGGCGGGCTCGGGCGGCTTTTCGGCGGCGGTTTCAGCCAGCAGATCCGGGCTCAGTGCAACACTGCACAGGCCGAGGGTGAGGGTCATGGAACGGGTGATGGGCGCGAACATCGCAGCCGACTCCTTGTCTTCGAGGGAAAAATTCCGTTTGCTCAAAGACGAAGGTGAGCGGTGCGATTTAGTGTCAAACGAGAAACATTGTTATTTGAAGATGTTTCAGTTGCATGAAAGAAGGGCCGTTTCCGGCCCTTTTTGTTACTCCTGCAGCACCACTTCTGTGGTCGTGGCCGCGGGTTTTTTGGGCTTCATCAAACTGAAATCGATCAGGGCCCGCTGTTCGCGTTCGTAAGGGTTGCCGATCAACAATGGGCGCGGCTTGAAACTGTCGCTGACCAGGCTCTTGCTGCGATCCAGTTCATCGAAACTCAAACCTGCCAGATCCGCCCAGGTGTGGATCAGGTGCGAGCTGCTGTACGGCCGGCTCAGATCCCCGGCAAAGCTCCAGTCGTGGTTTTCGCGCCACTTCGGCGACGCCCAGGCCATGAACGGAATGGTGTACATCGGCGCCGTCGGCTTGTTTTCGTTGCGGCCCAGGGTGCCGTGGCCCACCGAGTCGAACACGTCTTCACCGTGGTCGGAGAGGTACAGCAAAAAGCCGTTCGGATCGGATTTGGCGTAGTCCTTGATCAGGCTCGAGACCACGAAATCGTTGTACAGCACCGCATTGTCGTAGCTGTTGTAGGTCGGCACCTGATCGTCACGCACGCCGGCCGGAACGCCGTTGCGATCCTGGAACTTGTCGAAGCTCGGCGGATAACGGTACTGGTAGCTCATATGCGTACCGAGCAGATGCACGACGATCAGCTTGCGCGGTGCCGCGTCGGCCAGGGCCTTGTTGAACGGCTCGATCACGTCGCCATCGTACTGGGCGGCGTTCTGGTTGCGGTTGTTGTTCAGGTACACCTGTTCGTCGGCCTGTTCGGAGAAGGTCGTGAGCATGGTGTTGCGTTTGGTCATGGTCTGCTGGTTGGTGATCCAGAAGGTCTTGTAGCCGGCCTGTTTCATCATGCTGACCAAGGACGGCGTGGACAGGTACAGATCCGGATTTTCTTCGTCGGCGAAGGTCAGCACCTGTTGCAGCGCCTCGATGGTGTAAGGGCGCGGGGTGATGACGTTGTCGAAGATCGACAGCTGATCCTTGAGCTTGTCCAGCTCCGGCGTGGTTTTACGCGGATAGCCGTAGAGGCTCATGCGCTGGCGGTTGGTGGATTCGCCGATCACCAGCACCAGGGTCGCCGGCTGGTTGGCACCCGAGTCCTTGAGATTATGCAGCGGCGGGATTTTGCTCGCGCTGTGCAACATGCCCTGCATTTCGCCCAAGGTGTCGAGATAGCGGTGATACGCCACTGCCATCTGCCAAGGCACTGCCGGCTCGATACGGGTTTCGAATTTTTCGAAACCGCCGGCGAAGCTGCCGGTGCGCATCGTCTGCTTGACCAGCGGATAACCGATCACGGCCACCAGGATCGCCATGGCGGCGACGAACGCCCGGCCACGGGGCAGGTAAACCGGACGCAGGCGTGTCCACAGGAAATACGCGAACGCGGTGTGCGCGAGGAACGCCGGGATCATCCACCAGGCAAAGTACTGGGTCATGTACTCGCCGGCTTCGGACACGTTCGACTCGAACATGATGAAAATCACGCTCTGGGAGAATTCCTGCTGGTAGATGAAGAAGTAACCCAGGCTGGCCATCGAACAGGCCCACAGCACCACGCCGATCAACGCGGCGAGCAGACGGGTGCGCTTGGGGAACAGCAACATCGGCGCGAGCCACACGGCGCTCATCACGAAGGCCTGGCGGAACCCGGTGAACCCTGAGGTGCCCGTCAACTGGATCAGCAGTTGGGTGATACCGGAGAAGTACCAGAAAAACACGAACAGCCAGATCAAACCGGCCCAGTCGAAACCTGTCGCAGTCGTATTGCTGCGTTTGAACACCGCCATTCAGCACTCCAGCTCTGTCGTCACATCCAACGCCGGGCGCCACTTGAAAACGGCGCATGAAACCGACGAACGGAGGCCATGCGCAGACACGCACGGCCAGAATGCGCCGGAGTATCAACAAGGCAATGTGAAAACTTTGTTAGTTGCTGAAAGCGGTCGGGGGAGGTTCAGTATGTCGGGAACAGCTGAGGCCGTTCCCGAATCGGGCAGGGCGGATCAGGCGTGCGGCGAGCGTTGTACGCGTGGCAGGGGCTGTGGCTCGGCGCCCTGGGTCAGCAGGCGCAATTGCGCGAGTTCCTGCTTGAGCTGGTCGCGTTCATCTTTCAACTGACGCAATTCATCGCGACGGATGGTGACGTACAGGGTTTGTGGCGGCATTGCTGTGTGTACTGTGCCCATTGCTCACCTCGCAAATGGCGTGTCTCAACTGCAGATCAGCCCCCGGTCTGGAGCCTTGATCTGCTATCGGCGCCGATTTTGGTTTCTTTTGCTCGTGATTGGAACTTTTTTATTTTTCATGGTCGTTGTGTCTTCGGCACGTTTCCCGACGTTATCAGTCTGGATCGGGCACAATGCCCGGAAACTTCACACCGACGCTCTGGACTAAGCTCCATGAGTCACGTTGGGCTATAACCTTTGACACACTTTTATTTGTAGTAAGGAGCATCAGCACATGCAACTCGGGATTATTGGACTGGGCCGCATGGGCGGCAATATTGCGCGACGTCTGATGCTCAACGGTCACACCACCGTTGTTTACGACCGCAATACCGCCTTTGTCGACACCCTGGCCGCCGAGGGCTCTACCGGCGTCGCCGATCTGCCTGCACTGGTCGCAGGGCTGGCCAAGCCGCGTGCGGTGTGGGTCATGCTGCCGGCGGGCGCACCGACTGAAGACACCATCGAAACCCTGAGCAATCTGCTCGAGGCGGGCGACACCATCATCGATGGCGGCAACACCAACTATAAGGACGACATCCGCCGGGCCAAGACCCTGGCCGAGAAAGGCCTGCACTACATCGACGTCGGCACCTCCGGCGGCGTCTGGGGCCTGGAGCGCGGTTACTGCATGATGATCGGCGGCGATGCCGAGACCGTTAAGCGTCTGGACCCGCTGTTCGCCGCACTGGCGCCGGGCATGGGCGACATCCCGCGCACCAAGGACCGCAAGTCCGATGACCACCGTGCCGAGCACGGCTACATCCACGCCGGTCCTGCCGGTGCCGGTCACTTCGTGAAGATGATTCACAACGGGATCGAGTACGGCATGATGGCGGCCTTCGCCGAAGGCTTCGACATCCTCAAGACCAAGTCCAGCGAGCTTCTGCCGGAAGATCAGCGTTTCGACCTGAACGTGGCCGACATCGCCGAAGTCTGGCGTCGTGGCAGCGTGGTGTCGTCGTGGCTGCTCGACCTGACCGCCGATGCCCTGGCGGTCGACCCGAAACTCGACGGTTTCTCGGGCTCCGTGGCCGACAGCGGCGAAGGTCAGTGGACCATCGAAGCGGCTATGGAACAAAAGGTGCCGGTACCGGTGCTGTCCAACTCACTGTTCTCGCGCTACCGCTCCCGCGGTCAGGGCACGTTCGGTGACAAGATCCTCTCGGCCCAGCGCTTCGGCTTCGGCGGCCACGTAGAGACTGCGAAGAAATGACCCATACGATCCGCAGAAAATCCAAGGCAGAACCCGCACCACCGACCACGCTGTTTTTGTTCGGTGCCCACGGCGACCTGGTCAAGCGCTTGCTGATGCCGGCGCTGTACAACCTCAGTCGCGACGGCTTGCTTGACGAAAATCTGCGGATCGTTGGCGTTGACCACAACGCCATTACCGATGAAGCCTTCGCGCAAAAGCTCGAAGACTTCATCCGCACCGAAGTGGCAGCCAAGGTCGGCAAGGGCGATCAGATGCTTGATCCGGCCTTGTGGGCCAAGCTCGCCAAGGGCATCAGCTACGTCCAGGGTGACTTCCTGGACGACAGCACTTATTCAGCGCTGGCGGCGAAAATCGCCGACAGCGGCACTGGCAATGCGGTGTTCTACCTGGCCACCGCGCCACGTTTCTTCAGCGAAGTGGTGCGTCGCCTCGGCGCCGCGAAACTGCTGGAAGAAACCCCGGAAGCCTTCAGAAGGGTAGTGATCGAAAAACCGTTCGGCTCCGACCTGCAAACCGCCGAGGCGTTGAACGCCTGCCTGCTCAAGGTCATGTCGGAAAAGCAGATCTACCGGATCGATCACTATCTGGGCAAGGAAACCGTGCAGAACATTCTGGTCAGCCGGTTTTCCAACAGCCTGTTCGAAGCGTTCTGGAACAATCACTACATCGACCACGTGCAGATCACCGCCGCCGAAACCGTCGGCGTCGAAACCCGTGGCAGTTTTTACGAACACACCGGCGCCCTGCGGGACATGGTGCCCAATCACCTGTTCCAGTTGCTGGCCATGGTGGCGATGGAGCCGCCGGCCGCGTTCGGCGCCGATGCGGTGCGGGGCGAGAAGGCCAAGGTAGTCGGCGCGATCCGGCCCTGGACCACCGAGGAAGCACGGGAAAACTCGGTGCGCGGTCAATACGGTGCCGGTGAAGTCGCAGGCAAACCGGTGGCCGGTTATCGCGATGAAAACAACGTCTCCCCAGAAAGCACCACGGAAACCTACGTGGCGCTGAAAGTGATGATCGACAACTGGCGCTGGGTCGGCGTGCCGTTCTATCTGCGCACCGGCAAGCGCATGAGCGTGCGCGATACCGAGATCGTCATCTGCTTCAAACCGGCGCCGTATGCGCAGTTCCGGGATACCGAGGTCGACGAATTGCAGCCGACCTACCTGCGTATCCAGATCCAGCCCAACGAAGGCATGTGGTTCGACCTGCTGGCCAAGCGGCCGGGGCCGGCGCTGAACATGGCCAACATCGAACTGGGCTTCGCCTACAAGGACTTCTTTGAAATGCAGCCGTCCACCGGCTACGAAACCCTGATCTACGACTGCCTGACCGGTGACCAGACGCTGTTCCAGCGCGCTGACAACATCGAGAACGGCTGGCGTGCGGTGCAGCCGTTCCTCGACGCCTGGCAACAGGACGCGAGCGTGCAGAGTTACGCCGCTGGCGAAGACGGGCCGAAAGCCGCCGATGACCTGCTGACTCGCGATGGTCGCGTCTGGCATGGTCTGGGATGAGCGAGCCGATCCGTTTTCTGTTGAGTGACATGGACGGCACGCTGTTGCTGCCCGATCACAGCCTTAGCCAGCGCACCATTGACGCGGTTTGTTCACTGCGCGAGGCGGGCGTGTTGTTCAGCCTCGCCACCGGGCGTCCGCCCAAAGCCATGTTGCAACAGATCGAAGCCCTGGGCGTGGATCTGCCGACGGCGGCGTTCAACGGCGGCACGATCGTCAATCCGGACGGCAGTATTCTGGTCGCTCATTACTTGCCGGCCACGGCAGCGTTGACCGCACTGGCGCTGTTTGCCGATCAGCCGGAGGTCGAAATCTGGGTGTTCAGTGGCGGCGACTGGCTGCTCAAGGATCCGCACGGGCCGATGGTGCCGCGAGAGCAGCACGGGCTTGGTTATCCGCCGGTGGTGGTGGAGAGCTTCGAGCCGTATCTGGAGCGCATCGACAAGATTGTGGCGACCAGCAACAACACTGAGCTGCTGATCGAGCTGGAGGCGCAGTTGCTGCCGAAGGTCGAGGGCATGGCGCAGGTGTCGCGCTCGCAACCGGTGTATCTGGACGTCACGGCGCTGGAGGCCAACAAGGGCGCGGCTCTGACAACTATTGCTGCCCATCTCGGTGTGCCGCTGGCGCAGACGGCGGCGATTGGCGATGGCGGCAATGATCCGGCGATGTTCCATGTCGCCGGTTTGGCGATTGCCATGGGACAGGCCGAGGACGCGGTGAAGCGTCAGGCCGATGTGGTGACCGGGCCGAACACCGAAGATGGCGTGGCGCAGGCCATCGAGAAATACATTTTGCCGCGCTGATACATGCATGAAAAAACGGGAGCCTCAGGGCTCCCGTTGTTGTTTTTACAGCCAGTAGCTCACGGCATACCAGCCCAGCAATCCCATCACGATGGTGTAGGGCAATGCCATCCACACCATTCGTCCGTAGGACAACCGTACCAGCGGCGCAATCGCCGACGTCAGCAGAAACAGGAACGCCGCCTGGCCATTGGGTGTGGCCACGCTCGGCAGGTTGGTGCCGGTGTTGATCGCAATCGCCAGTGTCTCGAAATGCTCGCGGCTCATGTGTCCGGACAGGAACGCCTGTTTCACCTCGGTGATGTAGATCGTGGCGACGAACACGTTGTCACTGATGGCCGATAACAGGCCGTTGGCAATAAACAGCATCCCCGGCTGCTGATCGGCCGGCAATGTCAGTACCCACTGAATCAACGGCGCGAACAGTTGCTGATCGTGAATCACCGCCACCACGGCGAAGAACACCACCAGCAGCGAAGTGAACGGCATCGCATCCTTGAAGGCATTGCCCAGACGATGCTCGTCGGTAATGCCGCTGAAGGCCGTGATCAGCACAATCACCATCAGGCCGATCAGGCCGACTTCGGCGATATGGAACGCCAGCCCGGCGATCAGGATCAGCGCAGCGCAGCCTTGCACCAGCAGGGCGGCGCGCTGGCGCGGGGTACGTTCGGCATTGTCTTCGGCGGCGTAGTTGGCCAGCACGGCACGTACGTTGTCCGGCAGCAGCGTGCCGTAACCGAACCAGCGCAGTTTCTCCAACAGCAGGCAGGTCACCAGTCCCGCAAGCAGAACCGGCAGTGAAACCGGTGCGACTTTTTGGAAGAATTCGGCGAAGTGCCAACCCATTTCGTGGCCGATCAAAAGGTTCTGCGGTTCGCCAACCAGGGTGCAGACGCCGCCCAGCGCGGTGCCGACAGCGCCGTGCATCAACAGACTGCGCAAGAAGGCGCGAAACTGTTCCAGGTCATCATGATGCAACTGGGGCAGATGCTGGTCATCGCTGAATTCGCTGTCCTGGCGCGGGTCGTTGCCGGAGGCCACCCGGTGGTAAACCGAATAGAAGCCTACAGCGGCACTGATGATCACTGCGGTCACGGTCAGAGCGTCAAGAAACGCCGAAAGAAATGCCGACAAAAAGCAGAACATCAGGGCCAGCAGCGCCTTCGAACGCACGCCCAGCAACAGACGCGAGAACAGGAACAGCAGCAGGTCTTTCATGAAGTAGATGCCGGCGACCATGAACATCAGCAGCAGAATCACCGGGAAATTGTGCTGCAGCTCTTCGTACAGCGCCTGAGGCGTGGTCATTTTCAGCAGCAGCGCTTCGATCAGCAGCAAGCCACCGGGCATCAGCGGGTAGCACTTGAGCGCCATGGCCAGGGTGAAAATGAACTCGATCACCAGCAACCAGCCGGCCGCGACCGGGCCGACAGTCCACAGCACCAGTGCGTTGAGAATCAGAAACCCGACGATGCACGCCTTGTACCAGCGGGGCGAATGCCCGAGAAAGTTGTGCGCGAACGCCTGAGCCATCGAACCGGACATCGGTTGCTCCTTGTTTTAAGAAGCACGCAAGTTGCCGTAAGCGATGGGCAAGATCAAGTGTGAGAAGGTTCGCATCAGTGATTCAGATAACGCGCGACCAGTGCGCGGTAGTTGCCATCCAGCGAATAGCCGCCAACCAGAATGCCACCGTCAGGCTGTATCGCCAGTGAAGTGGCGGTATCGAGGCTGCGCCCCAGTCGTGTGCGCAACCAGCCATTACCCGATCCGAAGCCTCGATCAAGGCTGCCGCTCGCCAGATAGCGAGCGACGATGAAGTCGGCTTCAACTCCGCCGATCGTTGCACCGACCGCGATGATGCGCCCGTCCGGCATCACCTGCGCTGCACTCCATTGGCAGCCGCTGGGAGCGATTTCCAGCAGGTGCGGCTGACCACCGTTGCAGTGCAGGTCGGGACGGCCGTTGCCATGGACGGACAGGGCCATGCATCGAATCGGATCGCGGCTACTGCCAAAACAATGCAAATGCTCCGTCGATGCGATGACCTGATTGACCAGCGCACTGTGCCCTTGGGCCTTGAAGGCCATGAAACCGTCCACCGCAAAACGTTCATCGAGCCGGCCGTCCGGCAGATAGCGGGCGAGCAGCCCTTCCTGTGGGAAATCGATGGAGCCGCCCACCACGATTCTGCCGTCTTCTTGCAATAGCAGAGCGCCGAGCCAGGTATTGAGCAGCAAGTGGCGAACCATGACGAAACCACGCCCGTTGAACGATGGATCGAGGTTGCCATCGGGTTTGAGGCGGATCAGCATGCCGACGTGATCGGCGAGTTCGAAGTGATGGTTGGCGATCAGCAGGATATGCCCGTCGGGCTGCACTGCAAAATCGCAGGCTTCGGCGCCCGGAACACCTGGCGGCAACCAGGCATCGCGGGTGCCCATGGACAGATCGCCGGGCAGGCGGACAATTTGCCGGCCATTGTCACCGAAGTCCGGATCGGGTCGACCTTGAGTGTCGAACAGGGCCAGGGCAGGCAGAGTGCGATGCTCTGATTCGTAGTGCAGGCCGGCCAGCAGAATTCGTCCGTCGGGCAAGACCTGAACCTTGCTGCCGGTGGCCTCGAAACCGGCGGCGAACCGGCCGATCACGCTGCCTTGAAAGCCGAACCCCAGATCCGCCGAGCCATCTTCAAGCAGGCGCGCCAGGCCGTAACGACTGCCCTGCGCAGTGCCGACCTTGGCGGCGACCAGTATTCGGCCTTGCGCATCAAGCGCCACACTTTGAGTCAGGCTGGACGTACTTCCGGCGAAGTAAACCTGCGCCACACCGTTGCTGGAAAAGGTCTTGTCGAGTTGTCCGGCGTTATTCGCTAGCGTCGGGAGCGCTATGGCGATCTGGGATGACATGCATGCTTCTCCTTGCGAGTCGACCGATTTCCGGGAGGCGGAACGGGTAACTGCATGAGCGAAACATTCAATCCCTGAATACGCGTAAGTACAACTGACAGAACTAACAGGTGGAGGGTCGCACTGTGCCAGAACAGTGTCTTTTTGAACCAGTCGCAAGCCTGCCAAGTATCGAGGCGCGAAAGTATTGAGGAAAGTTGTACAAAAAGACTGAAGCTGGAAAGGGAATACGCAACTAACAGAAGAGGGCGGATGACTTGAACGTCATCCGCATTGCCCGCAAATATCAGTGTGGCATCGACCAGGATTGCAACGCATAACCTTCTTCGCTCAGTTCGGCGCGGGCCTGTTGCAGCAGGTGTTCTAGTTGCGCCGGATCGGAGTAGGCGCTGCTCGGGATCTGGGTGCGACCGATGTGGGAATTGGTCCGGTCGATAACGGTCAGGCTCAGTTCGCCATTGCCATCTTGTGGGGCCCAGGCGACGCATTGAAAAGGTTTAAATGCGCGGTTGGCAATCAAAAGAGCTTCGTTGATACGGAGCGGGGCGGTCATGGGGTCTTCTCTCTATTAGTGCCCAATCAAGTGATCGGCCGTCGGTTGGGCTTACCGTGCGGCGAGTTACTTGTACTGATGCACGCAACCCGCTGGCGGGTCACACAGAATCTGAAGAAATTTCGACTTTCTTTCATACACTCAATATTCAGACAGGTTTTGAAAGCCTGGCGAAAGATTCAAGTCGATAGCTAACTAATAAAGCGGCTTCTTATAACTGCTTCACTTGTACACCTATAAGCAATCGATACAAGACGCCGTCAAATTCTTGCTAATGTAACAGTCAGGTTTGCCAAATGACTGTTTTTACGATCATTTCCTTAAATTTGGCGCCAAGGAACAGTCATGAATGAAGCGCCTGCCTTAAGACGTTTATTGGTCGTCGACCCCTGCGACGATTGTCACCGATTGTTGCCGGGTTTACGTGCCGTGGGTTGGGACGTCGACAGTTGCAGCCTGGAAAATGCCGCCGACCGAAGTTGTGATGTCGGACTGTTGCGGTTGCAGCCTTTTCATCTGGAACGTCCCGAAGCCGTCAAAGAGCTGATCAGCCGCAGCGGGACCGAATGGATCGCCGTATTGAATCAGGAAGTGTTGCGCTTGCAGAATGTCGGCGATTTCGTCTGCGAGTGGTTTTTCGATTTCCATACGTTGCCGTTCGACGTGTCACGGGTGCAAGTCACCCTCGGCCGGGCGTTCGGCATGGCACGCCTGCGCGGTCAGGGCACGATTCACGTCGATCAGCCCGAACATGAGCTGCTGGGCGACAGCAAACCGATCCGCGAGCTGCGCAAACTGTTGAGCAAACTGGCGCCCACCGAGTCGCCAGTGCTTATTCGCGGCGAAAGCGGGACCGGTAAAGAGCTCGTCGCCCGCACTCTGCACCGACAGTCGCAACGCCACAGCAAACCCTTCGTGGCGATCAACTGCGGTGCGATTCCCGAGCATTTGATCCAGTCCGAACTGTTCGGCCATGAGAAAGGCGCGTTCACTGGCGCCCATCAGCGCAAGGTCGGCCGAATCGAAGCCGCTAACGGCGGCACGTTGTTTCTCGATGAAATCGGCGATCTGCCGCTGGAGCTGCAAGCCAATCTGCTGCGTTTCCTTCAGGAAAAACACATTGAACGGGTCGGCGGCAGTCAACCGATCCCGGTGGATGTGCGGGTATTGGCGGCGACTCACGTCGACCTTGAAGCTGCCATCGAGAAAAAGCGTTTTCGTGAGGACTTGTACTACCGGCTCAATGTGCTGCAGGTGGTGACCGCGCCGTTACGCGATCGTCACGGCGACCTGTCGATGCTGGCCAACCATTTCTCCCATTTCTACAGCCACGAAACCGGCCGTCGCCCGCGCAGCTTCAGTGAAGACGCGCTGATCGCCATGGGCAAGCATGACTGGCCGGGCAATGTCCGGGAGTTGGCCAACCGTGTGCGCCGAGGTCTGGTGCTGGCCGAAGGGCGACAGATCGAGGCGCGTGACCTGGGGCTGATCAGCCAGCAGTCGATCGCGGCACCGATGGGTACGCTTGAAGATTACAAGACCCGCGCCGAACGCCAGGCGTTGTGCGATGTATTGAACCGGCACAGCGACAATCTCAGCGTTGCCGCCAAAGTGCTGGGGGTTTCCCGGCCGACTTTCTACCGTTTGCTGCACAAGCACCAGATCCGCTAGGGCGCGGCGCTTCCCGGCCGCGGGAAGCTGAAAAGGCCCGCTGCGATGCAAGTCGCAGCGGGCCTTTTCATGTGTGGCAGTTAGAAGTAGTACGGGAATTTCAGACTGAAGGAGAAGTCCGGAGCATCGTCCGTCATGCCGATGGACAGGTTGGGCACGATGGTCAGGTTGTCGGTGGCCGCGATGGTCATGCCGACGTTGAAGTAACCGGCGTTGGCGTCGCTGGACACCACCGATTCCCAATCCCCGCCATCCTGTTTCAGCTTGCTCTTGCGTTGCACCAGGTCAGAGACGGAGAACGACATACTCATCTTCTCGTTCAGTGCAAAGGCAACACCTGCGCCAATCTGGAAGCTGTCGCCGATGCGTACCTTGCCCGGGTTTTTCTGGTTGACGGTCGAACTGATGTCGTCGAACGATTCCTCGAAGTTATGGGTGTAGGACAGACTGCCGAACAACACGGCCGGGTCAAACGTCTTGACCAGCGAGATGCCCGGGGTGATCGACCAGACGCCGTTGCCGGTGGGCAGGGTGTCAGGCACGAACAGGTTCGAGTTGGCATCGGTCTGGCGCAGCTTGATCCCGAATGGATCCTTGCCCGTTGGCGCCTTGACCCGCAAGGAAACCACGGCGTCCGGGGTGTTGACCGACTCGTCCAGGAACTTGTAGGCGATGCCGAAGTTGACGTCGCCGATAGTCGGGTCGCGACTGACGTCCTGTTCGGTGGTGACGTTGGAGGCGCCTCCGTTGCCGCCGCCGGACTGATAGGTCGACTCACGGTAGACCACTGGCACGTTCAGGTCGAACTGCCAACGGTTGTCAAAGTTGTAGCGTCCCGTCAGGTCGAGGGTCCAGGTATCGGCCTTGATCCGGTCGAGGTTGATGTTGCCCAGAAAGATCGAGTCCAGGGCGAGGAAGCCGTTGAGGATCAGTTGACGGGTGTCGTAGCGTGAATAGGTCACGCCGGTTTCAAAGCTGAACTTGCCGCCGCCAAAGAAGCCGCTGGCTTCGTCGTACAGGTTGGACACACTCTGTGCCGGTTGCGAATCATCGGCCAGCGACTGGCCATAAGATGCGCCACTACCCCCAGCTGCGCCCCCCGACGCTGCTGCAGCCCCGGTGCCGGTGGCGACCCGGTTGCCTTTCATGTCCGAAGGCGATTTGGCCAGGCGTTTTGGGGGAGGGGAAGCGGGTTGGTCTTCGACCTGGCGGACCCGTTGTTCGAGCACCGCCAGGGCTTTCTGTTGTACTTCGTATCGTTGTTTAAGCTCCAAAAGTTCCTGTTTCAGGGCTTCCACATCTGCGTCGGGTGCTGCTTGCAGCATCGCCGCAGGTAGTAGAGTACTCAAACATACAGCGGCACGCAGTGATACTGATCGATACATGAATAAGCCGTCCCTTTAAGCCCAATGATCGAGACTCAGCGTAGTTCAATATCCGATATTGCGTAGTGCCCTGAGTTGAGTCAGGTTGCAGTCCAGTGCGCCGGCACTCATGCCGTTATTGTTAAGGACAACGTTGAGTTGTGTCAGGTTGTTGACTACGTTTGCGTTACCCAGCAAGCGGGTGTTTTGCAGCAGTCCGCCCTGGGCGACCTGTTGCAAGGCTGTACCCTGATTGCCGGAGGCCTGAATGGCCATTTGCACACCGCCATTTGTGGCCGAAACTGCGACGCTGCCGGCACCGTTGCTGCCGGATATGGTCTGGCCGGCCATCAAGGCCTGACCCTGGGCAGGCATCAGTGCAGGTGCCTGACTGGCTTCTTTGACGTTGATCGCAACGTTGTTGTAGGCGGAGTTGCCGTCGCCAGCGGCGCGCACACTCTGCGTCACGCCCTGGCTGGAGTTGAGTCCCGCGCCACCCACGACCGAGCCAGTCCCCAGTTCCGGGGTACTGCCATTGCCGTGTTCCTTGATGGTCGAGACATAGAATTCAGGTTTGACCGAAGCGGCCTGCAATTGCATCGTGGCCGAGGCCCCGATCAGATCTCCACTGGCGTTGCGCCAGGTACTGCTCATGACGACACCGAAGCTGATTATCCGGCCCGGCATGACATAGCGACCGCGTAGCTCAGCGAGTTCCTGGTCCTTGATTTCAATGGGTTTGAATCCTGCATTGGCATAGCCTGATGCGCTCGCTGCCAGGCAGGCGGCGGCCAGCCAGTATGAGGTTTTCATCTGCTGCTCCCGGGACATCCAGCCCCACTCTTGTAATCGGCGATTAAAAGAAGTCGCTCTGTATGAACCCGAAGTCCATCAATTCAGCATCTTTGACCGGGTTGAATCCATCCAGCTTGTTCTTGGCCGTCAGCGGTACCGGAGGGCTGCGCAAGGCATTGGCCTTGTCGTATCCGGGGCCGACGATGGCAAAGACAATGCCGTTCCAACCTTTGACAAAGTCATCATGGGAGTAGCGTTTGTGTCCTAAAACCGGGTCTCCGATGTAAACCCAATCCTTGTCCGCCCGCTGCATCACCACGAAATGCTTGTAGCCGCGAATTTCCATCAGTACCACCACCGGGATCGTGACTGCGTCGAGTTTTTCCCGGGGAATCTTGTAGCCTCTGGCGCGCATGCCGATGCTTTCTATGTAGCGCTTCATGTCCAGCATGGAGAAACCCTGAGTACGGACAAGGTCCTGGTCTGCATTGACCAGCATGCCTTTGATGATGTGCTCCTCATCGACGTCGAGCCAATAAGCCTGGCGCAATACCGTGGCCAGTGCGGCGGCGCCGCAACTGAAGTCGGTTTTCTGTTCGACGATGTCGGCAAACTTGCGCTCACGAATGCTTTGCACGTTCTTGTAGACAAGCGTGCCGCCAGGCAAGGCAGCAACGGGCATCTGGGCAGCCTGGGTCAGGCCACAGAAGCAAAGCACAGCGAGGAGGGCAGTCTTACGCATGATCGATACGCCTTTGCGGACTGAGGAAAAGCCCCGTTTCCGGGGCTTTCGTTTCGATCGCGATTACATGCAGGCTTTGCAACCTGCGGCGATGGACAGCGAGTTGCTTTGTTGGTTGCCAACACCAGCGGCGTTGTTGTAACCAGCGTTACCCGAGAAGTTGTTACCAACATTGGAGATGGAAGCGTTGTTGGTCACAGGGTTTTTCCAGCCATCAGGGGTCATCACTTGTTGAGTGGTCACACCTGCCAGACCGAAGACACCCACTGCTTCGAAGGTGGCTTTTTGATCTTTGCCGCCGCCGTTTCCGCCGTGGCCACGATCGTTGTTGCCATAACCGCCACCGCCGTGACCGTGATCGTCATCTTTGATGGTAGCTTCACCCACGGCGCCGAACACGCCGACGGCGGCAACAGTGCCGGTGAGGGTATCTTTTTTCCAGGTTTGAGTGCCGTAGTTGGACACAGTCAGGCCAGTGGAGCTTTGGTTCGCAGCAGCAGCGGCGTTAGCTACACGACCACCCGATACAGCAATTGCCAGGTTGTTTTTCTGTTGGTTGAAGTTGCCGGCACTGTTGTTCACGCCAATGTTGCCGGAACCGCCGTTACCCACGTTGTTGAGGTTGGCGTTGTTGGTGGTGGAGTAGTTTGCAACAGCGTTGTTGTTGTTGACTTGAGTCGCGCTGGAAACCGACACCGCAGAGCCGAAGATGAAGCTTTCGTCGGCAGTTGCCAGAGCGGCGGCATTGTCTTGCTGGTTGCCATCGCCGGCGGTGTTGTTCATGCCAACGTTGCCGTTGGTGCCGTTGGCCGAGTCGCGGACGGAGGCATCATTTTTGGTGCCTTGGTTGCCGACCAGGTTGCCATCGCTGTTTTGCGTGTCGAGCACTGCGGCCCCGGCACCAGCGCCGATTTGCAGCAGTTGTTCCAGGGTTGGGCCTTTTGGTTCATGGTTGCCATGACCGTTGCCGTGCCCGTTACCATGACCGTGATCATCATCACGACCGCCTGCCTGTGCTGCGATTGCCATCACTGCTGCGAGTGCGAAAACCAGTGGTTTGAGGGCCATTGTAGGTTTCATGGTGTTTCTCCGTCGTGCTTATTAGTTGGTTAAGTGTTGGTACTTTCTAATTGCACTGCTTTTTGTTTGGGTCAGTCTGCGACCCGGATGCTCAGGGTGTTAGCCATTCGGTTCCCCACCCCGGCACTCTGGTTCACCTGGATTACCCCTCGGCTGCCGGTGAAGGCCTGATCACTTGTCGTGACCTGGCGACTGCCGGGTGAGGTACCAGTTGCTCCTGAGCTCGGTAACAACGCCACGTTCTGTTGGGAAAGGGCGCTATCGTCAACGCTCTGCGGGGCAGCACTGATGCTGACGCGCGTAACGTTGGCCATCTGGTTGTTGGCCCCGGCGCCCTGGTTCACGCCCAGGATCCCGTTGCCATTGGTGAAAGAGTTGCCGCCGATGGTGGCGCTGGCATTGCCGGTGCGGTCGGCGGGCGTGTTGATGTGCTGGATGACACTGGTGGTCGCGCTGGCATTGGTGCCAATGGCGATGGCTTTAGTGTTGGTCTGTTGCATCTGGTCGCCGGCCGCCTGGTTGACGTTGTAGTTGCCGCGATACTGGATGCCGGTGTCCTGAATGTTCGCGTTGTTCACGGAACTGGGGTCGGCCATGACGCTGGTGCAGCCGAGAAGGGCGAGCAGGAGCAGAGAACGATTCATTTATTGGCCTCCAGCCATGCGGGTCAGCGGAGCAAGACCGGAACTCATCGCACGGTTGACGGTATTGGAGATCGAGCTGCCGGCGCCGCCGCCGTGACCGCCTCCCATACCAGGCAAGCCATTCGGGTTGGTCACGGTGTTCATGCCGGGGATGTTCGAGGTCGGGGTAGTGATGCTGCCGCGAATTGAAGAGCCGCTGGCTACACTGGCAAATTCACCGTCGTTGAGTTCGGTGCTGGTCATCGCTTGATCGATTCGGCCCGAAGGGTTGGCGTTGACGGTGGTCGGATAGGGGTCTTTGCCGCCGCTTCGGCCGATCGGGATCGGCTGGACGTCACGATTGAGCACGATCACGCCATTGCCTTCGGCCTGAACGTTGAAACTGAGAAACGGGCTGGCGGCTGATCCAATCAGTAGAAGGCAGGTAAAGGCTTTGTTGATATTTCCCACGGCGGCAATTCCTTCTTCAGTGGGCTGGGCCTGGTCAGCGTTGTGAAGGAGAGAGCGAAAGCTGTGCCGCTTTTGAAATATCTTTGTATTTCAGCAAGTTGGATTGAATGGGCGCAGGGCTGATACAAATACTGTTTCAACGTTGAAACAACCCAGGGGCTTCGCAACCCCACAAAGCCATTGCAAAGCTCTGGAACAAGGGTTTGCGCGCAGGTGTTTCAGTTGCGTAACAAGTCGCATGACAAAGGGATGAAGGGCCTTGAGACAGGCCCTTTGCACCTGCAGGAGTGTTTCAGGAACGGACACTTTGGCACCAAAACAGGGGGAGACGTCGGGGCAAACGCCCCGAAAACCGGGTCAGTCCGCGAGCAGGGCGCGAACCGCATCGAAGGCTTGCTGCCGGCGCTCGGCCCAGTTGCCTTGAATGATCTGCAATGGCTGGTGATGGGTTTGCAGCCAGATCCGGGTGGCCTCATAGAACGCGAGCCGTTCGTCCAGGTCGGGTTGGCAGCGCTGACCATCGTCGGTCCACTCGATCTGTTCGGGGGAGAGCAGTAAATGCAGGTCGTAATGACGCGCCAGCAACTCGGTTTGCAGCCAGGACGGGCAGTCGCCGAACAGGGTCTGGCTCCACAGGATGTTGCTCAACAGATGCGTATCGAGAATCAGCAGTCGCGGTTGCTGCGCGCGTGCTGCGTCTTCCCATTGCAACTGACCGCGAGCGATTTCCGGGATGTCGGCGAGGCACGTATCGCGAGCGTTCTGCTCGATGAACCAGCGCACATATTCGTCCACGCGCAAACCGCCGAACTGCTGTTGAATCCCGGCCGCCAGCCAGCTCTTGCCCGTGGACTCGGGGCCGGTCAGAACGATTACTTTCATCGTTGCAACGCCGGATCGGCACGCCATTCGCGCCAGCCTTGCACCGCGATCAGGGTGAACAGGGCATACAGCGCCGCCGTGAGGTACAGCCCTTTATAGAGAAACAGTCCGACGAAGATCACATCCAGCACGAACCACAGCGCCCAGCATTGCAGGCGCTTGTGGGCCATCCAGAACTGCGCGACAAGACTGAAACCGGTCAGCGCGGCGTCGAGCCACGGTTGTGCCGCGTCCGTCCAGTGAGCCATGGCCGCGCCCAGCAACAGGCTGCCCGCCGCGCCAATGGCCAGCCCCTGCGCAATCGAGCGGGTATCGAGCCGGCTGACCTCGCGTCCGTCGTGCATCGTCCCGGCCCGCGTCCATTGCCACCAGCCATAGATTTGCAGCCCGGCATACACAACCTGCAGCAGCATGTCCGAATACAGCTTCACGTCGAAGAACACCCAGGTGTAGAGCGACACCATGACCAGCCCGATCGGCCAGCACCACGGATTCTGTTTGACCGTGAGCCACACGGCGATCACACCGAGAGCGGCGGCAAACAGTTCAAGCCCGGACATGCAGGATCCTTTGGGGGGAATAAAAGAGGGGGCGGATTGTACCGAAAAACAGGTGGGAAACGAGTTCCCACCTGAAAGGGCATCAGACGCGGAACTGACGCAGTAAACCGTTCAACTGCTCGCTTAGTTCGCCGAGACGCACGCTGGCCACGCTCGACTGCTCGGCCGCCAGCGCGGTGCTGTGGGACAAGCCCGCTGCCTGGGTGACGTTCTGATTGATGTCCTCGACCACATGCGCCTGCTGCAGCGTTGCGCTGGCAATCGAGGCGTTCAGGCCATTGAGGTTGCGCAGTGCCTGGCCGATGGCGTTCAGGCTGGCACTGGCCAGTCCGGCCTGTTCGATGGTCAGTTGCGAGGCCTTGCTGCTGTCGCCGATCACCTTCACGGCGGCTTCGGAATGATTTTGCAGACGTTCGATCATCGTCTGGATTTCCGCCGTGGACTTCTGCGTGCGTTGGGCGAGCAGACGCACTTCGTCGGCCACCACCGCAAACCCGCGACCTTGTTCGCCGGCGCGAGCCGCTTCAATCGCGGCGTTCAAGGCGAGCAGGTTGGTCTGCTCGGCAATCGAGCGGATTACCTCCAGCACGCTGCCGATCTGCGTGCTTTCGGTCGCCAGCGTGCGGATGACTTCGACGGCCTGATCGATGGTGCCGGAGAGTTTGTCGATCTGTTGCAGGCTGCCGTCGATGTTGACCTGGCCTTGCTGGGCCTGGGCCTCTGCGTCACGCATTTCGCTGGCGGCGTGTTCGGCGTTCTTCGCCACGTCCTGCACGCCGTAGGTCACTTCGTTGACGGCGGTGGCCACCAGCTCCATCTGCTGCGACTGCTGTTGGCTGCGTTGCTGGGCTTGCGCCGCATCGTTACCCAGTTCGCTGGAGGATTGGCCCAATGCGCTGGCGGACACCTGCAAGTCACCGATCACCCGGCGCAGCTTGGCGGTGAAGGCATTGAAGTGATGGGCCAGTTGAGTGACTTCGTCCTGGCCGTGGGTGTCGAGGCTGCGGGTCAGATCGCTTTCGCCGCTGGCAATGTTGGCCATGGCGTTCACGGTTTCCTGCAACGGACGGACGATGCTGCGGGCAATCAGGATCACCAGCAGCGCCATGATCACCGCGATGGCCAGCCCGACGACGGACGCCTTGATTACCTGGCCCTGGAACTCGGCCTGCACGTCATCGACGTACACGCCCGAACCGATGACCCAGCCCCACGGCTCGAACAGTTTCACGTAGGAGGTCTTGGCCACCGGTTCACTGGCGCCGGGCTTGGGCCAACGATAGTCGACCATACCGGCGCCCTTGGCCTTGGCGATGGCAACCATTTCGTTGAACACCGCAAAGCCGTCCGGGTCGCGGATTGCCGAGAGGTTCTGGCCCTCAAGCTTGGGATTGGTCGGGTGCATGACCATCACGGGCGTGAGGTCGTTGATCCAGAAGTAATCGTTCTGGTCATAGCGCAGGCCACGGATCGCGGTCAGCGCCTGTTTCTGCGCCACGTCGCGGGGCAGGGTGCCTGCCGCTTCGAGGCCCTGATAGTAAGTCAGCAAACCGCTGGCGGTCTGCACCACATGCTGGGTTTTCTGGGCCTTGGCGTGGTAAAGGTCATCGTGGATCTGCTTGAGCATCAACACGCCCAACGTCAGCAGCATGACCACTGCCACGATCAAGATGAGCCACAAGCGTCGGCTGATCGACACACTGCGCAAGCTGTTCATAACGCTGTCACTCCGGATTCTTTTTCTTGTAATAAACCACCGCCAGCATCCAACCACGTTTCGGTGACCGGGCCTACGCGACCCAAGTCGTATAACGCGGCAGCGCTATTACGGCTTGTCTGTTAGGATTTCGGCGCCGCGCGTGAAAACCTGAATCCAAATTGATTTTTCACGGAATTTTGACTGTTTCGTGTGGATCCTGTGCGTGCGGAATCGGTACAGCTTGAACCAGCTACGCTGAACGCAGTGAACGTAAAAAAATACTATCGGGGCATGCCGCCGGGCATCGCTCTTTGGGGGATTGATGGATCTTTGGACGGCCTTGCAGGCATTGATTCTTGGAGTTGTAGAGGGGCTGACGGAGTTTTTGCCCATATCCAGTACCGGACACCAGATCATTGTTGCCGACTTGCTCGATTTCGGAGGCGAGCGGGCCATGGCGTTCAACATCATCATCCAGCTCGGCGCGATTCTCGCGGTGGTCTGGGAATTCCGGCGCAAGATCCTCGACGTGGTCATCGGCTTGCCGACCCAGCCGAGCGCGCGGCGATTCACCGCCAACCTGCTGATCGCCTTCCTGCCCGCCGTGGTGCTGGGCGTGATCTTCGCCGACCTGATCCACCATTACCTGTTCAACCCGATTACCGTGGCCGCCGCACTGGTGGTGGGCGGGATCGTGATGTTGTGGGCCGAGCAGCGTCAGCATGAAGTGCACGCCGAAACGGTCGACGAGATTCGCTGGACGGATGCGCTGAAAATCGGCTTCGCCCAGTGTCTGGCGATGATCCCCGGTACTTCGCGTTCCGGCTCGACCATCATCGGCGGCCTGTTGTTCGGCCTGTCGCGCAAGACCGCCACCGAGTTCTCGTTCTTCCTGGCGATGCCGACCATGGTCGGTGCAGCGGTGTATTCGGGCTACAAGTATCGCGACCTGTTCGTCCCGGCAGACTTCCCGGTGTTTGCCATCGGTTTCGTCACGGCGTTCATCTTCGCGATGATCGCGGTGCGCGGCCTGCTCAAGTTCATCGGCAGCCACAGTTACGCGGCCTTCGCCTGGTATCGGATTGTCTTCGGTCTGGTGATTCTGGCGACCTGGCAATTCGGATGGATCGACTGGACGGCTGCCCAGCCATGAGTGATTCCCGCGCACGCCGCCCGGATCGCGGACCTTCCGGTGGCAATATCCAGCATTTGAAACTGAAGCTGGTGGTGCTGCTGATCGTCTGCGCGTTGCCGTTGTCCGGCTCGCTGTCGATGTGGCTGCGCGGGATTTCCCTGGTACCGCTGACGGCGTACGGGCTGGTCAGCGTGCTGGCGTTTTTCCTCTACTGGGCGGACAAGCGCAAGGCGCGCGCCGACGCCTGGCGTACACCGGAGAATATCCTGCACGCCGTGGAACTGGCCGGCGGCTGGCCGGGCGCGTTGATCGCCCAACAGGTCTTCCGCCACAAGACGCGCAAGGTGTCGTTTCAGATCCTGTTCTGGATGATCGTGGCGTTGCATCAGGTGTTCTGGATCGACCAGTTGTTCCTGGGTTCGAACCTGCTGGCACTGTTCTAAAGCAACAGCCCGACCTGCACGCGCTTGGGCAGCTTGCTCACCACTAGTTGATGGGAACGCCGCAGCAATCCTTGCAGTTCCTCGGCGCCTAGCGGGTAGGGCGGGTGCATGATGATCCATTGCGCCCGGGCCAGATACGGCGCCGGGTGAATGCCAGGCCGGTCGCAATGACCGAGAAACAGATCTTTGTCGACCTTGAACGCGAGCGAATCACCCCGCAGCCCCTGCAAGGCAAACATTTTGTTGCCGGCAATCGAAAACACCCGCACGCCACCCCATTTGTAGTCTTCCCGGGCACCGGGCAAGGCCAGGCAAAATTCTGCGACGTCCGTTTCGCTCATCTTTCCTTGTTTCATAACAGCCGTTCTCCACAGGCATTGAACGATTCGACCAGATGATCGATCCATGCGCGCACCGCCGGCATCACCCCGCGCCGATGCGGATACACCGCTTGCAGCCAGCCGCCGGGCAATGACCAGTCCGGCAGCAATTGCACCAGCGTGCCGTTGTTCAGCTCTGCTTCGCAATACATCATCGGCAGCAAGGTGAAACCCTGACCGGCCAGCACACAGGCCTTGCGCACGATGAAATCGTCGATGCCCAGCCGGGCTTCCAATGCCAAGTCGCAACTCTTGCCGTGCTGATCGAGCAGGCGCACATGCACCATGCGATCCGCCTCCAGGGCGCCCAGCACCGGCAGGTTCTTCAGGTCTTGCGGATGATTGATTTCAACTCCCTGTATAAAGGAAGGGCTCGCCACCACCACCATTTGCGCCTGACGCAGGCGGCGGGTCACCAGCATCGGTTCTTCATCGCCGTGTTCGCGCACGCGCAGGGCGACGTCGATGCCTTCGGTGATGAGATCGACCCGACGATTGATCAGGGTAACTTCCAGTTGCACCTGGGGATATTTGCCAAGGAAATTGCTGATCACCACCGGCAGCATTTCATGGGCCAGCCCGGTCGGGCTGGAAACCCGCAGGCGTCCGCGTGGCTCGCTGGACATGCTGGCTACGGTCTCGTCGGCCATTTCCGCTTCCAGCAGCATTGCCTGACAGTGGCGCAAATAGCGCTCGCCGACCGCCGTCAGCTTCAGTTGGCGAGTGGTGCGTTGCAGCAGACGTGCGCCGAGGCGTTCTTCAAGCTCGGCGATGCGTCGCGAAAGGCGTGACTTGGGAATGCCCAGCAAGCGGCCGGCGGCGGCGAATCCGCCGGCCTCGACCACTTTGGCGAAATAGTAGAGATCGTTGAGGTCTTGCATCTGGAAATCCAACTGTTCTATCAGTGGGACGAACTATCGCATTGTTGCTGTCTAATCAGCTATTGGTTTCATCGGTAGGATTGCCACCATTCCGTCGCCACCGGCGATTCATTCCAGGAGATTCCACATGAAACTGCTGCACATCGATTCGAGCATTCTGGGCGACAACTCCGCTTCCCGTCAGCTGAGCAGCCAAGTGACTCAAGCCTGGCAAGCCGCCGAGCCAAGCGCTGTCGTGACCTACCGCGACCTGGCCGCCGACGCCATCAGCCACTTCTCGTCGACCACTCTGGTTGCCGCCGGCACCACCGCTGAACTGCGCAACGCCGCACAACAGCACGAAGCCGAACTGAGCGCCACCACCCTGGCCGAATTCATCGCCGCCGACGCCATCGTCGTTGCTGCCCCGATGTACAACTTCACCGTGCCGACCCAGCTCAAAGCCTGGATCGACCGCATCGCCGTTGCCGGCCAGACTTTCCGTTACACCGAAGCCGGCCCTGAAGGTCTGTGCGGTGGCAAGAAAGTGGTGATCGTCTCCACCGCTGGCGGCATCCACGCAGGTCAAGCTTCGGGTGTGGCGCACGAAGACTACCTGAAACTGGTTTTCGGCTTCCTCGGCATCACCGACATCGAAGTCGTTCGCGCTGAAGGCCTGGCCTATGGCGAAGAAGTGCGCAACAACGCCATGACTGCCGCTCAAGCGAAGATCAGCGAGCAACTGTTCGCCGCCGCGTAAGGCTTGCGTAAAGAACAGCTCCTGTTCAGGCAAACCCAAAAAAACTCTGTATTCTGGTTCTGCAAGGGCCAGATACGGAGTTTTTTGTTTCTGACTGTTACATAATCTGGCCCGGGTTATGCAGTCTGATGATCAACGTCTGAGTGCAACGCCGCGTCGGATCTCCGAACCTCGGAATTTCGGGCGTCGAACACAACGGATCTTTCGATTGAGTAACAACAGGGTGGGGCATCCCATGATGCGTCTTTGTGCAGCGTTACTGATTTGCCTGCTCGGCAGCCTGAATTCAGTGCACGCTGCGCCCGGGCAACACCCGCGCTGGAGCGTCGGCTATCACGAGATGACGTTCCTCGACCCGCTCGACCTGCAACCGATGCGTGCCATCGCGTTCTATCCCTCCAGCGACCGCGAACACATGAGTTTGCTCGAAGGCTATTCGGTCGAGGCCGGCGAAGACACCAAAGTCGCCATCGGCCGCTTCCCGATGCTGATGCTGTCCCACGGCAACACCGGCACGCCACTGGCGCTGCACGACCTGGCCACGTCACTGGCCCGCAAGGGCTTTGTGGTGGTGGCGGTGATTCACCCCGGCGACAACTCCAAGGATCACAGCCGCCTCGGTACGTTGAGCAATCTCTATGGCCGGCCGATCCAGATTTCTGAAGCCATTACCGCGACGTTGGGCGATCGCATGCTCGCGCCGTATGTCAACGCCGAGCAGGTTGGCGTGATCGGCTATTCGGCGGGTGGCGAAACGGCGTTGATTTTGTCCGGTGCACAGCCTGATCTGGATCGTCTGCGCCGTTACTGCCAGGAGCGCCCGTACGACCGCGACGCCTGCAACACCCAGGGTGAGTTGATTGTCGACCGTGACGATCTGCAACCGGTGGCCGATCCGCGCGTGCATGCGTTGCTGCTGATGGCGCCGCTGAGCCTCAAGTTTGGTCGTCACACCCTGGCCGATGTGCATGTGCCGGTGCTGCTGTACAGCGGCGACGGCGACAAACTGGTGGCCTTCGACAAAAACGCCGCCGCTCTGGCGCGCAAACTGCCAACGGCACCGGATTTCAAATTGCTGGCTGGGGCAGGGCACTTCGTGTTCATGGCGCCATGCAATGAGGAGCAGATTCGTGCGATGCCGGCCCTGTGCACTGATGCCGATGGCGTGGACCGCGAAGACATCCACCGCAACCTGATTTCCGAGGCCGGGCGGTTCTTCTCACATGCCTTGGGCAGGCCTACCCGCGCGGGAATGCAGACAGCGGATCAGTGAGCGTTTACGCCATGGCCCGGCGCTTGAGCAACAACGTCAATCCCAATCCGGACACGGACAGCACGGCCGCGCTGAAGAAAATCCACGAATAGCCCAGATTCAGCGCCACCGCGCCCATCAACGGCCCGGCAATCGCCAGCGCCAGATCGAAAAACACCGCATAAGCACTCAGCCCGGCTCCGCGACTGGAATTGGGCACCTGCTTGATCGCTTCGACGCCCAGCGCCGGGTACACCAGCGACAGGCCGAACCCTGCCAGACCGGCACCGATCAAGGCATACGCGGTCGAAGGCGCCAGCCACAGCATGACCAGACCGACGGTTTCGATGGTCATGCAGGCAATCGCCGAGGTGAATCCACCGAAACGCCCGATGGCTGAAATGAACAGCAGCCGCGACAGAATGAAACACACACCGAACACGGTCAGGCAGTACGCCGCGCCGGTCCAGCCGCGATTGAGGTAATACAGGGTAATGAACGTGGTCAGCGTGCCGTAGCCAATCGACGCCAGGCTCAGACTGGCGCCAAACGGCGCAATCCTCCCGAACACCGCCCAGAACGGCAGCCGTTCGCCGCGGACCACCGGCACCGACGGCTTGTTGCGAATCAGCAGCAAGGCGCCGGCCGCGAGCAGCGACAATGCAATGCCAAGGCTCTCGAAACCATAGTCGGCGACCATCACCACGCCCAACGGCGCGCCGATGGCAATCGCGCCGTAAGACGCGATGCCGTTCCACGAAATCGAGCGCGCGGTGTGTTCGGCACCGACCTGGCCCATGCACCAACTGATGGTACCGACGCCGATCAGGCCCTGGGCGATCCCCAGCAGCAGGCGACCGACGATCAGGATCGACAGGCTCAACAACGGCAAGCTCTGCAGCAGCGTCGAAACCAGCGTCAGCACACCGCTGAGCACAATCCCCGACAAGCCATACACAATTGCCCGTTTGGTGCCGACGGTGTCCGACATGCGCCCGGCCATTGGCCGGCTGAGCAGGGTGGCGAGGTATTGCGAACCGATCACCAGCCCCGCGATTACGGCACTGAAACCCAATTGCTCGTGCACATAGCCGGGCAGCACCGCAATCGGCAGGCCGATGCAGAGGAAGGCAATAAAGGTATAGAAAACGATGGAGACGATCTGCAGGGTGATCGCCATGGAGCTTTGCGGTGGCTGTTGCTGCGCAGACATGAGGACTCGTTCGCGGGCGGCGGTGGGAGAGTCCGCATCATGGCGTGGCGTTGAAATAAAAGAAAGCAGGCTAACTATTTTGTGTGCTTTGGAACGCTATCGCGAGCAGGCTCGCTCCAACATTTTGAAATGTGTTCTCCTGTGGGAGCCAGCCTGCTGGCGATTTTTCGGCCACGAAACGGTTGTCACTCAGAAATGCAAAAAGCCCTGTCACAAGGACAGGGCTTTCTGTTTACCGCTCGATTCGACTTAGAACACTACGCCTTGGCTGCGCAGGTAATCGTCGTAGGTGCCGCTGAAGTCGGTCACGCCGTTCGGGCTCAGCTCGATGATGCGCGTGGCCAGGGACGATACGAACTCACGGTCGTGGCTGACGAAGATCAGCGTGCCCGGGTAGTTTTCCAGCGCCAGGTTCAACGCCTCGATCGATTCCATGTCCAGGTGGTTGGTCGGTTCGTCCATCACCAGAACGTTCGGCTTTTGCAGGATCAGCTTGCCGAACAGCATGCGACCTTGCTCACCACCGGAAATCACCTTCACCGACTTGAGGATCTCGTCGTTGGAGAACAGCATGCGACCGAGGGTGCCACGGATCACTTGCTCGCCCTGAGTCCACTGACCCATCCAGTCGAACAGGCTGACATCGTCTTCGAAGTCGTGGGCGTGGTCCTGAGCGTAGTAACCCAGCTCCGCGCTTTCGGTCCACTTGACCGTGCCTGCGTCCGGGGTCAGTTCGCCCATCAGCGTGCGCAGCAGGGTGGTCTTGCCGATACCGTTCGGGCCGATGATCGCTACGCGCTCGCCGGCTTCAACGGTGAAGCTGAAGTTTTTGAACAGGGTCTTGCCGTCGAAGCCTTTGGACATCTGCTCGATGGTCACGGCCTGGCGGTGCAGCTTCTTGGTCTGTTCGAAACGGATGAACGGGCTCACGCGGCTCGATGGCTTGACCTCGGCCAGCTGGATCTTGTCGATCTGCTTGGCACGGGAAGTGGCCTGTTTGGCTTTCGAGGCGTTGGCCGAGAAGCGGCTGACGAACGTTTGCAGTTCGGCAATCTGGGCTTTCTTCTTGGCGTTGTCCGACAGCAGTTGCTCGCGGGACTGGGTCGCCGCAGTCATGTACTCGTCGTAGTTGCCCGGGAACAGGCGCAGCTCGCCGTAGTCCAGGTCAGCCATGTGGGTACAGACGCTGTTCAGGAAGTGACGGTCGTGGGAAATGATGATCATGGTGCTGTTACGCGCCGTCAAAATCGTTTCCAGCCAGCGGATGGTGTTGATGTCCAGGTGGTTGGTCGGTTCGTCGAGCAGCAGCACTTCCGGATCGGAGAACAGTGCCTGGGCCAACAGGACACGCAGCTTCCAGCCCGGCGCAACTTCGGTCATCGGGCCGAAATGCTGTTCCAAAGGAATGCCCAGACCCAGCAGCAGTTCACCTGCGCGGGATTCGGCGGTGTAGCCGTCCATCTCGGCGAACTCGGTTTCCAGCTCGGCCACGGCCATGCCGTCCTCTTCGCTCATTTCCGGCAGCGAGTAAATGCGGTCGCGCTCGGCCTTTACCTTCCACAGCTCTTCGTGACCCATGATCACGGTGTCGATCACGGTGAATTCTTCGTAGGCGAACTGATCCTGGCGCAATTTACCCAGGCGTACGTTCGGCTCCAGCATGACCTGGCCACCGGACGGCTCGAGGTCGCCGCCGAGGATTTTCATGAAGGTCGACTTGCCGCAACCGTTGGCGCCGATCAGGCCGTAGCGGTTGCCGCCGTTGAATTTGACCGAAACGTTTTCAAACAGCGGCTTGGCGCCGAACTGCATGGTGATGTTAGCTGTAGAAATCAAAGGTTTTTCCTGCGAAGCGTGCTGAGTAGCGAGGGTGCAGCCGGAGCGCTTGGCCCGAGTCGAAGTGCGCTGAGGCGGGACAATCCCGTCATCAACCAAGGGGGCGCGTAAAGTTTGGCGGCGATTGTACTGGTCTGGCTCTTTAAACGATAGGGCGGTGACATCCCGATTGCCGTTTGGTGCTATCGCGGGACAGTTTTTCACAGATCAGTGTTCACTATTGCTTACAAACTGTGGCTAAAATGCCATCCATTCACCCAATGCCTTGTACGGCATGGGCTCAAGGATGCGCCACCGGGACGCTTTTTGTTTTCAGACCACTGCCACAGACCTTGGGCCACAGCCCTAAAGGCGTGCAGTTTGTTCACTTCTGACGTGTGACGATTTCCGTGAAACTCATCATTGCCGCTGTATATGTCATTTCCATTGCATACGTTCATCTGCGCGGTCGCGTGCGCCACAAACTTGGTCGTCAACTGAGCGATCACTCGTCATTTCTGGCGCCGATCAATTGCTTCCTTTATCTGTTTTCGAAAAAGCCCAACACACCGTACCTGGACCCGAAGGACTTCCCCGACCTGACTCCGTTGCAGACGCACTGGGAAGAAATCCGTGAAGAAGGCCGCAACCTGCTGCGCGCCGGCGAGATCAAGCGCTCGAACCAGTACGACGACGTCGGTTTCAACTCGTTCTTCAAGACCGGCTGGAAGCGTTTCTACCTGAAGTGGTACGGCGACAGCCACCCGTCGGCGCTGCAACTGTGCCCGCGTACCACTGAGCTGGTGCAGAGCATCGGTTCGATCAAGGCCGCAATGTTCGCCGAGCTGCCGCCGGGCTCGAAACTGGTTCGTCACCGCGACCCGTACGCCGGTTCCTACCGTTATCACCTGGGTCTGGAAACGCCGAATGATGCCGGTTGCTACATCAACGTCGATGGCGAGAACTATCACTGGCGTGATGGCGAAGCAGTGATGTTCGACGAGACCTTCATTCACTACGCGGAAAACACCACCGACCAGAACCGCATCATCCTGTTCTGCGACGTCGAGCGTCCGATGAAGTACCGCTGGGCAGCGGCGTTCAATGGCTGGTTCAGCCGCACCGTGATGTCGGCGGCCGGTGCGCCTAACGATGCGGGTGACCGCACGGGTGGCATCAACCGCTTGTTTACCAAGATCTACAAGATTCGCCTGCGCGGCAAAGAGCTGAAAAAACGCAATCGCAAGCTTTACTACATGGAAAAGTGGGCGATCTTCGGCGGTCTGCTGGCGATCTTCATTCTGATTTGACGAATCGGGCGACTGTTGAAAGACAGTCGCCCGATTTCATTTTCACGAGGCTTTTTTGGTCTTCTTCGCCGCTGTTGTCTTGCTGGCGGTCTTCTTCGCCGGTTTGGCCGGGGCTTTCCCGCCGAGGCTGCGTTTGAGCAATTCGGTAAGGTCGATAACATCCGCAGACTTGCGCTCTTCTTCGCCATCAACGGTTTCAACGTCCTCGATCTTGCCCTCGTGGGCCTTCTTGTCCACCAGCGCCATGATCTTGTTTTCGAACTCGTCGTTGTAGTCCTCGGGCGTCCAGTCCGCCGTCATGTCTTCCACCAGCCGTTTGGCCATGTCCAGCTCACCCTTGGCCAACTGCGGCTTGGTCACCTCACTGCCCAGCGCCAGTTCGTCGAGGCTGCGCACTTCCTGCGGCCAGCGCAGCTTCACCAGCACCAGCGCCGACTCCAGCGGCATCAACGCCGCCAGATACTGGCGCGTGTGTAAAACCACTCGGGCGAGGGCGACCTTCCGGGTTTTGCTCAGTGTTTCACGTAGCAAGGCGTAGACCTTGCCGCCGCGCTTGTCCGGGGCCAGATAGTAGGGCGTATCGATGTTCTGTAGTGGTATCTGCTCGCTATCGACGAAAGCGAAAATGTCGATGGTCTGGGTCGAAACCGGGTGCGCCGAACGGATTTCTTCCTCGCTGAGCACCACGTAGCGGCCTTTTTCGAACTGCACGCCTTTGACGATGTGCTCCTTGGTGACTTCCTTGCCGGTGACCTTGTTGACCCGTTTATAGCCGACCGGATCCATGCTGCGGCTGTCGAGCCAGTCGAAGTCGACGCCCTGGGACGAGGTCGCGGAGACCAGCGCCACGGGGATGTGCACCAGACCGAAACTGATTGCGCCTTTCCAGATTGCCCGAGCCATGGTGCTGTTCTCCGAGTGATGTTCGGGTGACCCGTGGCCCGGCGCAAAAGTTTCCGTTGTTTGCGGGGGCAGAGGTAAACGGCAGGTCAAGCCGTGTTACATCTTGTTTAGAGGTGACGGGTTAACAAATCCGAACCCACGGCGTAGCGTGGACTCGAAGGCTCTAAGCCACATGCATCAAAACACGCGCATCAAGAGAGGCCGCTCATGAACCGTTTCCTGCTTGGCATTGCGTTGCTGGCCCTCAGTGGCGGGCTGGTTCACGCCGAGGGCGCCACCACGCATTCATCGCTGTTGCTGGCGCAAAGTCCGACCGGCAACAGCAGCAACCCCTACAACAGCCCGATTCGCCGGGCAAACCCCAACAGCATGCAGGGCACCCAGCCCAGTGCTCCGCCGCTTCGCGGGCCGAACACGGTGCCTGTGCCACGGCCGCCGACCCTGGAAAACCGCGGCATCGGCAACGGCCAGCCGCTGCGCTCGGTACCGAGCACGCCCCCCACCTTCATTCCCAACCCTCCAGCCCGTGACAGCGGGAGCAACCGTTGAATGGCAGAACCGCTTCTGTCAGCCCTTCAAACGAACAAAAGGAATCGTGCATGTTGCGTAAAACCCTTCTGGCCGGCCTGTGTGCCAGTGCACTGATCGCCGCCCCGGCATTCGCCGCCGCTCCCAAAGAGCTGCAAAGCGAGCAGGGCACCCTTGAAGTCACGACGATTACCCAGGGGCTGGAGCATCCTTGGGCCTTGGCTTTCCTGCCGGATCGTCAGGGCATGCTGGTCACCGAACGCCCCGGCAACCTGCGCGTGGTAGGCGCTGACGGCAAACTGTCCGCGCCGATCACCGGTGTGCCGGACGTCTGGGCCAAGGGGCAGGGCGGATTGCTCGACGTGGTCCTGTCGCCGGATTTCAAACAGGATCGCCTTGTATACCTGTCCTACGCCGAGGGCGGCGGTGCAGGTGACAAGGCAGGAACGGCGGTCGGGCGCGGGCGCCTGTCGGATGACCTGAAAACCCTGAAGGACTTCAACGTGATCTTCCGTCAGGAGCCGAAACTGTCGGTCGGCAACCACTTCGGCTCGCGGCTGGTGTTCGATCGGGATGGTTACCTGTTCATCACCTTGGGCGAAAACAACGACCGCCCGACCGCGCAGGATCTGGACAAGCTGCAAGGCAAGGTCGTGCGGATCTACCCCGACGGCAAAGTACCCGATGACAATCCCTTTGTCGGCCAGTCCGGCGTACGCCCGGAGATCTGGTCCTACGGCCATCGCAACCCACAGGGCGCTGCGCTCAACCCGTGGACCGGCACCTTGTGGGAAAACGAGCACGGCCCGCGCGGCGGCGACGAGGTGAACATTATCGAGCGCGGCAAGAACTACGGCTGGCCACTGGCGACCCACGGCATCAACTACTCCATGCAACCGATCCCGGAAGCCAAGGGCAAAACCGCCGAAGGCACGGTAGGGCCCCACCATGTCTGGGAAAAATCCCCGGGCGTCACCGGTATGGCTTTCTACGATGCCGATCGCTTCAAACCGTGGCAGCACAACGTGTTCATCGGCGCGCTGGTGACGCAGGAACTGATCCGCTTGCAGTTCGATGGCGACAAGGTGGTTCATGAAGAGCGCTTGCTGGGCGAACTGAAACAGCGGATCCGTGATGTGCGCCAGGGGCCGGATGGTTACCTGTATGTGCTGACCGATGAGTCCGACGGTTCGCTGTACAAGGTCGGACTCAAGTAATCCCGTTCATGCGGGTGAGCGGGCATAAAGCACCACCGCCGCCCGCAGCTTGCCACGACCGAAGCGGCACATTTTCTCGAACTCCCCATGGCTGACCGGCACGTGCTGGCAGTCCATGGGCTGGCGATGCTGGCTGTGATCGACATCAGGATCGTGCAGGTAGACGAAGTCTTCATCGCAGTCGGTGACGATCACCCAGTGCGGCGACTTGGAACGGGTCAGGCGATAGCTGCTGATCAGCACCAGAGGCTGTCCACCGTTGGCCAGCAACGTGGGTAAATCCAGCGCTACGCCGATCACTTGATCGACATCGGTGTCGTTCAGTTGCGCCATGAACTCGTCATGGACCAGGCGCATGACGTCTTTTTTATGCGCATTGCGCACGCCGTCGAGAAACAGCGGCCCGCTCATGCTCAGTTGCAAACGTACGTTGAAACCCCGGCGCCACGCCGCCAGTGCCAGGCCCTGCGGGCTGCAACCGCCATGGCCGGCTGTCATGAACACCGTGGTTGCCTCGCGCCACAACTGCAATTCCTCGCGGCGCTCCAGCAAACGATCGGCCTGCAGCGCCCCCATCGCCATCAGCAAGCAGGCCGGGCCGCAGGTGAAATCGGTGGTTTGTCGGTAATAGGGGACTTTGATGTTGCGTGAGTCGCGGTGCTGGAGAATGCGTTTTTCCAGACGCAGCGCGTCGGCGTGATCCTCGTAGTAGTCATGGATCAGTGCGAAGCGCCGGTAGCCGTTGCGCTCGTATAGGGCGATGGCGGCGGGATTATCGGTGCGCACTTCCAGCCGCAGATAGGCGCAGTCGTGCTCAAGTGCGCAGGCCTCGATCCGTTGCAGCAATTGTTTGCCCAGACCGCCGCCGCGCGCTTCGGGAGCAATCGCAATCGAATACAGCCGGGCCAGCGAGGTGCCGCGATGAAACAGCACCAACGCATACCCGGCCAGTTGGCCCTCGCGCTCGGCCACCCATAATTGCCCGTGGGCCCGAGTGATCATCCATTGGAAACTGCGGCGTGTGAGCCGGTCCGTGGTGAAGCAGTGCATCTCCAGCGTGAGCAACGCAGGCAAATCATCAACGACCGCCAGGCGAAAAACAGCATTCATATGACCACCGTAAAAGTTACGTAACGAAACGGGACTTTCGAAAAACTTCGTGCTTAATAGAAAAGCTCTTGTTCTCCAACGGATCAATTTCTATGTCAGCGGTACAGGGTCATTGGCGCGAAGTATCCAGTCAAAGTTTGCCACCGGCAACTTATTTAAAACCGCAGATCAGAACTTCCAGTCAAGTGTTGATCATCGTCGAACGCAAGGAAGACTGGGCCTCGTACTTTCCCAGCGAAGACATCCTGACGGCCCAGGAATACCTTGAACAACCACCCGAAAACGAGCCAGGAAAACGGGTGCAGGTGATCAATCTGTGCCGCAGCTACAAGTACCTGGGCCACGGCTATTACTGCTCGCTGCTGGCTGAAGCCCGGGGGCACAAGGTGATTCCCTCGGTGCGGACCATCAGCGAACTGACCCGAAAATCGCTTTACGGCCTGGCGCTGGATGACCTGGATAAAACCCTGGAAAAAGCCCTCAGCCATCATCTCTACAGCGACACCGAAGGTTTTACGCTGACACTTTATTTCGGTAGAACCCATATCGAGCCGTTGCAGGATCTGGCCCGACAATTGTTTGAAGTGTTTCCGTGTCCGATTCTGTTAGTTGAGTTTCGCCGAACTAATGGCTGGCACATCGAAGGTATAAAGTCCGGTGCCTTGCACAAGTTGCGTGACGATCAGGAAGATCAGTTCGCCAATGCGCTGGATGGCTTCAGCCGCAAGATCTGGCGTGTTCCGCGTTCGCCGCAAGTGGCGCGTTATGACCTGGCGATCCTGCACGATCCGCAGGAGGCGTTACCGCCGTCCAACGCCCGCGCGCTGGAAAACTTTGTGCGGGTCGGCAAGGGCATGGGCATCGATGTCGAGCTGATCGAACGCAAGGACTACGCAAGGCTGGCCGAGTACGACGGCTTGCTGATCCGCGAGACCACCAGCGTCGACAACCACACTTACCGGTTCGCCAAGAAGGCTGAAAGCGAAGGGCTGGTGGTGATGGACGACCCGACGTCAATCCTGCGCTGCACCAACAAGGTCTATCTCACGGATCTGCTCAACAGCCATCAACTGGGCATGCCCGCCACGGAAATCCTCTACAAGGAGCGACCCGAAGACTTCGAACGGGTCGGCGAACGCCTCGGTTTTCCGTTGGTGCTGAAGATCCCGGATGGTTGCTTCTCCCGTGGCGTGATCAAGGTCGAGAGCCAAGAGGCTTTGCTGGAGGCCACCGCCGAGCTGTTCGAGCATTCGGTGCTGTTGCTGGCCCAGGAGTTTTTCTACACCGAGTACGACTGGCGCATCGGCGTGCTCAACCGCAAACCGATCTTTGCCTGCCAGTACTTCATGTCCAAGGGCCATTGGCAGATCTACAACCACAAGGCCAAGGGTCAGGACGTCAACGGCGAATGCCGCACGCTGGCGATTCACGAAGCGCCGCGCGCAGTGGTGGAGCTGGCGGTGAAAACCGCCAACCTGATCGGCGACGGCTTGTACGGCGTTGATCTGAAACAGGCTGGCGACAAGGTGGTGGTAATCGAGGTTAACGACAACCCGAACCTCGACGCCGGCATCGAAGACGCTTATTTGCAGGACGATCTGTATTCGCTGGTGCTGGAAGAGTTTGTGCGGCGTCTCGAACTCAAGCGCCGTGGCCAGGCCTGGTGACCGGCCGATGATCAACAGCTTTGCACTGAATCACGGCGGTTTGCAGCGGGTCGAGCGACTGGACGCCGAGGTGATGCTGTTCAGCGACCCCGACGCGGCCGAGCGCGACTTGCTGCACAGTCACTTCAAGCTTGATGAACACGCGCTGGCCTCGGCGCTGGATCCGGACGAAGTGTCGCGGATCGAGTTTCACCCCGATCACTTGTTCCTGATCTGGAAACGCCCGGAAAACTATTCCGGTGGTGGCAGCCTGGCCTTCGAGGTGTCGTCCTGCGGTTTGCTGTTCTCACCGGGCCAGTTGTTGGTGATCGCCACGGACGACACGCCGCTGCACGGAGTCGGCACACGCCAGCCATTGAACACGCCGCTGGATGTGTTGCTGGATCTGCTGTTCAACAACATCCATCACTACCTAGGGCATCTGAAGGTGATCAAACTGGTCGCCCGGGAGTTGCAGCAGAAATTCAACGCCTCGATGCAGAACCAGCATCTGGTGCAGATGTTCAACCTCAGCGAAAGCCTGATCTATTACATCAACGCCCTGCACAGCAACGGCGCGGTGCTGACGCGACTGCGCAATCACGCGGAAAAACAGCATTTCGGCAGCGAAGCGATCGGGCTGATCGACGACCTGATCATCGAAAACAACCAGTGCTACAAGCAGGCGGAAATCTACTCGACGGTGTTCTCCGGGCTGATCGACGCCCGGGGTAACTTGATGAACAACAGCATGAACAACCTGCTGCGCAAACTGACGTTGATCAACGTCGTGTTCCTGCCGCTCAACCTGATCGCGAGCATTGGCGGCATGTCGGAATTCAGCATGATGACCGCCGGCACGCCGTGGTGGGTGTCGTACCCGTTGTTTCTCGCGGCAATGCTGCTGGGGGCGGGCGGGATGCTGTTTGGGCTCAGGCGTCTGGCGAAATGAAAGCAAAATTCGCCATTGACTTGCCCGCAGCGCCCGAGCTAATTTCGGGCCCATGACTTCCACCGTACTGCGCTGCCAGCCAAGCATTATTACCGCCATTCCTCATTTGGCGGGCTAGCTCACGACTGCAGCACCCAACCCGCCCTAGAGGCGGGTTTTCACTTTCTGTCTCCGGGGTTCTGAATCGAACGTCAGGAGACGACCATGCGCTACAGCCCCGCCCAGCAAGCCTTGCTTGAGCAGTACGTGAAAAAGATCCTCGCCGCGCCGGTGTATGAACTGGCGGTGCGTACGCCGCTGCAACCGGCGCCGGCGCTGTCCGAGGCGCTGGGTAATCGGATCCTGCTCAAGCGCGAAGACCTGCAACCGACGTTCTCCTTCAAGATCCGTGGTGCCTACAACAAACTGGTGCAGTTGAGCGACGAGCAGAAGGCGCGCGGAGTGATCACGGCTTCAGCGGGCAATCATGCCCAAGGCGTAGCGCTGGCGGCGCGGGAACTGGGCATTGCCGCGACCATTGTCATGCCGGCGACCACGCCTGAGTTGAAAGTGCTGGGCGTCAGTAGTCGCGGAGCCGAGGCGCTATTGCATGGCGAAAGCTTTCCGTTTGCCCTGGCCCACGCGCTGCAACTTGCCGAGCAGACCGGCCGAACATTCGTCTCGCCATTCGACGATCCCGATGTGATCGCTGGCCAAGGCACGGTTGCGATGGAAATCCTGCGCGAACATCAAGGCACACTGGATGCGATCTTCGTCCCCGTGGGCGGTGGCGGGTTGATCGCCGGCATCGCGGCGTACGTGAAATACCTGCGACCTGAAGTACGGATCATCGGCGTGGAGTCGGAGCACTCGGCCTGCCTGAAGGCTGCCATGCAAGCGAATGAGCGAGTAGTGCTGCCCAACGTGGGCACATTCGCCGATGGCGTGGCGGTGGCGCAGATCGGCGCCTTCGGGTTCGAGGTTTGCCGCTTCTGCGTGGATGAGGTCATCACCGTCAGCAACGACGAGCTCTGCGCGGCGATCAAGAATATCTACGACGATACCCGCTCGATCACCGAGCCTTCCGGCGCTTTGGCGGTCGCGGGCATTAAACAGTACGTGACGCAAACCGGCGCACGGAATCAGACGTTTATCGCCATCGATTCCGGCGCCAATATCAACTTCGACAGCTTGCGCCACGTCGCCGAACGAGCGGCGGCATGCGGTGTTTCAGCGTGAAAGGACTCAGGGCAACAACGGGCGCAGAAAACTGCGCTCGTAGCTGACGATGAACTTCTTTTCGACCAGATCGGCCACCAGTGCCGTGCTTTCCGGGTCGGTCAGTGCGATGTGGCGATAGCTTTCGTAATCCGCCAGCGACGGGAAACTGAACAGGCAATACGCGATATTGCTCGCGCCTTCCGAGGGCAGGAAGTAGCCGTGATGCGTTCCGCCCAAGCGTTCGACGATGCCAAGCCATGTCCTGGCGTAGGTTTCGAATGCGCCCAGCTGGTAGGGGTCAATCACGTATCTGACGTGGCAGGTAATCAATGCCGATGCTCCTTGGCGAGTTACTCGGGAATGGCGACGCCGACCTTGTCCGAGGCAGACCAGATGCGATAGCGCACTTCGACGTCCGCTGGTGCGTAAACCACGATCGGCAGCTTGCTGTTGTAGCGCACGGTGAAGCCGTCACCGATCACCGGTACGAACGCGCGCTTTTTCTGGGTGCCGGGTGGGCAGGCCATCAGCGTGCTCATCGGGCCGCTGACCTTTTCCAGGCGGTAGAACGGATAGCCCCAGCCTTCGAGGTTTTTCTCTTCGAGGGTGCCGCCCAGGCGCTGACGGTTGCAGTCGACTTCGAGGGTCTTGCCGGCGAGGATTTCGACTTTGAAGTTTTCTTCCTGAGCCTGTTGCGGCAGGTGGATGACCTGGCGCGTGAAGCCCGCTTCAGCCTTCAGATAAGGCGCGGTGTCTTCAAGTTTGGCGGCGTGGGTGAGGGTGGACAGGCTGGCGAGCATCAGGCCGGCGGTCGCGTATACAGTGAAATTTCCCATTGAAGCCTCCTGGCGGGTGTACGTTGGTTGACGGGCATTCTCACTGCCATGGCCGGTGAATGCAAACCGCCAGCCGCATGCAAATTGCATTGCCTGCACGATCAAATCTTGCATTTTGCAACTGGCCAGTTGCCTGCTTTTTTGCCAAGCCATTGATTTGCAAGGAGGTGAAAGCGAGCCGATGAAAGGCACGTTTTATGCGTTGATTTGGTGCGGCGCACCGACTTTGGGCGCCTACACTCCAATGGGCATTTCGCAGTACAGCCGCTTGTCACACCCAAGGATTCAGCGGGGATACACCCGTGGGAAAGCGTGGCAACGGTCAACGTGAATACTTGATTGGCAGTCTCACAGTAAGGAGAGGTTTCGCCATGTTTCTGTCTGCCTTGGAACTGCGCAACATCATAGAAAGCAGCTTTCTACCAAAACGCTGCCAGTGCACGCTGTCCCCGGATCTGTCGATGACCGTCAAGGTGTATGGCGATCACCAGACCGATCAGGTTGAGCTTCTGGTGAGTGGCATCGATGCCAGTCATCTGAACAGTTGTCGCGAAATCAACGGCCTGATCGCCGGGTTGCGCTCGGATCTTGCGCAACATACGGCAACCCATTCAGTGCCGCGATCCCGAGTCGTCTAACCGACTGTTTCACCCAGTTCGACCGTCACGCGCCGGGCCTGCAAGAAGCCAAGGCCCAGCGCGAACTCGACAAGCACCGCGAGCAGAATCCCGGGGCCGGCGTGGCCGTTGAGCCATTCAGCAAACCCCAGCACCGCCAGGCCAAAACAGCCGACGATAAAGCCGTTGCTCAGGGCATTGCGCGCGATCGACACCGGCGCGTTGCGCACCAGATAAAACATCACCCCCAACGCCGCAAACAGCACCGCCATGCGCCGTGCGACGAATCCGGCTGCCTCCGAATACTCGATGCTCCAGATCGCCAGCAACAGCTGTGGCGCCAGACCCCATGCAAGAGAAAGCAGAAAACACAGGCAGAAGGTGATGGTCGAGAGCGTGCGAAACGACAACTGCATGGCGAATCCTTGCGGCAGTGAGGAGGGCCCCGAGCATACCCTCCGAGACCCGTGCTCGCCTACCGCAACGCCGCAAATCAGAGCTTTCTGTCAGTTTTGGAAACTGCACGCGTCAGACAATTTCCGATAACTGATTTCCTCGGGCTTGCCGGCGTTGTCGATGTACTTCATGTCGGCGGTGATGACCTTGCATTCCTGAGTCGGTGGCTCAGTCAGAGAAACCACTTTGGCCACATGCAACGGCATGCCGTATTCATAGGGAACAGCCTTGGAGGTGTCATTGGCCTGGGCCAGCCCGGCAAATGCGGTGCAGGCGAGGGCGGTGGTGAGCAGGAACGGACGAATGTTCATGATGGACTCCGGTGCGACGGAAATTGAGTTCGGCATGTTGCAAGCCAAACCTGCCGCACTCGGCGTCAGCCAGGGGCTGAGGGCGTGCGGTTCAGTAGAGTCTTTGACCGCGGCGTTAAGCGATGGTTAACGGGGCTGAACGCCGGCTGTCTGGGTGGGGATTGTTTCGCGGGGGAGTCTCGGCGGATTCCTACAAGGGTGGATGCCTTGTCTGCTTTCGGCTGTTGGAGTGGGGCGGTTATGGTTTGGCGTCGCTGCAAAATCAGCGACTTAGGTTTGGTCACCTGAAAAACTCGACACATCTGTGCCATGATTCGCGCCGCGGACACTCACGTCTTCGGAGTACATTGCTGTGGCGGCTGTGTGCAGGGGCGCCTTCGGGCGAGCTGATCGGGTTTCTCAGTTGACCAAGCCTTGCATACAGTCCGCCTCCCATCGTTTGGTCACGGTGTCGGCGGGTCAATGAAGCCTATCGAGTAATGACAATGCCAATCCTGAAACCAAGCTCCGCTCGCTACCTCCCGCTCAACAGCGGCGTCACCGACAGCGCACCGCTGGTCATCGACACCCAAGCCAACCCGAAAGACCTCTTCGAAGCCGCCGTGCAACGCATCCGCGCCGCAGCCGACCTGCTCGAAACCCTGCACTGCCTGTGCTTCAAATACGCCGACGTCCAGGACATTCCCCACATCACCCATGCGCTGTACCTGCTGACGCAGGATGGCAGTGATCTGCTGCAGGTTGCGCAGCAGAAAATGTTGAACTGGCAGGCGCCGGTTTGATGATTTACGGGACGGTTTAACACGAACGGGCGGAGTATCTCTGCCCGTTTTGAGCTTTGATGCGTGGGCTTGTAAAGTCCAAAGCGTGAGCGCCTAGCCCCGATTGGAATCAAACGGGCTGGTCAAGTCAGAACTCCATTTCAGCTCGACGGCATTTCCGGGCAAAAACCTAACATGTAAATACTGATCGTCGCGCTTGCGTCGTGGCAGCGGCAAAGTCACTTCATGATCTTCTTGCCGCAGACCTTGGCGGAACTGTTCGCCTGTCATGTCGAGGATCCATTTGACATGAACCGTTTCCCCCTCGATTTTCTGGCAGCACATAATCCCGCCGCCCCCCATTGCGAACAGATTTCCACCCCAAAAATCATTTACCCAGAAGCTGAAAATCGGTCGATCTGTGTAGTTCTCCGAAGTCAGCATGGCGCCGGGCGTACGGAGCAGGCCAATGATTTTCGGGGCGGCATAGGTAAGCAGCAAAGCCAACACACCCAACGCTATTTGTCTTCGCCGCCAAGTCCGTCGGCGGCGCGCATCGGAAGAAATATCTATCAAATCAATGAAATCCAATTTCGTCTGTCGAGGGTTTCGTCTTGAGCCCCGCGGTAGATTTTTCCTTGCTTCAGGTCGATGTGCCGGACGATCTCGTCGATGGCTTACGCATCGTCTGTTCCAGATAATCCGGTGCCATGCCTTTTGTTTTATTCAGGCTCGGAATGTCGAACTCCCTAACGCGGAAATACTTCGGTATCGGAGTGGACAGGGTCTGGGGAAACTGTTGAACCATGTATTGATCGTTAACATAAAACTCAAGCAGGTCCTCAACATCGAAACTGAGGTTTTTGGGCACAGGGCTGTACCATTCGTCCAGCAAGGCTTTTACGGTGGCTGAAGGGAAACTGGTCTTCAGCCTCCATGCTTCGCGATCCACCTCTTCGAGCCAAGACAGTTCTTTCCGAAGGGCAGCCTTGTCTTGCTGCGTTTGCTTTAGAGCCTGATCACGTTTTGCAGCGTCAGCATCGCTTTCACTGCTCATCCCCATCGCCCGTGCGATTGAACCTTGTTTGCCAAGAACGGGACGTTGAAGGCGCTCCTCTGCGTCGTCGTATGCTTTGTGTTGCCCGCGATAAAGCTCCCACAGACCACGTAATCGTTGGATGTACAAACGTCGGTGAGCTAAAAAGCTTTCTGCGGAAACTTTGTTGTTGCCTGCTTTACTCATGTAGTTATTACTTGCCCCAATGGCGCTAATGCCATTTAGATGGTCGTTCAAAGTAAATAACTTAGCGACGGCAAGGTCTATTTTTTTCAGATCACTAAGTGGAGGGAAAGGAACACCTGCACGACATGCAGCGTGATACATTTCGTGCAGGCTTGCCAAATGGAGTTCCGGGCTATGCGGTACATCATCTTTTTTTAGGCCTCCGCCAACATCATAAGACGTACCTGGAACTAGCCGTTCCTCCCACTTAGGTGTCGATGGTCCCGTACCAATCAACCTAGAGCGCCGGGAATCTTGACACTCATGAGCGGCGACCAGGTGAAGAGCAGATTTTACGGGGCCTGGAAGGCATTCCCCATCATCCACAACGTTGACAAACGGAATCAAATATTCGACAACGATGGAATTGTCACCACTGCGATCTACGGAATCGAAAAGGCCCGCAAAATTCACTTCAAGCTTGGCGCCTTTAAAGTTGGTTGTTGCTGGATCGCATTCCTCAAACAGCTTATGAGCAAAGGCACGAGCCAATGTGGCTCCAAAGTCAAACCCATAAACTGAAACCGAAATGCGTTTTACCGGAGCGCTGGATTTTCCTTTGACTTTGTCTAGTGCATCTTCCAAAACACTGAACGCTGCTTCAAGTCGGGTATCAACGCCAGTCTTGAAAAAAGTCGCGGTAGCTTCGTTGTCACGAGTGATTCCAAAAATATCGAGTGTTGCAGGCGCCGCGGATTTAACTACGCTTGAAACAAAACTCCCGGCCTTGAAATTGTTTAGCAGGCTCTCCCACCACTTTTTACCTGTAATGACGTCTTTGACGGCGTCGAGTGGGCTGTTCTTTATCGTGTCTTCAGGAGATTTTATGGCGCTGTCTTTTGCTCTGTTTATTGCTCCGTCTAATCCGGTATTACTCAGTTCAGCGCTGCCGCCTAGCGTTTCATCAAACTTTGACCCTAAGCCTGATATGTAAAATCTGCGGTAGTGAGCGTTAGGCTGAACATCCGCTTTTCGATTGCTCTCAGGGTAGGCCAAGAAGAGTCGAGCTATGTTGGTCGGGCGATTTTCTTTAAGGTCATCAATCAAATTTCGGCTAAAGCCGTCAAAAAAGAAACCTACATGCAGTGTGGATTCACAGGGTAAAACAGAGTTTTTTCCGGAGTCCGAACTCGCGCACGCTTTTGCGCTTGCTGATTGAGCGCGATCCAAACTGGGTGTGTCAGTCATTGTTGACGTCCTTGTTCAGTAATTGATCCTGATTCTGGGTCTGTATCAAATGGATCGTCGAGATTTGGGCTCCATTTTATTTCTACAGTATTCCCTGGCAGAAATCGCACATGAAGATAACGGTCTCCCCGTTTTTGCTCAGGTAGCGGCAGTATTCTTTCATGGTCTTCTTGTTTTAAACCTTGTTCTGATTGCTCTTCAGTAATACTAAGGATCCAAGATATTTTTACGGTGGGGCCTTTTAAAGCTTGGCAACATGTAATTCCACCACTTCCCATTGCCGCTAGATTTCCGCCCCAGAAATCATCTACCCAAAAGCTGAATATAGGCCTGTCCATGTAGTTTTCAGAGGTCAGCATCGCCCCAGGCGTACGAAGCTGGTTGTAAAGGTACGAACCTAGGAAAGGCAGCAGTAAAACAAGCACCCCGATGACCAGGTTGCGGCGGCGCCAGATTTTTTGCCGCTTCATGTTCATAGCCACGGTCATTTCTTGAGATCCTTATCTTGCGATACTTCTAAAACAGTCGAATGCATCTCGGGTAAATATGGAAAGCTGACTCGTATATCTATCCCGAACCTCACTCCGACAACTCCCTCATCACAACCCCAAGCGGCAACTTCTCCCCAACAGTCCGCACTTTGGCTTTTTCCCACATCGGCCAATTCGCCGGGAACTCGGGATCCATCAATTGCAGGCTGGCAAACAGGCTGACGTCTTCCGGGTCCGACAAGCCTTCTGCGCGACCTGCGTCCAGCGCCTGCTTGACCTGGTTCAACCGGTCGCCGTGGCAGCTACTGGTGAATACCTCTGGCGCGTCTTTCTCCAGTTCGGTGGTCAGGTTGTAGGGTAGTGGGTCGATCTCCATGTCCTTCCATAACTTGGCGTCGAGGAAAATCGGCTGGTACTTGCCCGGTTGTTCCAGGTTGAGCCCTTTGAAGCATTGCCACTCATCATCCGCCGTTGGCACCCACCACTCTTGCAACGGGCCGAAAAGCCAGGCATGCCAAGGCAGATCGTCGCGGGCGTGGAGCATCGGCAGTACTTCAGGGGCGTAGCTGCGGATCATCAGGACTTCGCCGGCTTCGTTTTTTGCCAGCAAGGCGTCGCTCAGGTGCGCCGCGAGTTTGTCGGCGGGGCAGTCGGTGCGGATCCAGCTGGCCATGGCAGTGCAGCCGGTAAAGTATTCGTGGGCGAGAAAGGCCTCGAATTCCATGTCGCTGACGTCCACGAGCCATGGGCCGTAGTTGCGCAATTCGGCGAACTCCGGTTGAAGCATCAAGGGGCGGCGTGACGGATCGGATTTGAGAAATTGCTGCCGCGCAGGCTCGCTGAGCAGGCCCGTTTCAACGATTGCGAATCGCGACTGTGCGTTTTTATGCGCCTCTGCCCAGGCTTTCGCTGCGTCGTCCTTCGTCATCAATTGGCTCCCGATTGCAGGGCCAGTTTTTCCCGCATGGCTTTCTTCAGGCACTCAACGCAGATGCCTTTCGGCGCCTTCAGCTTCGGCACTACGGCCAGCGATTCAGCCTCGATCTTTTGGTTCAGCCGGGTTTGCATCAAGCGTCCGGCCTTGTCGAGGGCTGCCAGGCCAGGAATGAAAGGCACGAGGATCTGAATGCCAGAACCAACCCCCGGCGCACCGCCAGTATTGACCTTCACTTCCGCACCACTGATGGTCACGCCACCCGCATCAACCTTGACGAAACTCCCCCCAGCCTTGGCCGTCAGTTCCATGCCGCCTTCGATCACCACTTTTTCGCCGGCGTGGTAATGAATCTCCGTGCCCGCTTCAACGAACTGCCCGGTGCCGACTTTCACATGCTGAGTCACGCCCACGGTCAGGTGATCGTTGGCACGCATCTCACTGACACGATCCAGATGAGTGATGCGGTGTTCTTCAACCTTGAACTCACTTAAAACATTGGCTTCAACGGTGTCATGCCGTTCGTTGCCAACGCGGATCTTCTGATCGTGCTCGATGTTTTCGTCCCAGTCGCGCTGGGCGTGGATGTAGATCTGCTCGACGCCTTTCTTGTCTTCGATGCGGAACTCGTTGTAGCCCTTGCCGCCCGGGGAGCTGAGGGTCTTGAAAGTGCTGCGGGTTTTGTTCGCCGGCAAGTCGTAAGGAACGACGTTTTCTTTGTGGTACAGGCAGCCGGTGACCAGCGGCTGGTCGGGGTCGCCTTCAAGGAAGGTCACCAGCACTTCCATGCCGACCCGTGGAATGGCGATGCCGCCGTAGGCTGCTCCCGCCCAGCCGCTGGCGACGCGCAGCCAGCAGGTGGTCTTGTCGTCAGCCTGGCCTTCGCGGTCCCAGTGGAATTGCACTTTCACGCGGCCGTACTGGTCGCAGTGGATTTCTTCGCCGCCGGGGCCGGTGACGATGGCGGTCTGGCTGCCGAGGACTTTCGGTTTCGGGTGTGCGAGGGCAGGGCGGTAGTGGGCGTCCCACGGGGTGGCCACGAACGAGTTACGGTAGCCCTGATGGAAATCGCTCTTGTTGTCGGTCACGTCGCTGGTGACGTTTTCGCCCAGCACTTGCGGCTGTTTGCCTTCGTGGAAGATTTCCAACAGCAGCCACATGTCATTCCATTCGGCGCGCGGATGTTCGGCCAGGGTCATGAAATGGCCGGTGGTCAGGGTCGGTTCGTCACCTTTGCCTTCGGCGAGTTTGTAGTCGCTGCGATGGCGTTCCAGCGCGCGGGTCGAGAGGAACTTGCCGCGCTCGCGCGTGGTGAAGCGGCCTGGGTAGTCGTAGTCTTCCAGGTCCGGCATGAACTCGGATTTGACGGCACCTTCGGGCAGGATCTTCGGTTTTTCGAAGTCGTAGTCGCGGCGGCTGACGCGGCTGGTGCGGGTTTCCAGGCGCAGGTTGAAGCGCTTGATCACCGGTTTGTCGGCGGTCATGCCGGAGTCTTGCTGGTAGTTCACCGGTTTCAGTTTGCGGAACACGGTCTGGTCGTCGCCGAACACCAGTTTGTGGCCGCTGCTGCTGTGCTGGAAGTGGAAGTGAATGCCTTCCTCTTCGCACAGGCGCTGGATGAAATGCAGGTCGGATTCGTCGTACTGCACGCAGTAATCACGTTCCGGGTATTCGGCACCGAGCTGGAAGCTGTAGGCGTCGGACAGGATCCCGCGATCTTCCAGCACCTGGGCGATGATCTTCGGCACCGTCATTTGCTGGAAAATCTGCTGGTCATGGTTGTGCCGCAGGTAGGCCAGTTGCGGGACCAGACTGATGCTGTAACGGGTCAGGGTCTTGCCGGAGTCGCCTTGCTCGATGCGATACACCAGACCATGAATCTTGCCCTCACCAGTGGCGCCGAAGGTCAGGCAGCCAGGCTTGTGCAGGAGTTCTTCAAGTTTGAGGTCGGGGCGGGCGCTGACCAGTTCGATGTCGAAACGGAACGGTTCGTTGAGGGCTTCGCGACCGGTGAAGCTGAGGACTTGCAGGTCGGCGCAAGCGCCTTCGAGCGTGAGGGTAATGTGGGTAGCGTTGGCGTCCAGCATGCCTTTATTTCCGTCCTTTGGATTAGCGTGGGCGGATGGTGCAGGATTAAACCGCCTCGTTCAAGGCGCAAATGCCGTAGAAGCAGTGGTGCGGCGATATAGGGAAAACCCTTAGAACTACTGTTTTGCCCAGTAAAACCGGCACTTACGGCTGGAAGATATTCGGCCGTTGCCGAATTCGCCGCTTGAGAACAACCAGTCAGTTTCAGACTAAAGTCGCCTGTAGCACGTCAAAGCCATCTGCCATCATTGTTCTTCACCCCGCGTGTTCACTGCCTCCCGGTTCTTTATCGAGCCGGGACGGGAGCTATTTCTGGTTGTTTGCGCCTCTGCGCAATCGTTGTTCTGTTGGAGTTTTCAATGCGTCCCCCATTTCCCCTCATCACCCCGCGCCAGTCGCTTGGCTTCGGAGCCTTTGTGCTGTGCGCCGGTTTTACCGCGCAGGTTCAGGCCAGCGGTTTTCTCGAAGACACCACGGCGAAGATCGAATCGCGCACGGTGTACTTCAACCGTGATTTCCGTGACGGGCACACTTCCAGTGATCAGGGCGCGTCCAAGCGCGAAGAGTCGGCGCAGGGCTTTATTCTCAATCTGCAATCGGGCTACACCGAAGGCACCGTCGGTTTTGGTATCGATGCGCTGGGCATGGCGGGTTTCCAGCTCGATTCCAGCCCGGATCGCAGCAACAGCGGCCTGTTGCCGTCCAGCGGCGAGAACCCGCGCGGTTCGAAAGGTCAGTACGCGAAGATGGGCCTGACCGCCAAGGTCAAAGTCTCGGACACGGTGCTGAAATATGGCGCGCTGCTGCCGGATCTGCCGTTGCTCAAGTACAACGACGGTCGCCTGCTGCCGACCATGTTCAACGGCGCAATGCTGACCTCGAAAGAGGTGAAGGACCTGACCTTCATGGCTGCGCGTCTGGACAAGTACACCGCGCGGGATTCGACCGATTCGCAAGACATCCGCGTGCACTGCAAGAACAAGCGCTATGCCTGCAACACCACCGCCGATCATTTCGACATGTACGGCTTCGACTACAAGATCAACGATCGCCTGACCGCGCAATATCACTACGCCGAACTGGAAGACATTTATCGCCAGCACTTCGTAGGTCTTTTGGCGAACCAGCCGCTGGGTGACGGTGTGCTGAAAGCCGATCTGCGTTTGCTGAAAAGCGCCGACAGCGGTGAGGCGAAAGCGGGCTCCATCGACAACCGCGCGCTGAGCGGCATGCTGTCCTACGGCATTAGCGGTCATACCTTCAGTGCCGGCTGGCAGCGCATGAACGGCGACAATTCGATGCCGTATCTGGATGGCAGCAACCCGTACCTGGTGAACTACGTGCAGGTCAACGACTTCGCCGCCGCGCAGGAACGTTCCTGGCAGCTGCGTTATGACTATGACTTCAAGGCCATCGGCATCAACGGTCTGAGCTTCCTGACCCGTTACGTGAACGGCGATCACATCAAGGTGCCGGGCAGCGATCAGGAAGGCAAAGAGTGGGAACGTGACAGCGAGCTGAAGTACGTGATCCAGACCGGGACGTTCAAGGACGTCAGCCTGCGGTTGCGTAATGCGACTTACCGCACCAACTACGAGAAGTTCGCCCGGGATGTGGATGAGACCCGGTTGATTGTGAGTTACAACTTTTCGGTGTTGTAACCCTTGGGCCAGTGGTGTCTGAACTGACGCCATCGCGGGCTTGCCCGCGATGGCGATCTCGATGTCACCGGGATCCTGACATTTATAGCCAATGCCAGAACCGGCTCCAGAACCCGCGATTCAGATCGTCCTTGCACGCCGCGTATTGCTGACCGTACATGTCCGAGCGGTTCTGCACCTTGCGCGCAGTGGGCATCAGCCACGCCTTGCTGGCGTAAGTCTTCTGGCGAAAACCGCCCCAGCCTTCGTGGTAGTTGAGGTACTGGTTGTAGGCGTCGTACTTGTAGACGCCGTTGATCGAGGTGGTCTTGTCCATGTACCAGCCGACAAAGTCGATGGCGTCGTCGAAGTCTTCGCGATCGGCGCCATACCGGCCGGTGCTTTTCTGGTAGTCGGACCAGACTTCGTCCTTGGCCTGCGCATAACCCGACGCCGTCGTGACACGGCCCCACGGGATCACCCACAACAGGTATTTGCGCGGCGTCTTGGCGTCGTAGCGGTAGCCGGACTCCTGATACATGATCGCGAACGGCACCTGGATCGGTACGCCCCAGCGCTTTTGCGTGACTTGCGCCGCGTCGTACCAATCACTTTTTTCGCGGAAAATCTCGCAGAGGTTTTCCGGCGAACGCGGTGGCGATGTTCCGCAACCGCTCAACAGTGCCGCCAATACCAACAGTCCAACCGTGCGCCCCGAATTCAAAAGCCGTCATCCCGTCGTGCAAAAAAGGGCGCCAGTCTACGCGGTCAGGTCAACTGGTGGCGATAAGGCAAATCCGGACCTGTTTTACTGCATGTAAGGGCAGCCGCCTGTACGGCAAACCTGAGCATGCCGTCGATCTGTTCGCGACTGAGGTGCTGCACGCCTTCCACCGAATCCAGTTCATGCTCGGTCAGCCAGGTGATCAACGCGGCCTGGAAGGTATCGCCGGCGCCGACGGTATCGGCGATCTTCACCGAGCTTGCCGGCACCGACCATGAGCCGTGAACACGGCTGAACACGGTCGCGCCTTCACCGCCACGGGTCAGGAACACCACCTGACAACGATGCTGCAGCCAGCCTTCGATGACGCGCGCCGGATCCTGTTCGGGGTACAGCAGGCTCAAGTCTTCGTCGCTGACTTTGATCAAGTCCGCCAACGGCACCAGCGTAGCAATTCGTTCGCGCCACAGGTCGATGTTCGGCTCGGGGTTGAGGCGCACGTTCGGGTCGAGGCTGATCAGGCGCTTGCCGCTTTCACGCTGCACCAGCGCAAGCAAGGTATCGGCAATCGGTTGCACCACCAGCGAGAAGGACCCGAAGTGCAAACCGCGCACCTCAGGGCCCAACGTTGGCAGGTGCGCCAGACTCAACTGGCGGTCGGCGCAACCCTCGCCACGAAAGCTGTAATGCGGCGAGCCATTGGCGCCCACCGCGACCATCGCCAGGGTGGTCGGCGCAGCGAAATCCACCAGATAGTCCGGGCGCACGCCTTCATCCTGCAGCACTTGCTGCAAGCGTCGGCCGAGGTAGTCGGTGGACAACCCGCCAAACAGCGCCGAATCCACGCCCAGTCGGCGCAAGCCCACCGCCACGTTGAACGGCGAGCCACCGGCAATCGCCTTGAAATTGACTTTCGATGCCTGTCCGCCGGCATCGTCTTCGCTGAAGAAATCGAACAGCGCTTCGCCACACACCAGGTACATAGTTGTTTGCTCTTTATAAGGTTGCGACATGCAGTCGATAGCGTTCATAGGCCTGCTGGAAGGCCGCGACATTCGCGGCAACCGGCAGGGTTTCACTGTTCAGGTCGAGCTTCACGCAGCGCTGGCACAGGTCGGCCAGGGAGTCTTCGTGGCCGTTTGACCATGACTTGCACCACGCCGCCTGAATCGCCGCGCCCAGCGCTGCTGCTTCGCTCTGTTCGGTGCAGATCACTGGGGTGTTCATGATGTCGGCGACGATCTGCCGCCACACCGCACTTTTCGAACCACCGCCGATCAGGCAAATGCTGCGGCTTTGTAAACCATTCTGGCGCAACAGATCCAGTCCATAACGCAGGCCGAAGGTGGTGCCCTCGACGGCGGCGCGGCACAGATTGGCTTGCGTCAGGTTATCGATCGTCAGGCCATGCAGGCTGCCGGTAGCGTGGGGCAGGGGAGGCACGCGTTCGCCGTTGAGGAACGGCAACATGCTCACACCTTCAGCGCCAATCGGAGCCTGGGCCACCAAGGCGTTGAAGGCATCGAGATCGAGGTCGAACAGTTCGCGGATCGCGCCGGTGGCATTGGTCAGGTTCATGGTGCAGATCAACGGCAGCCAGCCACCGCTGGACGAACAGAAGGTCGCGACCGACGCGTCCGGGCTGACCTTTGGCGCTTCGGCGTAGGCGTACACCGTGCCGGATGAGCCGAGGCTCATGGTGATCGCGCCCGGTTGAATATTGCCGGTGCCGATGGCGCCCATCATGTTGTCGCCGCCGCCGCTGGACACGATTGCGTTGGGGTTGATGCCCAGCTGTTCGGCAATCGCCGGCAGGATCGTGCCGACCGCTTGATGGGCGTCGATCAGCTCGGGCAGAGCGGATTGCAGACGGCCGCTGGGGTCTATGTCGCGCAGCAGTTGCAGATCCCATTGCCGGGCGCGCACGTTGAAATAGCCGGAGCCGGATGCGTCACCGTACTCGCTGCACGCACGACCGGTGAGCCAGAAATTCAGGTAGTCGTGGGGCAGCAGGATTCGTGCGATGCGGGAGAAAACGTCTGGATGCTGTTCCTTGGTCCACAGCAGTTTGGATACGGTGTAGCCCGGCGCGATGACCACGCCGAGGCGTTCCAGCGAGCCTTGTTCGCCGCCGAGGTGAGTCAGCAGTCGATCGTTTTCAGCCGTGGTTTCGGTGTCGCACCAGAGCTTGGCCGGGCGCAGGACCTGGCCTTGGTCGTCGAGCAATACCAGCCCGTGTTGCTGGCCGGAAACGCCAATGCCAAGGATCGACTGGCCGTCGACATTTGCCGCCAATAAAGCGCGGCGGGTGGCGAGGGTGAAAGCTTCCAGCCATTGCGCGGTGTCCTGCTCGCGACGACCGTTGGCGCCGCTGATCATCGTGTGGGCGGCGGCGCCCTGGCCCAACACCTGACCGCTGACAGCGTCGAGGATGATGGCTTTGGTGCCTTGGGTGCCGCAGTCGATGCCGAGGAAGAGTTGTTGGTTGTTCATGAGAGAACCTGTGGATTCGCGGTGAAGATCAAGAGCCACCCCTCACCCCAGCCCTCTCCCCAGAGGGGAGAGGGGGAAGGGAGCAGATTTGTGTAGGTTTCAATTCCTGAGTTCGACTCCGGACTTTCAGGTCGATGTACCTCGGATAAACACCTCGGTCGGCTCCCTCTCCCTCTGGGAGAGGGCTGGGGTGAGGGGCTTTTCAGGCCAGAATACGCTCGAGGGTCCGAGTGACGCCTTCTTCGCGCAAGCTGTTCAGACACCACTCAAACGCCGCAACAAACTCTGGCGAACGGGGTATCGCCGTACCGAAGATTTCTTCAACCCCCAACAACCGCTCAGTGATCAAAGCATCCTCCGCCACCAACGCCTGACAAAACGCCGCCCGAGGATCCGGTATCGAGTAAGTGTCGCCATTCTCGTCCACACCCTTCAAGTAGAGCGCCCAGGCCGCCACCACCAACGCCGCGCGTTTGGTCTCACGCCCATCGGCAATCAACCGATTGATCGTCGGAATGGTGAACTTGGGAAACTTCGACGAACCATCCGAGCAAACCCGCTCCAGCTGATCGGCAATCGCCTGATTGGAGAACCGCGCTACCAGCGTTTCCTTGTATTCGGTCAGGTCGATGCCCGGCACCGGCGCCAGTTGCGGAGTCACGTCCAGGTCCATATAAGCGCGCATGTAACGCACGAACAACGGGTCGTTCATGGTGTCGTGAACGAAGCGGTAGCCCTTCAAAAAGCCCAGATAGGTCAGCGCCAGATGGCTGCCGTTGAGCAGTTTGATCTTCATCTCTTCGTAGGGCGAAACGTCGTCGGTGAACTGCACGCCGACTTTTTCCCAGGCCGGGCGGCCGTTGACGAATTTGTCTTCCAGCACCCATTGCACGAACGGTTCGCAGACCACCGGCCAGGCGTCGTCGACGGCGTGTTTGTCCGCCAGTTGCAGGCGATGCGCGGTGCTGGTCATCGGTGTGATGCGGTCGACCATGGCGTTGGGGAAGCTGACGTTGGCGTCGATCCATTCGCGCAGGTCCGGATCCAGTAGCGCGGTGAAGGCCAGCAGTGCCTTGCGGGTGACAGCGCCGTTGTGCGGCAGGTTATCGCAGGACATCACCGTGAACGCCGGAGTGCCCGCCGCACGTCGCTTGGCCAGCGCCGCACAGAGAAAACCGAACACGGTTTTTGGCTGCTGCGGGTAGGTCAGGTCGTGCTGGATCTGTGGCAGGTGCGCCATGAACTCGCCGTTGCTGTCATCGATGCAATAACCGCCCTCGGTGATGGTCAGCGAGACGATGCGGATCTGCGGGTCGGCGAGTTTTTCGATCAGCACCTGAGTGCTGTCCTCGGCCAGTAGCATGTCGCGGATCGCGCCGATGACGCGGACTTCGGTGTCGTCGCTGTCGCCGAGTTCGAACAGGGTGAACAGGTAATCCTGCTCCTTGAGGTCGTCACGGGCGCGGCGGTCTTCGGCGCGCAGGCCGACGCCGCAAATGGCCCAGTCCAGCGCTTCGCCGGTGTTCATCAGTGCATCGGTGTAATACGCCTGATGCGCGCGATGGAAACCGCCGACGCCAATGTGGGCGATGCCCTGGCGGGTGTCGCTGAGGCTGTAGGCCGGCAGTTTGACTTCGGCGGCCAGGCGGTTGAGGTTTTGCTTGTTCAGTTTCATCGGGTCAGTCTCGAAATCAGGCGGCCGCGCGCAGCGGGCGAGTCAGTGCCACGCCGTCGGCATCGAACAGGTGGCAGTGGGCAGCGTCCAGGTGCAGGTTCAGTTGTTCGCCGTAACGGCTCGCCAGATCACCGCGCACGCGCATGGTCAGGGCTTCGCCGGCGTTGGTCTTGACGTGGCAGAAGGTGTCGCTGCCCAAACGTTCGCTGACGTCAGCGGTGACTTGCAGGGTGCAGTCACCCGCTTGCGCCAGCTCCAGATGTTCCGGGCGAATGCCGAGGGTCACGGCGCTGCCAACGCTCAGGTTCGACGCATTGAACGGCAGGATGATGCGGGTGCCGGCGTCCAGCGAGACTTCACAGCTCGCGCCATCTATCCGGGCGATCTGGCCCTTGAGGAAGCCCATTTTCGGCGTGCCGAGGAACCCGGCGACGAACAGGTTGGCGGGGTTGTGATACAGCTCCAGCGGCGAGCCGACCTGCTCGATCTTGCCGCCATTGAGCACCACGACCTTGTCGGCCATGGTCATGGCCTCGACCTGATCGTGGGTCACGTAGATCATCGTCGCTTTGAGGTCCTTGTGCAGGCGCAGTAACTCGAGGCGCATCTGCACCCGCAGCGCGGCGTCGAGGTTGGACAGCGGTTCGTCGAACAGAAAGATTTTCGGGTTGCGCACGATCGCCCGGCCGATGGCCACGCGCTGACGCTGGCCGCCGGACAGTTGCTTCGGCTTGCGCTCGAGCATGGGGCCCAGTTCGAGAATCCGTGCCGCTTCGCCGACTTTCTTCTCGACTTCAGCCTTCGGTACGCCGGCCAGGTCGAGGGCGAACGACATGTTTTTCTTCACGGTCATGTGCGGGTACAGCGCGTAGGTCTGGAACACCATCGCCAGATCACGCTTGGCCGGGCTGACTTCGGTGATGTCGCGCCCGTCCAGTTCGATAGTGCCGCCGCTGACTTCTTCAAGACCGGCGATCAGTCGCAGCAGGGTGGATTTGCCGCAGCCCGACGGGCCGACGAACACCACGAATTCCTTGTCGTTCACCTCAAGGTCGATGCCCTTGATGATGGAAAAACCTTCGAAGCCTTTTTGCAGATTCTTGATTTTCAGGTTGGCCATGGTGGCGCTCCTCTTGCGAATTCTTATTTGACGGCGCCGAACGACAGGCCGCGCACCAGTTGTTTCTGGCTGATCCAGCCGAAGATCAGGATCGGCGCGCAGGCCAGGGTCGACACGGCCGACAACTTGGCCCAGAACAATCCTTCGGGGCTTGAGTAGGAGGCGATCAGCGCGGTCAGTGGCGCGGCTTTGGACGAGGTCAGGTTCAGCGACCAGAACGCTTCGTTCCAGCACAGGATCAGCGACAGCAGCACGGTCGAAGCCAGGCCGCCCTTGGCGATCGGCAGCAGCACGCGGAGCATTTCCTGGGCCAGGGTGGCGCCGTCGAGGCGGGCGGCTTCGAGGATGTCTTTGGGGATGTCCTTGAAGTAGGTGTAAACCATCCAGACCACGATCGGCAGGTTGATCAGCGTGTAGATCACGATCAGCGCAATGCGCGTATCAAGCAGGCCGAAACTCTTGGCCAGCAGGTAGATCGGCATCAGCACACCCACCGGCGGCAGCATCTTGGTGGAGAGCATCCACAGCAGCGTGCCTTTGGTGCGCTGGGTTTCGTAGAACGCCATCGAGTAGGCCGCCGGCACCGCGATCAGCAGGCAAAGAGCCGTGGCGCTGAAGGAAATTACTACCGAGTTCCAGGCGAAACTGAAGTAGTCGCTGCGCTCGTTGATGTGCAGGTAGTTCTCCAGCGTCGGCATGAAGATGAATTGCGGCGGCGTGGCGAAGGCGTCGATTTCGGTCTTGAAACTGGTCAGCACCATCCAGAAGATCGGGAAGAAAATGATGATCGCGATGGCCCAGGCCAGCGTGCCGAGCAGCAGGCTTTGCAGCCGGCGGGATTGTTGAAGAGTCATGGCAGGCCTCAGGCTTTGTCAGTCAGGTTTTTGCCGATCATCCGCACCAGAATGATCGCGGCGATGTTGGCGATGACCACGGCAATCAGGCCGCCGGCCGAGGCCATGCCGACGTCGAACTGCACCAGCGCCTGGTTGTAGATCAGGTAGGCGAGGTTGGTCGACGCGTAACCGGGGCCGCCGTTGGTGGTGGTGAAGATTTCGGCGAACACCGACAGCAGGAAGATGGTTTCAATCATCACGACTACGGCAATCGGACGTGCCAGGTGCGGCAGGGTCAGGTGCCAGAAGATTGCGATCGGGCCGGCACCGTCGAGGCGGGCGGCTTCTTTCTGTTCCTGGTCGAGGGACTGCATGGCGGTCATCAGAATCAGGATCGCGAAGGGCAGCCATTGCCACGAGACAATGATGATGATCGACAGCAGCGGGTAGTGGGCGAGCCAGTCCACCGGTTGCGCGCCGAACAGCTTCCAGATGTAAGCCAGGATCCCGGAGACCGGGTGGAAGATCAGGTTTTTCCAGATCAGCGCACCGACCGTGGGCATGATGAAAAACGGCGAAATCAGCATCACCCGCACGATGCCGCGCCCGAAGAACTCGCTGGCCTCCAGCAACGCACTGATCAACACACCGAACACCACGCTGATCAGCAGCACGCTGCCGACCAGCAGCAAGGTGTTGGTGGCGCCGGGCATGAAGCCGGAGTCGGTCAGGAAATAGATGAAGTTTTCCAGCCCGACGAATTCGTTTACGCCGGGGTCGAGCAGGTTGTAGCGGATCATCGAGAAATAGACGGTCATGCCCAGCGGCACGATCATCCACAGCAGCAACAGGGCCACCGAAGGGCTGACCAGAAACCAGCCGGGATTGGCCACACGGCTTTTGCGCCGGGGCTGCGACAGGTCGATGTGGGCTTTGGCAGTTGAAGTATTCATGGCGTTTACAACCGAGTCATACAGACCTATGGAGATCCCATGTGGGAGCGACGGTGCGACGATTCGACTTGCTCGCGAAGGCGTTGTGTCAGACAACAAATGTTTCACTGATACACCGCTTTCGCGAGCAAGCCCGCTCCCACAGGAGGAAGGAGCGAGCTTTGCGAGTTACTTCGGATAACCCGCGCGCTTCATCTCGCGTTCGGTGGTTTGCTGGGCAGCGGTCAAGGCCTGATCGACCGTGGTCTGGCCGATCAGCGCGGCCGAGAACAGCTTGCCGACCTGGGTGCCGACGCCCTGGAATTCAGGAATGGTCACCAGTTGGATGCCGATGTACGGCACAGGTTTGAGGGTCGGTTTGCTCGGATCGGCCGCTTTCAGCGATTCCAGCGTGACCTTGGCAAACGGCGCTGCGCTCATGTAAGCCTCGCTGTAGGTCGAGGCGCGAGTCCCCGGCGGTACGTTGGCGATGCCGTCGGTCTTGGCGACCAGTTCGCCGTACTCTTTGGAGGTAGCCCAGGCGCTGAATTCCTTGGCGGCGTCCTTGGCCTTGGAGCTGGTCGGAATCGCCAGCGCCCACGAGTACAGCCACGCCGAGCCTTTGTCGGTGACCTGATGCGGCGCGTAGGTGAAGCCGACGTGATCGGCGACCTTGCTCTGGGTCTTGTCGGTGACGAACGAGCCGGCGACGCTGGCATCGACCCACATCGCGCACTTGCCGCTGTTGAACAGGGCGAGGTTTTCGTTGAAGCCGTTGCTGGAGGCGCCCGGCGGGCCGGATTTCTTCATGGTATCGACGTAGAAGTTCAGCGCGTTCTTCCATTCCGGGCCGCTGAATTCGGGTTTCCACTGCTCATCGAACCAGCGCGCGCCGTAGGCGTTGGCCACGGTGGTGATCAGCGCGATGTTTTCACCCCAGCCGGCCTTGCCGCGCAGGCAGATGCCGTACTGTTCCTTGTCCTTGTTGGTGAGTTTTTCGGCGAAGCCGGCGATCTGTTCCCAGGTCGGGCGCTCCGGCATGGTCAGGCCGGCGTCCTTGAACAGGTCGGTGCGGTAATAGGTGATCGAGCTTTCGGCGTAGAACGGCAAGGCGTACAGCGAACCCTTGACCGACAGGCCTTCACGCACCGACGGGAACACGTCGTCGAGAGCGTAGCTGGCCGGCAGATCCTTCATCGGTTCGAGCCAGCCTTTTGCACCCCAGAGTGCGGCTTCGTACATGCCGATGGTCAACACATCGAACTGACCGCCCTGAGTGGCGATGTCGGTGGTCAGGCGCTGACGCAGGACGTTTTCTTCCAGCACCACCCAATTGAGCTTGATGTCCGGATGCTCGGTCTCGAAGGTTTTCGAGAGCTTTTGCATGCGGATCATGTCGCTGTTGTTGACGGTGGCGATGGTCAGGGTCTGGGCGCCAAGGCTGACGCTGCTGAGGGTCATGCAGGTGAGGGCCAGCAGAGCTTTTGCAGTGGGTTGCATCGTGCACTCCTTTTCTGCACCCGGCGGGGGCAGAAGGACAGTTATTGTTTTTGTGTTCTTCCGGTGGGGGAAGAATGTGCACTGATTACAGCCTTCTAACGCAGGGCTGACAAATCATCCCTAGCACTTGAATCGATACTTTTTTGCACTCGGGATTGAGGCGATAAACGCAGGGAAGGGCGTTTCAGAAGGGCAGCAGCCATGAATCCGTACAGGTTTTCCGGCGTCAGCCGTGGTTTTGCTCGGTCAGGCGCTGTACCACCAGCCGGCGATAATGCGAAGGCGTCATGCCTTTGAGCTGCTGAAAGCGCCGGTTGAAATTGGAAATATTGTTGAAGCCCGACTCAAAACACACTTCGGTCACCGGTTTGTCGCCGTCCGCCAGCAGCTCGCAGGATTTGCTGATGCGCAGGCGATTGACGAATTCGATGAAATTGCGCCCGGTGGCCTGTTTGAACACGCGGCTGAAATAGGTGGGCTTCATGCCCAGATGTTCGGCGACTTCCTCCAGCGGCAGTTCGCGGGCGTAGTGGGCAAAGATGTAGTCCACCGCACGGTTGGTGCGGTCGATGTTGTGTTCGTCGGCCAGTTGCGGGGTGGTTGCGCCGGACAGCAACTGGTAGTCGTCGCAGGCCGCCAGCAATTCCATCAGGATGAAAAAGTGCCCGAGACGGGTGATGCCGTTTGAATCGGCGATGCGTTGCATCAGGGTCATGGCCTGACGAATTGTCTGCGGGGAGCGGAATTCGATGCCGTACTGTGCACGTTCCAGCAACGGCGCCAGGGTCTTGAGTTCGGCGAACACCTGATGGCCGCTTTCGAACAGCTCATCGGTGAAGTTGACCAGCATGTCGCGCTTCTCGACCACTTCATCTTCGGCCACCTGGCTGATCCAGTTGTGCGGAAGATTGGGGCCGGTCAGGAACAGCGTCTGCGGGTAGAAGTTGCCGATGTAGTCGCCGATAAACACCTTGCCTGAACTGGCGACGATCAGGTGCAACTCGTACTCCTTGTGGAAGTGCCAGCGCACCAGTGGGCAAGGGAAGCCGTGCTGGCGGTAGATGATGGACAACCCGTTGTGGTCATCCATCAGCTCGTAAGAGGGGTCTGTGACGCGGGCAGTTCGGCTCATGGTCGGGCGCTTTTTTTGTTATCGCCTGGCGATCATGCCTCTTTGTGCGTGGGATGCGCCAGTTTCCCATGCAGCTTAAAGCGCTCGTTGTCCGGCCTTCATCAGGTTGGCAATCCGGCAGAACTCCACCAGGTCCGATTCTTCCATGAAGTCGACATTGATAATGTTGCACTTCAGTGCCCAGTCACTTTTATCCAGATCGAACCATTCGTTCAGGTTGTCATGAATATCAACGGGACCGCCGAGGTATGTGTAACTGGTGGCTGATAATGACCAGGGCCTCCTGTTGCCGGGCGGGCTATGCAGAACATTGGCAATGAACTGCCTTAATTCATCAGGACTGGTAACTCCGTTACCGGACCACTGATGATTGATTAAATCGTGAAATACGCTGTGATCCAGTTGCCAATGGGACCTGGCGGCAGCAAGCACGCGCTGCTTCGGGTTGGCTCGCTTGAGTTCACGGAGACTCAACGGTGCATTCCGGCGAGGAATAAGCCGATGGCCCAGGAAATGGATCACCATTTTATTGAATTCGTCGTAATTGAAATCGTCGCCATCGAGACTGTGAAAATCCAGAATAATGAATTCATCCGGATTGTTATCAAGAAACGTGTTGATGTCAGCAACCAGATTTTCCAGGGTTCGCGAGTTTCGATAGCCGTTATGGTGGGCGACGAATTTCCCCAGTTCTCTGGCCTTCGCGTCATAAGCCAGACGAATGTCGAGTGCTCTGGAACCGTGGTTCAACTGAGCATGAAAAGAATCATGCTGGCAGGCGAGCCAGTGGCGCGGAGGGCCGAAAACCGGATATGAAGCGCGCCAGTCGCTGCCGGCATTATGGGTGCCTGGCAATGACAGTTCATTTAGCGAAAGTGAATCAATGGCGGGTGTCGAGCCCATCCAGTTGTTAGTGCTCATAAATGCATCCTGCATGAAATTGAAAAGATGCCGCACTGCCAGGTGAACAGTGCGGAACTTGCAGGGCATTTATAGTATTTGATGTTTTGCTTGGCGATGTATGGATTAATTCAAGTTATTGGCTTTTGTTTTTGTAAGTGTCCAGGCGAATTACTTGTTCTGGTTCTTCGCTTCAATCCACTGCGCCATGTATTGGGTACTTTTGTGTGAGTGGTGGCGCAGCATGCTACCGGTAAAGTTTTGGCGTCTTAGCTGAACAATGTTTTTGCGACATTCCTGCAACTTGTTGATCAATGCCGGTCCATGTATGGCTTGCGGGTAAATGTCGTTGAGCAGTGCTTGTCCCTGAGACTGAGCCGCTTGCCAACGGACCTCGTCGCGATAGAGCTCAACGGCGGCGTTGGCCAGATCCTGCGCCGTACGACAAATGGCGCCCGGCCAGGGTTGGTCGGTGCGCATGCCTTCAGCGCCGATCGGCGTAGTGACGCTCGGCGTTCCGCAGAGCATGGCATCGATCAGTTTGCCTTTGATGCCGGCGCCGAAACGCAAGGGTGCCAGGCAAATGCGCGCATCGGACATGACCTGCAACGCATCCTCGGCCCAGTTCATGATGTGAAAACCCTGCGCGGCGTTGTGCAAAGCTGCGGCTTTGGGCGGCGTGTAGGCGCCGTAGATGTGCAGTTGCGCTTTCGGGAGTTGCTCGCGGATCAGCGGCCAGACGGCCGATTTCATCCATAAAACCGCGTCCCAGTTCGGTGCGTGGCGAAAATTGCCGATACTGAGGAAGTGCGCACGTTCCTCGAACGACTTCGACGGCAGGCTGGGTGGATCGACCATCAACGGGCACCAGTGCAGCAGTTCAGGTGGCAACTTGAACTGCTGCACCAGCAATTCGATTTCCACAGGCGAGATCATCAGGTTCAGGTCGCAGCGGTAGAGCGCGGCAATCTCGCGCCGGGCCAGATCGGTGTCAGCCATCAACTCGAACTCTTCGCGCAGCGCAGGCGCGAACAACGCATGGAAGTCATTCGCGTCATCGCTGGCCTTCAGCCGATCTTTCAAGCGCTGATGACGAGCGTGCCGCAAACTCTGCAAGTCCGATGTTTCCAGTACGCGCAGAGCATTGGGGCAGTGTTTCTCCACGCGCCAGCCGAACTGTTCTTCGATCATGAACTGGTCGAACAGCACGATATCCGGCGCCAGCTCGCTGACGAAGACATCGAAGCTGCTGTTGTTCAATTCGATCGGAACAGTGCGAATGCCCAATTCGGCCAGGTCGGCCGGATGTTCACCAACGCCTGCGGGGCTGGCGAAAGTAACGTCCCAGCCCTGTTGCAGGAAGGTCTCGAGAATCTGCATCACATGCCCGCTCGCGGCGGAGGAACGGGGTTCCGGCCAGACGTAACCAATGACGAGGACTTTGGTTGCGGGCTGACTCATGAAAAGGTATTTCCTGAAAAACGAGAGAGAGAAAAAAACGCGCGGATTAGAACATATCCTGAGGTTGAATCCGCGCTGAAAAGCCGCTTGCGTCAGTGTTGACCCAGAACGCTTTTCACCTTGTCGCGCAGTTGATCGATCGAAAACGGTTTGCCGATCACATGCATGTCCGCCGGAACTTCAATCGTCTCGGCATAACCGCTGGCAAACAGAATCGGCAGTGGCGGGCGAATAATGCGGGCCTCGGTGGCCAGTTGACGGCCATCCATGATCGGCAGGCCGACGTCAGTCATCATCAGGTCGATGTGCTGATTCACGTCCTTGAGGATTTCCAGCGCCTGTTCGCTGCCATCCGCCTCCAGGACCTTGAACTCCAACTCCTCCAGTACATCGACGATCAGCATGCGCACGATGGCGTCGTCTTCGACTACTAGGATGGTGGACACGGTGCTGGACATAGTGGCGGCTCTCAAGAATGGGGGAACGGGGCGCCGGTCGATCAAAAATGCCGGGCTCTTGCATGAGTAAGTGGCGCATAGCCACAAGTTCCCGGATGGATACAAAAAAGAATAGGCGCAAACGGGTGGGCAAGGATAACCGTTGGCCTGCGATTCGGCGCAGGCAAATGTAGGAAAACGGTACTAAAACTGTGAGAAAAATGGATCCATGCCGCCGTTTTGGGGCAAACTCCCTGGTTTTCACCAGTTCGACAAGGCTGCCACATGTCCTCTCCGTCTTCGGTTGATGAGCAACGGTTTCGCAAACTCCTGAGCCGCAACGTCAGTTTGCCGTTGGGCGTCGGTGTCATCAGTGCCGTGTTCTTCGTTTCGCTGATCACTTATCTGTTGTCCGTGATTCAGTGGGTGGAGCACACCGACCGGGTGATCAATAACGCCAATGAAGCGGTGAAACTCACCGTGGACCTGGAAACCGGCATGCGCGGGTTTCTGCTCAGCGGCGACGAGCATTTCCTCGACCCGTACGAGACGGCCAAGCCGCGCATCGCCGTGGCTCTGAATACCTTGCTCGAACTGACTGCGGACAATCCGGCTCAGACCGATCGCCTGCGTCGACTTCAGGCGCTGCAGACCGAGTGGGCAACTTACGCGCAATCGATGATCGACCTGCAACGCACCAGCGGTGACTACAAGGCCGCGGTCAAGGCGGGGAAGGGCAAGCGCCTGACCGATGAAGTGCGCAAGCAGTTTGACGATGTGATCGAAACCGAACAGCTGCTGCGTGCGGCGCGTAATGAAGACGTGCGTCGCACCACCATCTGGAGCATCAGCCTTTACCTGCTGTTCGTGGCCGGCATCAGCGGTCTGCTGGCGTATGTCGGCCGACGCGATCTGGTCAACCTGTCCCAAAGCTATGGCGCAACTCTGGCGGCGCAAGAGGCCAGCGCCCTTCGTCTGGAGCAGCAAGCCTGGCTGCGCAATGGCCAGACTCAGCTTGCCGAGCAGGTATTGGGGCAACTGACGCTCAATCTGCTGGGGCGCAATATTCTGCAGTTCTGTGCCCAGTACCTTGGCACCGCCGTGGCCGCGCTATATGTGCGCGAAGAACATGGCGGCCTCAAACGCGTGGCGACCTACGGTTTCTCCCGCGAGCAGGAACAGCGGGATCAGTCGATCTACAGCGATGAAGGCATTGTCGGCCAGGTCGCCCAGCAAGCCCGGCTGATTCGACTCGATTCGGTGCCGGCCGATTATTTCAAGGTCAGCTCCGGCCTGGGCGAAGGCCTGCCGCACAGCGTGCTGGTGGTGCCGACCAGCGATGACGACCGGGTCAACGGCGTGATCGAACTGGGTTTCCTGCGTCCGCTCACCGACCGTGATGTGGCGTTGCTGGAACTGATTGCCGGCAATATCGGCACCTCCATTGAAGCGGCGCGTTATCGCCAGCGCTTGCAGGAAGTGCTGGCCGAAACCCAGCAACTCAACGAAGAGTTGCAGGTGCAGCAGGAAGAGCTGAAGACCGCCAACGAAGAACTGGAAGAACAGTCGCGGATTCTCAAGGAGTCCCAGGCGCATCTGGAAACCCAGCAAGTCGAACTGGAACAGACCAACGAGCAACTGGCCGAACAGGCCCAGACACTGGCCGAGCAGCGCGATGCCATGGACCAGAAGAACACCGAGCTCAATCAGGCCCAGGTACAACTCGAAGAGCGCGCCGAAGAGTTGCAGCGTTCGAGCAAGTACAAGTCCGAATTCCTCGCCAACATGTCCCACGAACTGCGCACGCCGCTGAACAGCTCGCTGATCCTGGCCAAGCTGCTGGCGGAAAACCCGCAGGAAAATCTCAGCGCCGAGCAGGTCAAGTTTGCCGAGTCGATCTATTCCGCCGGCAACGATCTGCTCAACCTGATCAACGACATTCTCGACATTTCCAAGGTTGAAGCCGGCAAACTCGAAGTGATGCCGGAAAACACCAGCGTCGCGCGTCTGGCTGACGGCTTGCGCAGCGTGTTCGAACCGCTGGCGGCGGACAAGAAGCTGACCTTCAACGTCGAGTTGCAGCCTGATGCGCCAATCACCCTGTTCACCGACCGTCAGCGTCTGGAGCAGGTGATCAAGAACCTGCTGTCCAACGCCGTTAAATTCACCGAGCACGGCACCGTCAGTCTGACCATCGCCGGCCAGCCGGACGATCGCATTGCTTTCATCGTGCGCGACTCGGGGATCGGGATTGCGCAGGATCAACAGGAAAGTATTTTCGAAGCCTTCCGCCAGGCCGACGGCACCACCAACCGCAAATACGGCGGCACCGGGTTGGGCCTGTCGATTTCCCGGGATCTGGCGACGCTGCTGGGCGGTTCGATCAGCGTCAGCAGTGCGCCGGGGCAGGGCAGTGCTTTCACTCTGGTGTTGCCGCAGCAATACAGCGAGCCGGGTGACGCGCCGATAACCCCGTTGACCTTCACCCCGCCGGCCTCTACGCCGGTCATCGCACCCGTGGCGGCGGTTTCGCCTCTGGCGCCCGTCGACATCCCGCGCTTCAACGATGACCGCAACAAGGCACCGTTCACCACTCGCTGCATCCTCGTGGTGGAAGACGAGCCGAATTTTGCCCACATCCTCTACGATCTGGCCCACGAACTGGGTTATCAGTGTCTGGTCGCTCACGGTGCCGATGAAGGTTATGACCTGGCGAAAGAGTTCGTGCCTGACGCGATCCTGCTGGACATGCGCCTGCCGGACCATTCGGGCCTGACTGTTCTGCAACGCTTGAAGGAACATGCCGAAACCCGCCACATCCCGGTGCACGTGATTTCCGTGGAAGATCGCGTCGAAGCGGCGATGCACATGGGCGCCATCGGTTACGCGGTCAAACCGACCACCCGCGAAGAGCTCAAGGACGTGTTCGCCCGTCTTGAGGCCAAGCTGACCCAGAAGGTCAAACGCGTGCTCTTGGTCGAAGACGACGATCTGCAACGGGAAAGCATCGCCCGGCTGATCGGCGATGACGACATCGAAATCACCGCTGTCGGCCTGGCACAGGACGCGCTGGAGCTGCTGCGCACGACGATCTTCGATTGCATGGTCATCGACCTGAAGCTACCGGACATGCTCGGCAACGATCTGCTCAAGCGCATGTCGACTGAGGATATCTGCTCGTTCCCGCCGGTCATCGTCTACACCGGACGCAACCTGACCCGCGATGAAGAGGCCGACCTGCGCAAGTATTCGCGCTCGATCATCATCAAGGGCGCGCGCTCTCCGGAGCGTTTGCTGGACGAGGTCACACTCTTTCTGCACAAAGTCGAATCGCAGTTGTCCCATGAACGGCAGAAGATGCTCAAGACCGCCCGCAGCCGCGACAAGGTCTTCGAGGGTCGCAAAGTGCTGCTGGTGGACGACGATGTGCGCAACATCTTCGCCCTGACCAGCGCGCTGGAAACCAAGGGTGCAGTCGTGGTGATCGGCCGTAACGGTCGCGAAGCGATTGAAAAACTGAATGAAGTCGAGGACATCGACCTGGTGCTGATGGACGTGATGATGCCGGAAATGGATGGTTTTGAAGCCACCATGGAAATCCGCAAGGATCCGCGCTGGCGCAAGCTGCCGATCATCGCGGTGACGGCCAAGGCCATGAAGGACGATCAGGAGCGCTGCCTGCAGGCAGGCGCCAATGATTACCTGGCCAAGCCTATCGACCTGGATCGCCTGTTCTCGCTGATTCGCGTGTGGTTACCAAAGATGGAACGCATTTAGTGGAACGTAGTAATCACGTTGAACGAAACAGTGAAATCGAACTGCGGCTGCTGATCGAGGCGATTTATCTCAAGTACAGCTATGACTTTCGCGATTACTCCGGCGCGTCGATCAAGCGCCGGGTGCAACATGCGCTGAGCCAGTTCGAATGCGCGACCATCTCGGCCTTGCAGGAGAAAGTCCTGCACGACCCGACGGCGTTCATGCAGTTGCTGCAATTGCTGACGATCCCGGTCAGCGAGATGTTCCGCGATCCGTCGCACTTCCTGGCGATTCGCCAGGAAGTGGTGCCGCTGCTCAAGACCTATCCGTCGATCAAGATCTGGATCGCCGGTTGCAGCACTGGCGAGGAGGTCTACTCGATGGCGATCCTGCTGCGCGAAGAAGGTCTGCTCGATCGCACGATCATCTATGCCACCGACATCAACCCGCGCTCGCTGGACAAGGCCAAGCAGGGGATCTTTTCGATGGAGAACGTGCGCGCCTACACCGCCAACTATCAGCAGGCCGGCGGTCAGCGCTCGTTTGCCGACTACTACACTGCTGCCTATGGCTACGCGATTTTCGACAAGAGCCTGTGCGAGAACGTGACCTTCGCCGATCACAGCCTGGCGACCGATAGCGTGTTTTCCGAAACTCAATTAATTTCATGTCGTAACGTGTTGATTTACTTCAACAAAAAACTTCAGGATAGAGCGTTCGGGTTGTTCCATGAATCGCTGTGTCACCGTGGCTTTCTGGTATTGGGCAGCAAGGAAACCCTGGATTTTTCCGGCTATTCCAACCAGTTCGAACCACTGGTGAAACAAGAACGGATCTACCGCAAAACATGAACAGTGCAGCAGATTTGCCTCGGATCGAGGCGATTGTGGTCGGAGCTTCCGCCGGTGGCGTCGAGGCCTTGCTGACCATGCTCGGTTCATTAAGGGCCGGATTCGGGCTGCCGATCATCATCGTGCTGCATCTGCCGGAAGAGCGTCGCAGCCAACTCGCCGATGTGTTCGCCCGGCGGCTGGCGTTGCCGGTGGCAGAGGCCATCGACAAACAGGACATCACCCCCGGCACCGTGTACTTCGCGACGCCGGGCTATCACTTGTCGGTAGAGCAGGATTTCAGCCTGTCGCTGAGTCTTGAAGACCGTCTGCATCATTCGCGGCCTTCGATCGATTTTCTGTTCGAATCCGCCGCCGATGCCTACGGGCCGGCGCTGGCTGCGGTGTTGCTGACTGGCGCCAACCACGATGGCGCGCGGGGCCTGGCGCAAGTCAAACGCCAGGGCGGGTTGACCATCGTGCAAGACCCCGACGAGGCGCAGGTCGCGACCATGCCCCGCGCGGCGCTGAAGACGCATCAACCGGATTACATTCTTCCCATCCACGGCATCGGCCGTCTGCTTGTCGAGCTGGAACGAATCGCATGCTGAGTAATATCCAGGCAAAACTGCTGATCGTCGACGATCTGCCCGAGAACCTGCTGGCCCTCGAAGCGCTGATCAAACGCGAAGACCGCACCGTCTATAAAGCCCTGTCGGCGGACGAAGCGCTGTCGCTGCTGCTGCAACACGAATTCGCCATGGCCATTCTCGACGTGCAGATGCCGGGAATGAACGGCTTCGAGCTGGCCGAGCTGATGCGCGGCACCGAGAAAACCAAGAACATTCCGATCATCTTCGTCAGCGCCGCCGGCCGTGAACTCAATTACGCGTTCAAGGGTTATGAAAGCGGCGCGGTGGACTTTTTGCACAAGCCGCTGGATATCCATGCGGTGAAGAGCAAGGTCAATGTCTTCGTCGACCTGTACCGCCAGAGCAAGGCGATGAAGCAACAGGTCGAAGCGCTCGAGCAGAGTCGCCGCGAACAGGAAGCGCTGTTGCAGCAACTGCAAAGCACCCAGGGCGAACTGGAGCAGGCGGTGCGCATGCGTGACGATTTCATGTCGATCGTCGCCCACGAAGTGCGCACGCCGCTCAACGGCCTTATCCTCGAAACCCAACTGCGCAAGATGCACCTGGCCCGGGACAACGCCGCGGCGTTCACCCTCGACAAGATGCACGCCATGGTCGACCGCGACGAGCGCCAGATCAAAAGCCTGATCCGCTTGATCGAGGACATGCTCGACGTGTCGCGGATCCGCACCGGCAAGCTGTCGATTCGACCCAATCGTTTTGACCTCGCGCAGTTGGTGGGCACTTTGCTGCAGAATTTCGCTCAGCAGATCGAAGCTGCCGAGACCGAGGTCAGCTTCACCGCGACCGAGCCGGTAGAAGGGCAGTGGGACGAATTCCGTATCGAGCAAGTGGTGTCGAACCTGCTGACCAACGCGTTGCGTTATGGCGGTAAAAGCCCGATCCAGGTGCGGGTCTATCGCGCAGGGAACGAGGCCCGGGTCGAAGTTCAGGATCAGGGCATCGGCATCAGCGAGGAGAACCAGAAGCGTATTTTTCAACAGTTCGAACGGGTTTCCGCCAAGACGGTGGTGGCCGGCCTCGGGCTGGGTCTGTTCATTTCCGAGCAGATCGTCGCCGCCCATGGCGGCTCAATCGTCGTCGAAAGCAAGATCAACGAGGGCGCCCTGTTTCGCGTTTGTCTGCCGCTCCAGGAAAACGGCAAAACAAACGCAACCTCTGAGTGACCACACGGTCGTATCAGCAGCTATTGACCGAACAAAGGCTTCCCATGAGCGTAGATGCACAAGATGTAGTACTCGTCGTCGAGGACGAACCGGTGATCCTGATGGTCCTGACCGATTATTTGTCAGGCCAGGGCTATCGCGTATTGCAGGCCGAAAACGGCGAGCAGGCGTTCGAGATTCTGGCGAGCAAGCCGCATCTGGACATGTTGATTACTGATTTCCGCCTGCCTGGCGGGATCTCCGGCGTACAAATCGCTGAGCCCGCCGTCAAATTGCGCCCTGACCTGAAGGTGATCTTCATCAGTGGCTATCCGCAGGAAATCCGCGAGACCGGCAGCCCCATTACCCGCCGGGCGCCGATCCTGGAAAAACCGTTCGATCTGGATGTGTTGCAGGAGAAGATTCAGGAACTGCTGGCCTGAGGCGTCAACCGCCTCAGCTCTTGATCATTTCCCGCACCTTCGCCGTCAGCAGATCGAAGGTGAACGGCTTGGTGATCATCTGCATGCCAGGATCGAGGAACCCGCCGCGCACCGCTGCGTGCTCGGCATAACCGGTGATGAACAGGACCTTCAAGTCAGGCCGGTATTGCCGGCCGATTTCCGCCAGTTGCCGACCGTTCATGCCGGGCAGGCCGACGTCACTGATCAGCAGATCGATGCGCTGCTCCGAATCCAGAATCGGCACAGCTCCGTCGGCATCGCTGGCTTCGACAAATCCATAACCCAGTTCACTCAATACCGCACTGACCAGCACGCGCACGGCCGGGTCGTCTTCGACGATCAACACGGTTTCGCCTTCCACGGCGTCGGGCGCCTGTTCCATGTCCGTCGGTGCGTGAGGCAGCGATTCGCCCTGGAATCGCGGCAGATAGAGTTTGACTGTGGTGCCCTCATCGATCTTGCTGTCGATCGACACATGACCGCCGGATTGTTTGCTGAAACCGTAGATCATCGACAGACCCAGGCCGGTGCCCTGGCCGATCGGTTTGGTGGTGAAAAACGGGTCGAACGCGCGATTGATGACACTTTCCGGCATGCCGCAGCCATTGTCGGTCACGCTCAATACGACGTAATCACCGGGTTCAAGATTGCTATAAGTCGCGGTGTAGTCGCGATCCAGCACCTGATTCCCCGTCTCGACCACCAGATTGCCGCCGTCGGGCATCGCGTCGCGCGCGTTGATCACCAGGTTGAGCAGGGCGCTTTCCAGTTGATTGGGGTCGGCCTCGGCCACCCACAATTGTTCGTGCAAACGCATGTCCAGATGAATGCTTTCGTTGAGGCTGCGTTGCAGCAGTTCGCCCATCGACTGCACCAGATCGTTCATCTGGACGGCTTTGGAATCCAGCGACTGGCGACGGGAAAACGCCAGCAGACGGTGAGTCAGGCCGGCGGCGCGGTTGGCCGACGTCACACCGAGGTCGATCAGACTGTCGAGATCATCCAGGCGGCCACGGGCCAGCCGTCGACGCAGCAATTCAAGACTGCCGATGATCCCGGTCAGCATGTTGTTGAAGTCGTGGGCTATCCCGCCGGTGAGCTGGCCGACCGCTTCCATCTTCTGCGACTGGCGCAGGGCTTCCTCGTTGTGCCGCAATTGCGCAGTGCGTTCCTCGACTTGTTGCTCGAGGGTTTCCAGCGTCGATTGCAGGCGACGCTCGCTATTGCTCAGATCGATCAGGCGGTCGCGGGCCTCGTACTGTCGTCGTCGCCCGCGCAGGGCGGTGGAGATCAGGCTGACCAACGTCGCCGGATGGAAAGGGCGCTCAAGAAACGTCACGTTGCCCAACAGTTTGCTGAGCCGCGACGAAGGGCCTTGTTCCGATCCGCCGTGATGGGTGAGCAGGACGATTGGCAAGTCAGACCACGCCGGTTGTTGCTCCAGATACGCCAGCAGGCCTTCGAGCTCCGGACCATTAAGGGCCTCGGCAGCGATCAGCAGCAGACCGGCGCCGGGCTCGAGCTCGGAGCAGAGGGTGGCGAGGTCGGGCGTGATCAGGCCACCGTAGCCGGCCTCGTTGAGGATCATCAGCGCTACCTGGCTGTCGCGACCCAGGGGCGCGAGGATCAGCGCCCGTTCCGACAGCGGTACGGTGACGGTCACAAGTTTTCATCCTTGAGCAGCGGGTTACTCGCGCCGAGGTAGGTGGGGACGCCGCGAAGTACGCCCTGGAAGGCTTCCAGCGGCTCACCGATGGTCATGCCTTGCGTGGAAATACGGTATTCACGAATGGTCGATTCGTGGCTGCCGGTGCGTTTCTTGATGATCGAAATCGCCCGACGCACCTTGCCAAGGGCTTCGAAATAGCGAAGCAGAATCACCGTGTCGGCCAGGTAAGTGATATCGACCGGAGCTTGCATGTCGCCGACCAGTCCATGCTGGGCGACGGTCATGAACGTCGCGGCACCCTTGCGGTTCAGGTACAGCAACAGCTCGTGCATGTGCAATACCAATGCGTTTTCTTCCGGCATCGCGGCCTGATAGCCGTTGATGCTGTCGATCACCACGGTCTTGATGTCACTTTCATCAACACAGCGGCGTACGCGGTGGGAGAACTCGCCGGGGGACAGCTCGGCAGCGTCGACCTGTTCGATCAGCAGATTGCCGGTGGCCTGCAGGGCTTTCAGGTCGATGCCGATGTTCTTCATTCGCTCAAACAGCAGACCGAGTTCTTCATCGAAAATGAACAGGGCGGCCTTTTCACCACGCGCCACGGCCGCTGCCGCGAAAATCATGGTGATCAAGGATTTACCGGTACCCGCCGGGCCCAGAATCAGCGTGCTGGAGCCGGTCTCGATACCGCCGCCGAGCAGGGCGTCCATTTCCTTGATGCCGCTGGACAGTTGCAGCCGTGGGTAATCGCCCCGGTGCTCCGCCGCCACCAGACGCGGGAAGACATGTACGCCATCGCCCATGATGGTGAAGTCGTGGAAGCCGCCACGGTATTTCTGGCCTCGGTACTTGATCACCCGCACGCGACGGCGTTCAGCGCCGTAGTTGGGGGTCAGTTCTTCGAGGCGGATCACGCCGTGAGCGACACTGTGAACGGTTTTGTCGAGGGACTCGGTGGTCAGGTCGTCCAGCAGCAATACCGTGGCGTCGTAGCGCACGAAGTAATGCTTGATCGCCAGGATCTGCCGGCGATAGCGCAGGGAGCTTTGCGCCAGCAGGCGGATTTCCGAGAGGCTGTCGAGTACGACCCGGGTGGGTTTGAAGCGCTCGACCACTTCGAAAATCTGCTTGGTTGCTTCGCCCAGCTCAAGGTCCGAGGAGTACAGCAGGCTTTGCTGATGCTCGGCGTTGAGCAGGCTTTCCGGGGGCGTCAGCTCGAAAATCTCGATGTTTTCGTTCAGTTCCCAACCATGGGACGCCGCGCCCTGGCGCAACTCGCGCTCGGTTTCGGACAGCGTGATGTACAACGAACGTTCGCCAGCACGGGCGCCGGCCAGCAGAAAATGCAACGCGACGGTGGTTTTACCGGTTCCAGGCTCGCCCTCCAGCAAGAAAACATGACTGCGAGACAAACCACCGGCCAGGATATCGTCGAGGCCCTCGATGCCGGTGGCGGCTTTTGCACTGATCAACGCGTTCGATGTAGACAAAAAATGCCCTCTCATGACTAGGGGGAAACGAGGCAGCGGGCGCCGGACGCCGTTTGGCGCTGCCTGATTACTTGACCTTTTGCCGAGACAGCGGTTCCGAGTTTCTTGCAGGATGTGTCGAGAAGTCTGTTAGAGGCCTTGCTGCAACGAAGGATCGTCCGGGTTCATCTGCTCAAGCTGGGCCAGCAGAATTTGTACGTTCTGCAACTGCCCGCTTTCTTTCCAGTAATTGATCAACAGCACCCGCGCCTTGCGATCAGCCGGGTGACGCTGGACGATTTCCTGGAGCTGCTTTTGCGCCGCCTCCAGTTCTTCTGCGCCGTGCAGGGTGGTGGCGAGGTCGTAGCGGTAGTCTTTGTTGTCAGGCTCCAGTTCCACGGCTTTGGACAGGCCGAGCAGGGCGTACTCGCGTTGATCGTGGTGCAGCAGCCAGAGGCCCAGCGCATGTTGCAGATAAGCCGAATCGGGTTGGGCCTTCAATTGTCGGGCGAGCAGTTGCCGCGCGGCGTCGCTCTGGCCCTGGCGGTCCAGCACTTCGATCTGCATCACCAGCGCCGGCAGGTTGCCGGGGTCCAGACGCAAGGTCTGCTCCAGTGCTTCCTGTGCCTGTTTGAGCTCGGCGTTGTGCAGATACAGGCGCGCCAGTTGCACGTAGTTGGCCGCGCTTTCCGGCTGGGCCTTCAGCGCCTGCTCCCACACGTCGATGCCTTGCTGGAGCGGCGCGAAATACAGGCCCAGTTGATCCGGAGACAAGCCGAGCAGGGCGTTGATCGCAGCAAAGCGTACGGTCTGATCCTCATCGTCGAGCAACGGACCGAGCAGCAGGCTGCGCTGACCGCCCGGCACCAGGCCGGTCACGCTTTTGATCGCTGCCAGCCGCACGTCCGGCGATGCGTTTTGCAGATCGGCGTCCGCCAACTTCAGGGCCTGCGGGCTCGGGTAATTGGGCAGCTCGGCATGCAGCCAGACGCGCCGCTTGACCGACAGATCCGGACGCCCCAGTTGCTGATACAAAACCCGCGCGGCACCCGGTTGGCCAGCCCGAGCGGCGGCCAGCGCTTCGCTGTACCCATGCTTGATCGCTTCCGGCACCACGGGCGCGGTACTGCGCAATGACAGCCAGGCCACAATAAGGACCAGCACAAGGCCGAGGCTGATGAGCAAGTAGCGGCGAGACTGAGGCATGCGAATTTCCGAAACTTTCGTTTTGTAGCGGAGGTCGCAAGCTTCTGTCAGCTCGCGCCGTGAGTCAAACCCTCTGCCCGATATGGCCTACTACAGGCGTTGAATCGACCTACAGCTTGTGTCGACCCTATCAGCCGTCATGCCCTCCATGCAGTGTCTACGCTTGCAGAAGTTGTTTCGAAGAGGCTATCCATGCAATCCCTGCTTATTTATTTCAAGGCGGTGATCCACCCCAGCCAGGCCGTGCTGCTGTTTGGTTTGCGTACCATTGCCGCCGGATTGCTGACCTTGTACCTGGCGTTCCTGTTCGATCTGGACCAGCCGAAGTGGTCGATCATGGCCGTCGTGATCATCAGCCAGCCACTGGCCGGGATGGCGCTGGCACGCAGCTTCGGGCAAATCATCGGGACGACCCTTGGCGCGGTGGTGGCGGTGCTGCTGATGGCGATTTTCCCCCAGGCGCCGTTGCCGTTCATCACGACCCTGGCACTGTGGCTGGCCCTGTGCACGGCCGGCGGCACGTTACTGCGCTATACCAGCTCCCAGGCGTTCGTGCTCAGCGGGTATACCGCCGTGGTGGTGGCGCTGCTGGCGATTCCGGATCAGGACGGCACTTTTCTTTTGGCGGTGACCCGGGTTACTGAAACCTTGCTGGCGGTGGCGTGCGTGTGCGTGGTCAGCCTGCTGACGGCGCGGCCCGAGGCGGTATCGCGCAACTATTTCGCGAAGGTCGATCAGGTGATCAGGTTGGTCGCTACTCATTCGGCTGCCGTCCTTAGAACAGAAGAAAGCGAAGCAGACTTTCAGCGTCGGCAAATGCAGCTGCTGGGGGAAATCAGCGCCCTTGAAGGCCTGCGCCGGCATTTGTATTTCGACGCTCCGCGCCTGCGCAGTGCCAACAATCTGGTGTTGTTGCTGGGTAATCAGCTGATGTTGCTGACCTCGCGCCTCACCGCGTTGCGTCATCAGCGGGAATTACTCACCGAACGCTGGGAGGGCGATCTGCCGCTGGACATCCAGCAACTGCGTGCCGAGGAGCTGGCACTGCTTGATCAGCTCGCACAGCAAGGACGCTCATTGCCAGCCGAGGTGCGGCACCAGTTCGTCGCGCTGCAACAGCAATTCGAAGCGCTCGCCTACAAGGCCGAACAACTGACGGAAGACATGAGTGCAACCCTGCGCTCTCTGGCCTGGGCATTGCGCTGGGAACAGGCGCGGCTGTTGCAGCAACTGGAACAGATTCTCGAACTGAGCGATGCGATACAGGAAGGGCGGGAAGCCAGCTGCATGTTTCGTGGCCAGTCCAATCCCTTGCATCTGGATTTCACCCTCGCAACGATGAACGCCATCCGCGCCTTCAGCGCATTACTGGCGGCCGGGTTGATCTGGATCGAAACTGCCTGGGACGGCGCGCGGGGCGGGATGATCCTGGTGGGGATCCTGTGTTCGTTGATGGCGACGTTTCCGCGACCTCTTATCGCCGCCCAGAGTTACGCCCGAGGGCTGGGACTGGCCTTGGTAGTGTCGGCCTTCTATCAGTTCATGCTGGTCCCGGCGATCAGTGATTTCGAAATGTTGGCCTTGTTGCTCGCGCCTTTGCTGTATGTGATCGCGGTCGGACTGTCCAGCCCGGCCACCGCCGGTATCGGCATGGGGCTGGGGCTATCGAGTTTTCTGATGCTCGGGCCGCAGAACGTCGGCACCGGGCAGAACACCGCCATTCAATGGTTCGAATTTGCCGGTGCCTACGTCAGTGCAGCGATGCTGGCCCTGATCGTCTATGCCTGGATCTTTCCGTTCCGCCCGGCCCTGCGCATCCGGCGCTTTTACAACGAGGCAAGGGAGCAGGTCTACGAACTGATCAAGAGTCCGGCCACCGACGAACAGCAATTCGCCTTCGAAAGCCGGATGGTCGATCGCCTGACCTCAATGCTGGGCGTGTTGCCGGCCGCCAATGATCGGGAAATGCAGCGTCTGTATGAAATCAGTCTCGGCTGTGTGGCGCTGGGCGTGGCCATGCACCAGCTCAGGCAACAGGCGCAAAACAACGCATTGCTCACAGACGCTTTTGGTCGACAGCTGTCGACGGCATTGCGTCAGACCGGTCGTTTCGTCGCCGGTCGCCCGGACGTGCGCCAGACACCGTTGCTGACGACGCTGCATGCGCTTGGCGATGAGCTGGATGCCTTGCATGTCGCCACCCATGAACACTTGTGGTCGGTGTTTCGCATGCGTGTGGCCCTGTTGATCGTGGTGTCGTTTCTGGAGCGACATGGCGAGCATTTGCAGCCCGACCGTTCTGAAGGAGAGCCCGTCCTTGCCCATTGATTTCGAGATTGGCGGCGTTTACCTGCCTCCCATCGCCCAGGCGCTGTTGCTGGCCATACCGGTTTTTCTGCTGCTCGACTGGGGTTTGCGCCGGCTCGGCGTCTTGCGCTTTGTCTGGCACGAGGCGCTGTTCGAAGGCGCCCTGTATGCCTGTGTGTGCGCCACACTGATTTTGCTGATGGGAGCCTGAAACCTTGAAGACGTTGCTCACTCGATTGACGACATTGGCAGTGGTGCTGCTGGCGATCGTGCTTGGCTGGTTTGCCTGGGAACATTACACCCGTGCCCCATGGACGCGGGATGCGCGGGTGAGGGCGGATGTGGTGACGCTATCGGCCGATGTTTCGGGCCGCATCGTCACGCTGGCGGTGCAGGACAACCAGCATGTCGACAAGGGCCAGTTGTTGCTGGAGATCGACCCGGCTCGCTACAGCCTCGCCGTCGAGCATGCGAAACGTTCGGTGGAGGTCTCAAAAGCCACGCTCGGGCAGTCGCAAGCGGCCATAGTTGCCAGCGAGGCGTTGCTCAAACAGCGTCAGAGCGAAGAGCGCCGGCGACGTACGCTCAAACAAGGGTTCGCGATTTCCGGGGAGGAATGGGAGAAGTCGAGTACCGACGTGGCCGTGGCCCAGGCTGATCTGCTGCGCAATCAGGCGAATCTCGGGCTGGCCGAAGCAAATGTGCAATTGGCGATTGCCGCGTTGACCCAGGCTGAACTTGATCTGCAACGCACACGTGTCGAAGCGCCGGTCAGCGGTTATGTCACCAATCTGCTGACCCGGCAGGGGGATTACGCGGTGGCCGGCGGCGCCTTGTTGGCGCTGGTGGACAGCGGCTCCTTTTATGTCAGCGGTTATTTCGAGGAGACCAAGCTGCCACGGATTGCGGAGGGTGACCGGGTGCGAATTGAATTGATGAGTGGGGAAAAATTCGGCGGCACTGTGCAAAGCATTGCCTTCGCCATTGCTGACCGGGAAAACGCGCCGGGCAGTCGATTGCTGGCCAATATCAACCCCAGTTACACCTGGGTGAAACTGGCGCAACGGGTGCCGGTGCGGATTGGCATCGATCCCGATTACGCAGGCAAGGACCGACTGAGAGCCGGCACTACCGCGACGGTCACGGTGCTGGAAAACCATGAAAGACAGGTACAAAAAAGCCCCGCGACCGAATGATACGCGGGGCAAAAAATTGGTTGGTTGCGGCCAACCAAAGGAGCTCTTTAAAAAACGATTACTTGCTGGCGACCGTCTCTGGCTGCCAGCCACCACCGAGGGCCTTGTAGATCGCGACGATGCCGCGATACAGGTCCACTTCGGCCTGGGCCTGGCTGTCTTCGGCGTTCAAACGTTCACGCTGGGCGTCGAGCAACACTAGGAAATCGGTGGTGCCTTCGCGGTAGCGAATCTCGGCGAGGTCGGCAGCCTTGCGGCTCGATTCGCTCTGACGGATCAGCGAAATCAGACGTTGCTGACGTTTGCCGTAATCGCTGAAGGCGTTTTCCGATTCTTCCAGCGCCAGTAGCACTTGCTGCTCGTAGGTTGCCAGCGCGCCTTCGGCATCGGCATCGGCGCCACGCAGACGGGCCCGCACACTACCGAGGTCGAACGCTGCCCAAGTGATGCTCGGGCCCAGTGCCCAGGCGTTGGCCGCCGAGGAACCGATCTGCGAGCCACGCCCGGCCGTCCAGCCAAGGAAGCCGCTGAGGCTGACCCGAGGAAACAGGTCGGCCTTGGCCACACCGATACGCGCCGTGGCCGAAGCCAGTTTGCGTTCGGCGCTGAGGATGTCGGGACGACGCTGCAGCAGTTCGCCCGGATCACCGATCGGCAAGGCCTTGGCAATCGCCGGCAGGTCTTTCGGGCTCAGGTCGACGGTCAGCTTGTCCGGACGTTCACCCAGCAGGGTGGCGATACGGTTTTTCTGCCGGGCCTGTTCTGCCTGCAACTGCGGCACGCTGGCTTCGACCGACGCCAGACGGGCATCGGCCCGTTCCACATCGAGCTGATCGCCAACGCCGGCGTCACGCAGGCTGATGGTGATCTTGCGCGACTCTTGCTGGTTGTTCAGGTTGGCCAAGGCGATCTTTTCCCGCAGCTGGGCGCCACGCAGTTGACCGTAAGCGTCCACCAGTTCGGCAATCATGGTAACTTGCAGTTGGTACAGATCGGCTTCGGCCGCTTGCTGGTCGGCGTCGCTGGCTTCCAGATTGCGCTGGATGCGTCCGAACAGGTCCAGCTCCCAGGCCATGTCCAGCCCCAGGTCATAGCGTTCGCTGTTGACCCGTTTAGTGGTCTGGCCGGGGATCTGACCTTTGGCCAGATCGCTGCTGGCGCGACTGGTGATGGTCGGCATCGCATCGTTGCTGACGTCGTCGCGGATCGCCCGGGCGGCTTTCCAGCGGGCGAACGCCACGCGCAGTTCACGGTTGCCTTGCAGCGATTGGGTCACCAACTGGTTGAGGGTCGGATCGTCGAACTGCTGCCACCAGATGCCTTCGAATTTCGAACGGTCGAAGTTCTTCTGGCCGGCGGCGCCGTCGGTGGCGGACGTGATGTTCGCCGCCTCCGTCGTCGGGGTCTTGTAGTCAGGGCCGACGGCGCAGGCACTCAGGGCCAGCACCAGCAGGCTCGGCAGGAAGACTTTCAGACTCATTGGTGCGCCTCCAGTGGCTTTTGAAGATGTTGCGCCTTGGCCGCTTTGCGCGCTTCGCTGCGCTCCACGAAGTTACGGATCAGCACATAGAACACGGGGGTCAGCAGCAGACCGAAGAAGGTCACACCGAGCATCCCGGAGAACACCGCCACACCCATGGCATGACGCATCTCGGCACCGGCACCGCTGGAGAACACCAGTGGCACCACACCCATGATGAACGCGAACGAGGTCATCAGGATCGGCCGCAGACGCAGGCGGCAGGCTTCCAGTACAGCGGCCAGCGGATCGAGACCTTCTTGCTGTTTGTCCTTGGCGAACTCGACGATCAGAATCGCGTTCTTACAGGCCAGGCCCACCAGTACGATCAAGCCGATCTGGGTGAAGATGTTGTTGTCGCCGCCGGAGATGATCACGCCGGTGATGGCCGACAGCAGGGTCATCGGTACAATCAGGATCACCGCCAGTGGCAGGCTCCAGCTTTCGTATTGAGCCGCGAGCACCAGGAACGCCAGCAATACGCAGAGCGGGAACACGAACAGTGCAGTGTTGCCGGACAGAATCTGCTGGTAGGTCAGGTCGGTCCACTCGTAGGTCATGCCGTTCGGAAGTTCATCCTTGAGCAGTTTCTCGATGGCTTTTTCGGCCTGACCGGAGCTGTAGCCGGGGGCTGCCGCACCGTTGATTTCAGCAGTGATGAAGCCGTTGTAGTGCATCACGCGATCCGGGCCCGAGGTGTCGCTGACCTTGATGAAGGTCGCCAGCGGGATCATTTCGCCTTTGTTGTTGCGTACTTTCAGCTGGCCGATCTGGTCGGATTCGAGGCGGAACTGCTGCTCTGCCTGAACGTTGACCTGATAGGTGCGACCGAAGCGGTTGAAGTCGTTGGCATACAGCGAACCCAGGTAGATCTGCAGGGTGTCGAAGATGTCGCTGACGGCCACGCCGTGGGTCTTGGCTTTTTCCCGGTCGATGGCGGCATCGACCTGCGGCACGTTCACGGTGTAGCTGGTGAACAGGTTGGCCAGTTCCGGAACGTTATGGCTCTTGGCAATAATGTTCATGGTTTCCTTGTACAGCTCTTCGTAGCCCAGGTTGCCCCGGTCTTCGATTTGCAGGCGGAAACCACCAATGGTGCCCAGGCCTTGTACCGGCGGCGGCGGGAAGATCGCCATGTAGGCTTCCTGAATCCCGGCGTACTGGCCGTTCAAGGCACCGGCAATCGCACCGGCGGACATGCTCGGGTCTTTACGCTCGTCGAACGGTTTCAGGGTCACGAACACGATGCCGGCGTTCGGGCTGTTGGTGAAACCGTTGATCGACAGGCCCGGGAACGCTACGGCGCTTTCCACGCCTGGCTGTTTCAATGCCAGGTCGGACATGCGCTTGATCACGTCTTCGGTACGGTCCAGGCTCGCGGCGTCCGGCAGTTGCGCGAAGGCCACCAGGTATTGCTTGTCCTGGCCGGGTACGAAACCGGTCGGCGTGCTGGAGAAACCGAAGAAGGTCAGCACCATCAGGCCTGCGTACACGAAGAGCGCGATGCCGCTGCCACGGATAACCCGGCGTACGGTGCCGACGTAGCCATGACTGGCACGGTCGAAGAAACGGTTGAACGGACGGAACAGCCAGCCACCGAAGATCTTGTCCAGCACTCGCGAGAAGCGGTCTTTCGGTGCGTCATGACCTTTGAGCAACACAGCGGCCAGCGCTGGCGACAGGGTCAGCGAGTTGAAAGCCGAGATCACGGTCGAGATCGCGATGGTCAATGCGAACTGCTTGTAGAACTGACCGGTGAGACCCGAGATGAATGCCGCCGGTACGAACACCGCACACAGCACCAGCGCCGTGGCAATGATCGGGCCCGTAACTTCACCCATGGCCTTTTTGGTCGCATCGAAGGGGTTGAGCCCGAGTTCAATGTTCCGCTCGACGTTCTCCACCACCACGATGGCGTCGTCCACCACGATACCGATCGCCAGTACCAGGCCGAACAGCGACAGCGCGTTGAGCGAGAAGCCGAACAGGTGCATCACCGCAAACGTACCGATCAACGATACCGGCACCGCCACCAACGGAATGATCGAGGCGCGCCAGGTCTGCAGGAACAGGATCACCACCAGAACCACAAGAATCAGTGCTTCGAAGAGGGTGTGAACCACCGCCTCGATGGAGCCGCGCACGAAGATTGTCGGGTCATAGACGATGCTGTAGTCCATGCCTTGCGGGAAGCTTTTCTTCAGTTCTTCCATCTTGCCGCGAACTTCGTTCGAGATTTCGATGGCGTTGGAGCCTGGACGCTGAAAGATCGGGATCGCCACGGCCGGCTGGTTGTTCAGCAACGAACGCAGGGCGTACTGGCTAGAACCCAGTTCAACGCGAGCGATGTCCTTCAGGCGAGTGATTTCACCGTTGTCGCCTGCGCGAATGATGATGTTCTCGAACTCTTCCTCGGAGACCAGACGGCCTTGAGTGTTGACCGACAGCTGGAAGCTCTGGGCATTCGGGGCAGGGGGCGCGCCCAACTGGCCTGCGGCCACCTGACGGTTCTGTTCACGAATCGCAGTCACCACATCAGTGGCAGTCAGATTGCGCGAAGCAGTCTTGTTCGGATCCAGCCATACACGCAGCGAGTAGTCGCCCATACCGAACAGCTGCACGTCACCGACACCACCGAGGCGAGCGAGCTCATCCTTGATGTTGAGGATTGCGTAGTTGGACAGGTACAGCATGTCGTAGCGTTTGTCCGGCGAGGTCAAGTGCACAACCATGGTCAGGTCGGGAGAAGCCTTGTCGACGGTGATACCGATGCGCGTCACTTCTTCTGGAAGTTTCGGTTCGGTCCGGGTCACGCGGTTCTGAACTTGCACCTGCGCGTTGTCCAGGTCGGTGCCCAGAGCGAAGGTGATGGTCAGGGTGATCTTGCCGTCAGCGGTGGATTGCGAGGACATGTACAGCATGTTCTCGACGCCGGTGATGGCCTGCTCCAGCGGAGCCGCCACGGTTTCACCGATGACTTTTGGGTTGGCGCCCGGGAAGTTGGCACGCACCACCACGGTCGGTGGCACGACTTCCGGGTATTCGCTGATCGGCAACTGGAACAGCGAAATCGCACCGGCGATCAGGATCAGCAGCGACAGCACCGCTGCGAAGATCGGCCGTGAAATGAAGAATTGGGAAAAATTCATCGGAGTTGTCGTCCCTTAACCGCGTGGGGTCGCAGCAGCCAGTTTCACAACCGATCCCGACGCGCCTTTGGCAGGTGCGACTTTGGGCAGGTTGCTGGCTTCCAGCGCTTGTCGTTGTTGAGCGAGAGCGGCAATGGTTTGCTCGCTGGCCATCGGGATCACTTCAGGCGAAACCGGGGAGCCAGGACGAACCCGTTGCAGACCCTTGACGATGATCGTGTCGTCCTTGTTCAGGCCGCTGCGCACGATACGCAGGCCTTCGATCTTCGGACCGAGCTCGACGGCGCGGTAGGCGGTCTTGTTGTCGCCATCCATCACCAGCACGAACTTCTTGCCGAGGTCGGTACCGACCGCTTCATCGTTGATCAACATGGCGTTGTAGGTACCGCTGCCAACCAGTTTCAGGCGTGCATAGAGGCCCGGGGTGTAGGTGCCGTCGCTGTTGTCGAACACCGCGCGACCACGGATGGTGCCGGTTTTCGGATTGACCTGGTTGTCGACGAAATTCATCTGACCCAGGTGCGGGTTACCGTCTTCATTGGACAGGCCCATGTACACCGGGGTGGTTGCGCCGCGCTGACCCTGACGGGCGAGTTGTGTGTATTTGAGGAACACACGCTCGTCGGCGTCGAAGTAGGCGTAGACCTTGTCGGTGGACACCACGCTGGTCAGCGGAGTGGTGTCGGCAGTCACCAGGTTACCGGCGGTGATCTCGGCACGGCTGACGCGACCGCTGATTGGCGCGGTGACGCGGGTGAAGCTGAGGTTCAATTTGGCCAGATCCAGTTGCGCTTGCAGGGCGCCGACAGCAGCACGTGCTTCTTGTGCAGCGCTGGTGCGCGAGTCGGCCAGTTCGGCGGAGATGGCGTTGCTGGCACGCAGGCGTTCGCCACGACCGGCTTCGTTTTCACTACGGGTGGCGTTGGCGCGGGCCTGGGCAACCAGCGCTTCGAGGCGGCGGACCTCGGCCTGGAACGGACGCGGGTCGATCTGGAACAGCAGGTCGCCTTTCTTGACCAGCGCACCTTCGGTGAAGGCGACTTCGTCGATCTGGCCGGAGACCCGCGGACGGATTTCAACGGTTTCCGGCGCCTCGAGGCGCCCGGTGAATTCGTCCCACTCGTTGACCGGTTGTTCCAGCACCTTGGCCACGCTGACCTTGGCAGCAGGCATGGTGGCGGCGGTTTCCGGAGTCTTGCCGCAAGCGCTCATCACCAGTACGGCCAACATGGCCAACGGGAAGCGCAAATGTTTGAGTGATTGTTCCATGGATGCATCCGCCAATGTATTGAAGATGGGCGGATGATGCTCGGCGGGTAGATGGCAAACGAATCGAATGACACGAAGGTAACTATCATTCGGAATGATATAAGCCCGAGGGAAGCCCTCAAGCATGTGGCTTTCGTTAGGGGGCTATCAATTGGGATGATGGAAAATCTGTGTTGCGTGATCAGCAACAAAGCTGTTTGTTCACCAGCAAGGCCTGAAGCAAAAGAAAAAGCCCCTTGAATCGGGGCTTGGAAGGCATGAAACGATTCAACCGAGACTATCCGGATCCCCGAAGAACATCTGAATCCGAGACCGCAACCACCGCTCGCCCGGATCGTTATCCTGCGACCCACGCCACGCCATATGCAGTTCAAACGTGCGCGTCGGCAGCGGTGGGTCTTCTGCGCGTACGCCACCGGCAGCGGTCAATGCATCCGCCGTGTAATCAGGCACGGTTGCAACGATGTCAGTCCCGGCCAACAAAGTACTCAGTCCATTGAACTGCGGCACGGCCAGAACCACATGACGCTTGCGCCCAAGCTTTTCCAGCTCTTCATCAATAAAGCCACTGAGGTCGCCGGCAAACGACACCAGCGCATGCGGACGTGCACAGTAATCGTCCAGGCTCAACGGTCCCGGCACGGTGTCGGCACGCAGCAGTTTCGGTTGGCTGCGGCGCAGGACCTTGCGTTTGGCGTTGGCCGGCAGGTCGGTGGTGTAGCTGACGCCGATGGAGATTTCGCCGGAGGCGAGCAGGCCGGGCATCAGAATGTAGTTGACGCGACGCACCACCAGCACAATGCCGGGTGCTTCGGCCCGCAGGCGTTTGAGCAGCATCGGCAGCAGCGCGAACTCGACGTCATCAGACAGGCCGATACGGAATACAGAGGTGCTGGTGGCCGGGTCGAACTCTGCCGCTCGGCTGACTGCGGTTGAAATGGAGTCGAGGGCCGGAGAGAGCAGGGCGAAGATTTCCACCGCGCGGGCGGAAGGCTCCATGCTGCGTCCGGTACGCACGAACAAAGGGTCGTCGAACAGGCCGCGCAGGCGGGAAAGCGCCGCGCTGATTGCCGGCTGGCCGAGAAACAGCTTTTCCGCAGCACGGGTCACGCTGCGCTCATGCATCAGCGTTTCGAACACGATCAACAGGTTGAGGTCGACACGACGCAGGTCATTACGATTCATCTGGAGTCCTGGCAGAGTCATCAAGCTTGACGAGAGCGACCATATGAGAACAATGGCCGGCATGAATCTTACGGGGAAAGGCTGGTAGTCTGCACCGGGTAATTCAGCTTTACTGAGAAGGCGGCAGCAGTTTTTTCATGGATTTTCTCAATGCTGACCATGCTGCGGAATCAATGACAGGCATGTCGACTATTAATAGCCACTGATAGTCTTGGCTGGAAAGCCCAGATAGAGTTCATGGCATTAGAGGTTACTTTGACGAGGTTTGCGATGTCCCGCACGATCCGTTTTCACAAGTTTGGTCCAGCCGAGGTGCTCAAATGCGAAGAGCATGCGGCTGCTCAGCCAGGTCCTGGCGAAGTGCAGGTGCGTGTCGAGGCGATCGGCATCAGCTGGTATGACACGCTCTGGCGCCAGAATCTGGCGTCGTCCCAGGCGCGTCTGCCTTCCGGCCTCGGTCATGAAATGGCCGGCGTGGTCACGGCGATCGGCGACGGCGTCGAAGATCTGGCTGTGGGCGACAAGGTGGCCAGTTTCCCGGCCGAGAGCCCCAATGATTACCCGGTCTACGGCGAACTGATCGTTCTGCCGCGCACCGCACTGACCCGTTATCCGGACGTGCTCAGCCCGATTGAGGCCAGCGTGCATTACACGCCGCTGTTGATCGCCTATTTCGGTTACGTTGATCTGGCACGGGTCAAACCCGGGCAGTTCGCTCTGGTGACCGACGCCAGCCACTGCGCCGGGCCGTCCTTCGTCCAGTTGGGCAAGGCGCTGGGTGTGCGGGTGATTGCCGCCACCAAAACGGCGGAGGAGCGTGAGTACCTGCTGTCTCTCGGTGCCGAAAAAGTGATCGTCACCGAAGAAGAAGACCTGTTGATGCGGATCAACAAGATCACCGACAACCGTGGCGTCGACGTCGTGTTCGACGGTCTCGGCGGACCACAGATGTCGTTGCTTGGCGATGTGCTGGCGCCCCGTGGCAGCCTGGTCCTGTACGGCCTGCAGGGCGGCAACCAGACGCCGTTCCCGGCCTGCGCGGCGTTCCAGAAGAACATTCAGTTCTTCGTGCATTGCATCGGCAACTTCACCGGCAAACCGGAGCTTGGCATCATTCAGGACCACGTCGCCTTGCAGCGTGCCTTGCGCGATATCAATCAGCTCACTGCCGACCGTGTGTTGCTGCCGCTCAAGACTCGTGTGTTCCCGTTCAACGAGTTTGTCGAAGCTCACCGCTACATGGACGAGTGCCCATGCCGCGAGCGGGTTGCCCTGCAAATCGAACCTGCCTGATCTACCCTGTCAGAGTCCGTGGCCCCACGGACTCTTGTGCGTTTTATCCTTCAGACATCGAGAAACCCTGGGTCAGAAGCCTGGGGATGTTCAGCAACTGAACTGGTTTTTACTCTCGATCTGTATCTTCTAATTGCCCTCCAGACGCTGATAATTGAATGACTACTTTCATCTCAAGGAATGAGCTATGTCTGTGCATTCTGTTTGTTTGGAACAGTCTCAATTGGCTGTTTATCATCGCATCTCAAACTTCTGTTTAAAGTTTGTAGGGGTGCAATGTAATCCCTTCTTTTTTTCTTGTGCTCATTATGTGCAGGGGCTTGTAAGAAGTTTCCTAGGAAAACATTGTTCTGAGAGAGAGCCAGTGGCGGCGGGGCTTTCGGCCGTGTCGTCCTTGATTCCTGAATGCCACGCGCTCAACTGTTTCAAATAACTACAAAAGCTTAAGTGTTAGCATTTCAGCGTCTATTAATTAATGAAGAATGATTGTGCGTCCGCCATTCGTGGTCGTGCGATATAAAACCTTTGATACCGGGTGAAGTACTGATGAGCACGATCCATGATCAGGCAATGAATTATGTCTACCAGCAAGTATTGCAACGACTGCTGAGTTTCTTTTCCCGTGCCGAGCGCACGGCATTGCAGCTATTGATCCAGCGCCTGGCGGTCGCTGCCGGGGGCATGGATCGCATCGGTGAATTCAAGATATTGGCCATCCAGTCCGGCACACGCGACTGCTGCTACAGCCTGGCCCTTTTGCGTGCAGCCCAGCTGAGCATCGCCGGGCGGGCGCCTGGCACGTTTCAGTTGCGGGTCGCCACCTTGCGTTGCAATGGCGTACCGGCTTCGGCATTGCACAACATGCACCGCAGCTTCAGTGCGCTGTTCCTGCATGACGATCCACGCGTAGAGCTTTTGATGGTGGATCATCGCGAAATCCTGCCATTCAACCATCTGGTGCCTGTGTCCGATGAGGGGCGCGAGGCCGGCAGGCTCAACCTCCTGATGGTGGGGCATCGCCGTGACCGGGATGAGGCGTTGACGCTGTGGGATGACCTGTACCTGACCACCGCCGAGTTCTACGGTCAGGTCTCCCGCTGGAGCAATGGTGTCGACGCCTTGATCAGTAGCGACAACGCGCGTCGTCAGGAACAGTTTCTCGATGGCCTGGACCGGGCCGTGCGCAAGGTCGGCATGGGCGAGTTGTCGCGCAAGGGCGGCGGGTTCGATGAACTGTTCAGTTTGCTCGACGGCCTCGGCAGTGATTGTTATCGCGAGCTCTATGCCCAGGAAGACCGGGTACTGTGGCGACCGCTCGGTGAGTTCGAAGCCTGTCGTCGTACCAGCTATATCGGCATCGACGATATGGTGGTCGGCAAAATGGAGGAGCGCTGGCCCCTGCTTAGCGATTTCCTCGGCTTTCAGGCCGACGATCTGATGCTTGAAGCGCGAACCGGCGAGTGCGCCGATCCCCTGGTCGGCGCCTACCTGCAAGGGTTGCAGGCCAGTTATACCGAAGGACGCACCTATGGGGCCGGGGTCTCGGAGTATCAGCAACAATGCCTGGCGACGATGCGCCGCAGGAACACACCTGAGCAGGTTTGCGAACGGTTTGAATCGGCGTTCGGCAATCTGTCCGATCTCGCGGAGCACCAATCGCTGGCGGCGGCTTCCCTGCAGAAGAATTTCGGACTCAATGAACCGCAACTGGTTTGCCTGTTGTTCGCGCCTTTCATCAATGCCGGCGCCGGCCTCGAGCGATTCCTGCGCACCTGTCATCCGGGAATGCTGGTTGCCATGCCGGATCTGCACCGTGCCATGCAGGGCCTGCACGCTCCGGAGCAGGTTTTGCAATGGATGACCGATGTCAGTGGCTTGCCACTGCGACTGATCTGCCGGTTGTATGCAATGGAGGCGATCCAGATGGACGGACATACTGCAAAAGCGCAGGAGTTACCCGAGCACGAGGTCACTCTGGGCGACCGTTCGGCGGAAGGTTGAGTGGGGTTTTGTTGTCCGGCCACGGGGACAAGTCTGCGGACGTACGCTCATGAGTGAGCCAAGAGAATCCGACTTCGCCTATCAGGCGGTCTATCGTTACCTGACGCAGCTGATCAGCGAGCCGGGCAATCAGGAAGCAATTCGACTGCCGTCGCTACGGCAGCTGGCCGAACGGTTGAGTGTGTCGATTTCGACCATCCAATACGCCTACGCGTTGCTGGAAAAAGAAGGCCGGGTCTATTCCGTGGCCAAATCCGGATATTTCGCGCAGCCGACATCGACGGTCATGCCGCCCGGGTGCGGCAGTGATTTGCTGGAAACGGTTTACGTCAATGCCAGACGTTCCGGCATGCAAGTATTGAGTGCCGATGAGCCGGCGTCGATCCAGCCCCTGGATCGTCCCTTGCTGATGCTTGAAAGAGAGTTGTTGCGCCAGTATCCCCGGCATTTGCAGACGCTGGCCCAGCCTTGCGGCGAACTGGAACTGCGCACGTTGCTGGCTGCCCGCTACACCTCATCGGCCGCCCATTGCTGGCACGCCGAAGACGTCTACATCGGTGCCGATCTGCGAGGGGTGCTGGAAATCCTGATCGCCGTCCTTGAGCTGCGCCACGCAACCGTGGTGATCGAATCGCCGTGTGACTGGATGATCCTGCGTCTGTTCCAGTCCGCCGAGGTTCGGGTGATCGAGCTGCCGTTACAGCCAGATGGGGCATTCGATCCGCAGAAACTCCAGAGGCTGCTCGCAAACGAGCGGGTGCGACTGATCCTGCTGTCCTCCAGATTGAATATGCCCCATGGCAGCCGCATCCCGCTGTCCAGCCGTCAGGCGATTGCGCGACTGCTTGTGAAGCATGGCACCTGGGTGCTGGAAAATGATTGTCATGGCGAGTTGCTGGACGACGCCGAAGGAACGCCGCTGCGCGAGCTGGTGGATCCCGACCGCCTGTTGGTGTTTTCCATGTTCGAAAACGTCATCGGGGTCGAAGCACCCTACGGTTTTGTACTGGCGCGACAATGGCGTACGGACCTTCAGCGTCATTTCTTGCTGCGTTCGTTTCGCCTGTCACCGATCCGCCAGAGGGCCATTGCCCGGCTCTACGCGAGTGGGCGAGTGGACCAGCATTTGCCGATGCTCAAGCGCTTGCTCAGCGAGCGTCGAACGCAATGGATCGATTTGATACGTGAACGTCTGGGCGACTTTCTGCAGGTAGTGGAACCTGCTGGCGGCGCAACGATCTGGCTGCACTCTGCACGCCCGATTGCGATGGATGCAGTGTTTCAACGGTTACTCAAGCAGCACGTGCTGATTGCACCGGGGGAGTTGTTCAGCCTTCAGGGGCTGCACACGCAGCATATGCGTCTGAGCGTGACGGGCAGCGCCGAGCACGAGTTGTTAAGACTTGTCGGACTGCTCGGGGATGCGTTGCGACTGGCTCCGCGGACAGATGCGCGCAAACACCCGGTCTGTATGCAATAGACCCCATCGCGCTTCGACCAAACTGCCAGTAAACTCCGGTGTAATTTCCTGAACCACTCTATTTCAGAGGTTTTGCATGACACTCAGTCCTTTTGCGGGCAAACCGGCACCGGCAGAACTGTTGGTCGATATCCCGCGACTGGTTACGGCGTATTACACCGGTCAACCCGACGCCTCGGTTTCCACCCAGCGCGTGGCGTTCGGCACCTCCGGGCACCGGGGTAGTTCCTTTGATTTGAGTTTCAACGAGTGGCACGTTCTGGCCATCAGCCAGGCGATCTGCCTGTTTCGCGAAGCCCAGGGCATCACCGGGCCGCTGTTCGTCGGCATCGACACGCATGCACTGTCGACCCCGGCCGGGGCCAGCGCCCTGGAAGTGCTGGCGGCCAATGGCGTGACCGTGATGATTGCCGAAGGTGACGAGTACACGCCGACCCCGGCAGTCTCCCACGCCATTCTTTGCTACAACCGTGGTCGCACCACCGGCCTGGCCGACGGCATCGTCATCACCCCTTCGCACAACCCGCCACAAAGCGGCGGCTACAAGTACAACCCAACCAACGGTGGCCCGGCCGACACCCACATCACCAAGTGGATCGAAGCCAAGGCCAATGAACTGCTGGCCAACAAACTGGCCGGCGTCAAACGCATCAGCTACGAGCAAGCGCTCAAGGCCGAAACCACCCACCGTCACGACTACGTCAACACCTATGTGGCCGACCTGATCAACGTCATCGACTTCGATGCCATTCGCGGCGCCAAACTGCGCCTGGGCGTCGACCCGCTGGGCGGAGCAGGGGTGCGCTACTGGTCGGCGATTGCCGAGCACTATCGTCTGGACCTGGACGTGGTGAACAAGGAAGTCGATTCGACCTTCCGCTTCATGACCGTCGACTGGGACGGGCAGATCCGCATGGACCCATCGTCCAGCCATGCCATGCAAGGTTTGATCGGCCTGAAGGAACGCTTTGACGTGGCCTTCGCCTGCGACCCGGATCACGACCGTCACGGCATCGTCACGCCGTCCGGTGGTCTGCTGGCACCGAACAACTACCTGGCGGTGTCGATCGACTATCTGTTCCAGAACCGTCCGCAATGGCGTGCCGACGCAGCCGTGGGTAAAACCGTGGTCAGCAGCGGTCTGATCGATCGCGTGGCCAAGCGTCTGGGTCGCCGTCTGTACGAAGTGCCGGTCGGTTTCAAATGGTTCGCCGATGGCCTGTTCGACGGCTCGCTGGGTTTTGGCGGCGAAGAAAGCGCCGGCGCCTCGTTCCTGCGCAAGGACGGCGGTGTCTGGAGCACCGACAAGGACGGTCTGATCCCAGCCCTGTTGGCCGCTGAAATGACTGCCCGTACCGGTCGCGACCCAAGTCAGGCCTACCGCGCGCTGACCGACGAACTTGGCGAGCCGTTCTCGGTGCGTGTCGACGCCAAGGCCAATCCGGAACAGAAAGCGCTGCTGAGCAAGCTGTCGCCAGAGCAGGTCACTTCGACCGAACTGGCGGGCGAGAAGATCCAGAGTATCCTCAGCAAGGCGCCGGGCAACGATCAGGCCATTGGCGGCCTGAAAGTGATGACCGAAAACGGCTGGTTCGCTGCGCGTCCGTCGGGCACCGAAGACATCTACAAGATCTACGCCGAAAGCTTCATCGGCGACGACCACCTCAAGCAACTGGTGGCCGAAGCGCAAACTCTGGTAGACGGTGCGATCAGCGCTAAATAACGCCAGACAACGGAAAAGGGCGACCCTGAGGTCGCCCTTTTTTGTACCCGCGATTCGCCGGTCAGGCCAGATCTACCAACACGATCTCGCTGTCTTCCAGTGCCGTGACGGTCAGCACTTGTTCATCAGCCACCGCCACACCGTCTCGAGCTTGTGCGCGCAAGCCATTGACTTCAATGACGCCAGTAGCAGGTACCAGATACGCCCGACGTCCAGCATCGAGGCGGTATTCAGCCGTTTCCCCGGCCTTGATTGTGGCCGCCACTAAACGCGCGTCGGCGCGGATGCGCAGGCTTTGGTCGTCACCGTCCTTGCCGCTGGCGAGGGTCACGAAACCTTCGCGGTCGCCCTTAGGGAACGGTTTGGCACCCCAGGACGGCGGTGCGCCGGTTTCGGTCGGCAGAATCCAGATCTGGAAAATCTTGGTGTCCGTGGCTTCCAGGTTGTATTCGCTGTGGGCGATACCGGTGCCGGCGCTCATCACTTGTACGTCGCCAGCCTCGGTGCGGCCCTTGTTGCCCAGGTTGTCTTGGTGGCTGATCGCACCTTCACGCACGTAAGTGATGATTTCCATGTCGCGGTGCGGGTGAGTAGGGAAGCCCGTGCCGGCGGCAATGATGTCGTCGTTCCACACGCGCAGGTTGCCCCAGTTCATGCGTTGTGGATCGTAGTACTCGGCGAACGAAAAATGGTGATGGGCATCCAACCAGCCGTGATGGGCGCCGCCCAGAGAGCTGAAAGGTCTGAGTTCAAGCATGATCGTCTCCTCAAAAGGTTCGTCATGGGGCGTGATGCCTGAGCCACGAAGCGAGACCGGTGATTGATGGCAGGCATCATCTATCAGTCAATCATCGATAAAAAGCGTAAAAAGTGCGGCATTCCAATCGAATCAATTGATATGAATAAAGCTCGAAACTGTCTCATCCCACTTTCAATTCATCGCCTAAACCAATGACCTGTAAGCATTTCGCTAGAACAAAAAAGCAAATGCAGACACCATAGCCCCAACAGCCTCACATCCGGAGTCCGTCAGCGTGGCGCAACACACCCCCGATCTTCCTCCCGAACTTCGTCCCCTGGCCGAGATGCCTTGGTTCAAGCGCCTGGCAGCGCGTTTCCTTGGGCACGGCCTGACGCAGCTGCGCGCCCAGCACCGGGCTTCGTGGCTGCACGGTCAGGCCGACGGCTTTCGCAGCGGACACACCGCCGGTGTGGATTACGGGTACAAGGAAGGCAAGGCTGACGGGCTGGAAGAGGGCCGCCAGGTCCTGTTGATCCGCGACAGTCGCAACACCGAGCATCGCCCGCCGGGTATCGATAATCACCTGTTCGACGACTGGCGCCTGCCGCTCAACGCAGAACTGAAGAAGCGCATGAAAGCCGACGTCACGCGCCTGCTGCCAGCCCACGCCCAACCAAGCGCTGCGCAATGGAAGATGATTTTCAGCGATACGCCGTCAACTTCGGTGATTGCCGGCGCCGGAGCCGGCAAGTCGACCACGCTGGTGCTGCGGATCCTGCTGCTGACTCACTATCTGGGCTTTGAGCTCGATTCGATGACCGTGGTGACCTTCACCCGCGAGTCGCGCAAGGACTTCATCAGCAAACTGATCGAACTGTTCGCATTGTGGGGCCGGTCACTGAGTCAAAAGGCTGCGAAGGATCTGGTGCGCACCTTTCACTCGCGAATCCTGCCGATGGTCCGCAGCCTGCCGGGGTTCGAGCGCTTGCAGGCATTCGAAAACCTCAGCCACCGCGCGCAGTCGAGTGACGAAGACGTCGACAGCAATCCGTTCGATCTGCGCATCAACGACGCGCAACGCCAGCAGCTCAACGCCTGTTACCACCGTCTCTACAAAGAAGATCCGCGCTTTGCGCAACTGATCCAGCCGTTGTCCCGCCACGCCTTGCAGCTCAAGGAGCTGGAACGCGATCACCCGGACGTACAAAAGCGTGTCGCTGTAACGGAGCTGGCGGCTCGCCGCGATGAAGAGCTGTGCGACATGATCGAGGACATGTGGCTTCGCGCCGGCGCCTGGCCGATCAAAGGCATCGAACCGAGCCGCCAGACATTCGAAATCAACGGCGCGTTGTTCCATTGCCACGGCTACATTCCGAGCCTGGATGCCTGGGTGGTATTGGGCTTCGATCCTCGGGAAAATCCCCAGGTTTGCCGTCCAAACGCCAAACTGACGGTACGCGCAGAGTGGGCTGTCAAACGCACCCTGTTTCAAGCTTTCTGTCGTAAGCCGTTGATTTGGCTGGATAGCTACGAATCTTCAAAGCGCTTATTGGCCACGCTTGCAGGTGATGTCAGCGCCGGCCCCGGCTTCGATTACAAGGTCAAGGGTGAGCTGGCGTCCGCGCCATTGCTCGACTGTTTCGTCGCTGCCGCAGGCTTCATCGAGAACCTGGGCCTGGACGTGCCGGACGCCGTCGGCCGCATGAGTTTCGCAAAGGACGATCCAGGCCGGTTTTTCTTCGAAGCCTTGAGCCTGTTCTGGCGAGCGCTGGAAGATCACTTGCTGGATCAGAAACCACCGGTCATGACCTACAACCGCATGTTCGCGCTGTTCAGCGAGCACTCACCAGAAAACCTCAAACTGCTCAGCGACGAGCTGCTGCGGCCGATGTCGCACCTTATGATTGATGAGTTCCAGGACGTTTCGCCGCAGATTGTTTCGTGGATTCGTGCCAGCCTCTCGGAAATCCGCAGTCGCGGCCCTGCCATGCACGTCGGACGAGGTGCGCAGCGATCGTCGCTGCTTTGTGTAGGCGACGACTGGCAATCGATCTACGGCTGGCGCGGCAGTTCGCCGAGCTACTTCATGGAGTTCAACAAGGAATTCCCGTCGCCGAGCACGACCCGTGTAATGCTCAGCGACAACTATCGCAGCCATCAGCACATCATCGACGCGGCGGAGCACATCGTTCGTGCCGCGCCGGCGATCCCGGGCAAGAAGGCCAAGGCCAGCGGCGAGGAGAGGCCGTTGCAGCCAGTCAACGTGCTGGAGCGCGACGATCAGGCACTCGGCCAGCGCCTGGCGGAACACTATCGAAAGGGCGATTCAATCCTGATGCTTTATCGAAAAAGTAGCGATAAGTCATTGATAGAGCAGCATATTCAATCTGTAGTTAATGTAGATTCGAGCTTGCCGTACGAATCCCGCCGCCTGAAACAACTGACCTATCACAGCGCCAAAGGCCTGCAGGCCGACGCGGTTTTCCTGCTGGGCGATTGCCAACACCTGACCAGCTCACCGTACAAGAATCAGGTGTATCGCATGGCCGGACTGGGCAAGGCCGGCGACAGCGAGCCGTACGACAGCGCGCAAAAAGACGAAATCCTGCGCCTGGCTTATGTCGGCATCACCCGGGCAGTCAGTCATTGCTACTGGTACGTCGAGCCGCAGGACAGTCAGGCGGTGAATATGCCTCGGGCTTCGGACCGGGTCGCCAAAGGCAAACCGTTCTTTGTCGATCATCGGTCAGAAAAGAAAACGGCCTGAATCCAAAGCCCATGAAAAAGCCCGCGCGAAGCGGGCTTTTTTATTTTAAATCAGCGAGTTATGCGTAACTCTTGAGAGATTCCGGAGGAATGAAGGCCTCCAGTTCGTCCTCCACAGCTTCGATTATTCGCTCCACATCCGCCGCATTCATCACCGTTGCACAGGGGATGCCGGCGATCGCGATCAGGGTTTCGCCGCTGGCCCGATCAAACAAGCGAGCGACCAGACTGCTGGGCGCATCCATGGTCGCCTCGAAACCCATGGGATGAAAATGCCAGCGCATCAGCTGGCAGGCATTGGGGAACGTGACCTTGCTTGACCCTTTATTCATGTGTTGCCCGCCTTCTTCATCGAGCGCTTCCGTTTGCTCATGGTAGGTGGGAAGAGCCTTCATTGGCCCAACCGGTGATTGCCTTTAAAAGTAGCATCTGGATGTGAATTTCCTGTGAGAATTTTCAGTTCATTTGGCGATTGCGCGGATTTTTTTGATGTAAGTCACGGTCCACTCCAGTCGTCGCCAAAATGCCATCACGGTCGGGTTGTTGATGCAGCGTCCGAAGTTGGGCAAGCTCGGTTCTTTTTCCAAGAGTCCCTTATGCACGCCGATGATGACGGCCCGGAACAGACGCGGGCTACGGCCGAAACGGTCATGCGCTATCACCTGTGCTGGAAACACCGGGACCTGGATGGCGTGATGGCGCTGTACCACCCGGACATTCAGTACAACGATTTCTTCCAGAACCGCGTGCTCGGCCTCGACGAGTTGCGCGAGTACGTCCGGGTCAGCATGCCGCGCGAATCCGACGAAGCGCTGGAGCACTGCGACCGTATCCGCATCGACGGCAACACCGCATTCATTCAATACGAAGTGACGTTGCGCGGCGGCAACGGGCTGGTGTCGTTTCGGTCCAGCGAAGCGATTACGGTCAAGGACGGACAGATCTGGCGGGTCAACGAATACGCCTCGCTGGTGCGCGAACAGGCCGACAGCCCGACGGCAACCAGCCAGCGTCCGGCGGTTAGCCGTCTGGGCCTGTCGCCGCGCCAGTTGAGCTTCATGGCCGATGACTTGCAGCAGTATTTCCAGCGTCAGCAACCGTATCTCGACCCCGAACTCGACCTGCAACGGGTGGCGAAGGAGTGCGGGTACAGCCGCAACCAGATTTCTTATTTGCTGAATCAGGTGCTGGGGCAAAGCTTCTACCGCTACGTCAATCAGGCGCGTCTGCAGCATTTATTGCAGTCGCTGGACAACGCCGCGCCACCGCTGCGCATCGACGAACTGGCCTTCGCCGCCGGTTTCAATTCGCTGTCGGCGTTCTATAGCTGCTTTCGCCAGCACACCGGCCAGTCGCCCAAGGCCTACGCGAAGCAAATTTCTTTGCGGACACGCGCGCAAGACAATCCCTGAGTTCTGCCTCTAGGATCGACGCCATCGAAACCTGGATTGGCGGAGTCTTGCATGCCGGCGTGGCGCACTATCAGTTTGTGGATGGATCAACTCGACGAGCCGCTGACCGCGCGCCCGTCGCTTGCGCAGGATCTGGACGTCGACGTGGCGATCATCGGCGCCGGTTACACCGGACTATGGACTGCGTACTACCTGAAACAACAGGCGCCGAGCCTGAACATCGCCATCATCGAAGCGCAAACCGCCGGGTTCGGCGCGTCCGGTCGCAACGGCGGCTGGTTGATGGGCAATCTGCTGGGCGAAGATCGACTGCTGGCGGGCTTGTCACCGCAACAGCGCCGCGCTTCTTACGATTTGTTGCACGGCATTCCGGATGAAGTGGCGAATGTCCTCGAACGCGAAGGCATCGACTGCGATTACCGCAAAGGCGGGGTGCTGTACTGCGCCGCGCGCTACCCCGAGCAGGAAGTCAGTCTTCGCGACTACCTGAAAAAACTCCACGCCCAGGGCCTTACCGACGACGATTACCGCTGGCTCAGCCCTGAACAACTGGCGCAGCAGCTGCGCATCGCCAAGCCTTACGGCGGTATCTTCGCCCCGCACGTGGCGACCATTCACCCGGCAAAACTGGTGCGCGGCCTGGCGCGAACCGTTGAAAGCATGGGGGTGAAAATCTACGAAAACAGCCCGGTGACCCATTGGCAGGCCGGCAGCCTGCGTACCGACAAGGCCAGCGTGCGCAGCCGCTGGATCGTCCCGGCCATCGAAGGCTATTCCGTCACGCTGCCTCCGCTGGGCCGTTATCAATTACCGGTGCAGAGCCTGATCGTTGCCACCGAGCCGTTGTCCGCCGCGACCTGGGACGCAATCGGCCTCAGCCGGGGCCAGGCTTTCAGCGAGTTCAGCCGTCAGGTCACTTACGGCCAGCGCAGCGCCGATAACCGGCTGATCTTCGGCGCCCGTGGCGGTTATCAGTTCGCCGGCAAGCTGCGCCACAACTTCGACCTGACCCGTGATGAAGTCGAGCTGCGCCGCTACCTGTTCGGCGAACTGTTCCCGCAGTTGAAAAACGTGCAGATCACCCACGCCTGGGGCGGCAACCTCGGCATGTCCCGGCACTTCAAACCGCACATGCTCTGCGACCGGGCCAACGGCATCGCGCTGTCCGGCGGCTATGGCGGGGAGGGTGTCGGCGCTTCCAACCTGGGCGGGCGGACGCTTGCAGATCTGATTCTCGAGCGCGATACCGAGCTGACCCATCAGCCGTGGGTGCTGCCCGACGGCGGGATTCATGCGTTGCGGGCCTGGGAGCCGGAACCGTGCCGCTGGCTCGGCTACAACGCGATCATCAAAAGCTTCGTCCACGAAGACCAGACCCTGGCCAACCCGGCGACCGCGCCCTGGCGGCGCAAGCTTGCCAGCCAGGTGGCCGGGTTCATGGAAGGTTTCATGCACTAAACGTTGTTTACTAAGAGACAGGTAACGCCATGAGCATCACCCAATTCAAGAACACCGCCACGTTGCAACTGGATGAGTCCAACCCGGTGGCCGTGCCGCTCGGCACGCCGGTGGCGATTGCCTCGACCACCAGCGTCGAGCGCGACGACGGCGTCGAAACCGGCGTCTGGGAATGCACGCCCGGTCGCTGGCGGCGGCAGATCACCGCTCAGGAGTTCTGCCATTTCATTGCCGGTCGCTGCACGTTCACCCCGGATGACGGCGGCGAAACCCTGCACATACAAGGTGGCGATGCACTGATGTTGCCGGCCAACACGCTCGGAATCTGGGACATCGAGGAAACCGTGCGCAAGACCTATGTCCTGATTTTCTGACGCTTTGATCCTTTTGATTGCCTGCCAACAACAATAGCCAATACAGGAATCGATCCATGATCCGAAAGACCCTCGCATTCGCACCCTTGATGCTTGCCGTCTCCCTCGCTCAGGCGGCGGATACGGTCAAGGTTTACAACTGGTCCGACTACATCGCGCCGGACACCGCCAAGAACTTCGAAAAGGCCAGCGGCATTGGCGTCACCTATGACGTCTACGACAGCAACGAAACCCTCGATGGCAAGCTGATGACCGGCAAATCCGGTTACGACGTGGTGTTTCCGTCCAACCACTTCATGGCGCGGCAGATCGAGGGTGGGGCGCTGAAGAAGCTCGACAAGAGCCAGTTGCCGGGCTGGAAGAACCTCAACCCGGTGTTGCTCAAGGCTTTGCAGACCAACGATCCGGGCAACGAACACGGTTTTCCGTACCTGTGGGGCAGCACCGGCATCGGCTACAACATCGCCAAGGTCAAGGCCGTGCTGGGTGACAACGCTCCGGTGGATTCCTGGGACCTGATCTTCAAGCCCGAATACATGGAAAAACTGCAGAAATGCGGCGTGGCGATCCTCGACAACGGCCCCGAACTGCTGCCGGCAGCGCTCAACTACCTGGGTTTGCCGCATCACAGCAAGAATCCCGAGGACTACAAGAAAGCTGAAGCACTGCTGATGAAAGTGCGGCCTTACGTCAGCTACTTCCATTCCTCGAAGTACACCAGCGATCTGGCCAATGGCGACATTTGCGTGGCCGTCGGTTTCTCCGGCGACATCCTGCAAGCGGAAAACCGTGCCAAAGAGGCGAAGAACGGCATCGAAATCGGCTACGAGATTCCCAAGGAAGGCGCCGCGATCTGGTTCGACATGGTCGCCATGCCTGCCGATGCCCCGGACGAGAAGGCCGGCTACGCGTTCATGAACTATCTGCTGCGCCCGGACGTGATGGCCGGCATCAGCAACTACGTGCACTACGCCAATGGCAACGAACAGGCTGACGGCCTGATCGACCCGGCAATCAAGAACGACACCAAGGTTTATCCGAGCCCGGAAATGATGGGCAAGTTGTTTGCGCTGGAAGCGATGCCGCTGAATATCGACCGCATCCGCACGCGGGTGTGGAACAAGATTCGTACTGGCAGCTGAAGAAAACAGGCGAGGGCAGTACAGCCCTCGCCTGAATATGTTGTGTTGGATCAACTTGATATCAAACCACTGGCATTGCACTGATAAAGTGCAGCAAAGTGAGACGCTGCTAACAAAACGCAACTTACCGATATTTAATATTTAAATATTAAATCGTCAGACAATTAGGCAAATTCACCACACTTACAAAGTTCTTTCGGCGGCACGCGCTTTGTTTACGGGAGTTTCCCGGAACAGTTCAATTTGATCTCAAAAAAACGCTAGACGTTAGATTTCAAATTGTGTCAGGTTTCTTACGCCTTCATTGGGCGAGTGATAGGACAATCTCGCCAGAGGTTGTCGCTATCGGACAAAAACTGTTCCATTGCTAAACAAGGAAGTGTGTTTATGTCGAAAGTAAAAGCTAACGCTATTGATACCGCCGAACAGGCTTTCCAGCTGGGCGCGGCGCCACAACCTCTGGCAGCGACCAGCACGGCGTATAACCAGATCAATAGCTTCAGCCATCAGTACGATCGTGGCGGCAACCTCACGGTCAATGGCAAACCCTCCTTTTCCGTCGACCAGGCCGCAACCCAGTTGCTGCGCGACGGCGCTGCCTACCAGGACAAGGATGGCAGCGGCAAGATCGAACTCACCTACACGTTCCTGACTTCGGTATCGTCCAGCACGATGAACAAGCACGGGATCACCGGGTTCAGTCAGTTCAGCGCTCAACAAAAAGCCCAGGCCGTGCTCGCCATGCAATCCTGGGCTGACGTGGCCAATGTCACCTTCACCGAGAAAGCCTCGGGCGGTGACGGCCACATGACCTTCGCCAACTACAGCGGTGGTGTGGACGGCGCAGCAGCGTTCGCCTACCTGCCGGGCACCGGCCCGGGTTATGACGGCACTTCGTGGTACTTGATCAACAGCGGTTACACGCAGAACAAGACCCCGGATCTGAACAACTACGGTCGTCAGACCCTGACCCACGAAATCGGCCACACCCTTGGCCTGGCGCACCCGGGCGACTACAACGCCGGCAACGGCAACCCGACCTACAACGACGCCACCTACGGGCAAGACACCCGCGGCTACAGCGTCATGAGCTACTGGAGCGAAAGCAATACCAGCCAGAACTTCAGCAAGGGCGGCGTGGAAGCCTATTCCTCCGGCCCGCTGATGGATGACATTGCCGCGATCCAGAAACTCTACGGCGCCAACATGACCACCCGTACCGGTGACACCACCTACGGCTTCAACTCCAACGCCGGTCGCGATTTCCTCAGCGCCTCGTCGTCGGCCGACAAGCTGGTGTTCTCGGTGTGGGATGCGGGCGGCAAGGACACCTTCGACTTCTCGGGTTTCACCCAGAACCAGAAGATCAACCTCAATGAAGCCTCGTTCTCCGACGTTGGCGGCCTGGTGGGCAACGTGTCCATCGCCAAGGGCGTCACCATCGAGAACGCGATCGGCGGTTCGGGCAACGATCTGCTGATCGGCAACAGTGTGGCCAACGAGCTCAAGGGCGGTGCCGGCAACGACATCCTCTACGGAGCCGGCGGTGCCGACAAGCTCTGGGGCGGCGCGGGTTCGGACACTTTTCTGTTCGCGGCCAGCTCCGACTCCAAGCCGGGTGCGATCGATCAGATCCTCGATTTCGTCAGCGGCCTGGACAAAATCGACCTGACCGGTATCACCAAAGGCGCCGGCCTGCACTTCGTTAGCGCTTTCACCGGCGCGGCGGGTGATGCGGTTCTGACGTCCTCGGGCGGCAACAGCCTGTTGTCGGTGGACTTCTCCGGTCACGGCGTGGCTGATTTCCAGGTCAGCACCGTTGGCCAGGCAGCCACCAGCGACATCGTGGCGTGATGTGACAAGGGAAAGCGGCGCGTAATGCGCCGCTTTCTTTACTTGCATCGCCATGGCCGGTAAGCAAGGCTACGTGCCGGAGTGAAATTTCCTATGACCCAACTCGCTTTTACCCGCAGAGCGGCGGCATATCTGTTGCCGATGCTGATGATGATTTCTGGAGAAACAACCATGGCAAGCAGCCTGAGACTTGAAGATCCATCGGTATTTGCCGGGCAGTGGCAAGCGACCTTGAGTGCCCGCAGTGACAGCCCCGAAGCGCAAGCGATTCAGGACAAGCCGTCGAACACCTGCCAGATCGAGCTCGAGGCCAATCAGACGCTGGGCAAGGGCGCCGCTTGTCTGAGCGCGTGGTTGCAGGACGCTGCGATCGGCTGGTTTCCCGATCCGGACGGTCTGTCGATCACCGGGAAGGAGGGCTCAAGAATCCAGTTTTTCAGCCGACAACGTGATGGGCTCTATCTGAGTACTTTGAAGTCGGGTCTGGTGATTACACTCAAGCGTGCTGCACAACAGCCTTGATGACCGGAACCGACTGACAGTTTAAATATAAAGCACCCCGTAACAGTTATAAGCGACAGTGCAATAATACGGAGGCCGGGTTTAATCGCCGAAGTTGTTATTGAAGTGTAAGCGAGGACTGACGGTGTATATCCCGTGCTCAAGGCGGGCAATTAATTTGAAGTCTCGCCATGCAGGGCGGGAAATATCATTTCAGGAATAATCAATGAAGATGGCGAAGGCCCCAGCCACCGCTCCCTTATTCAAGGCATTGGGTGACTATAAAAGCATTCTGATCAGCGTCGGATGCTTTACCGCACTGATTAACGTGCTGATGCTGGTGCCCTCCATATATATGCTGCAGGTCTATGACCGGGTGCTGTCTTCGCAGAACGAAACCACCCTGGCGATGCTGTCGCTGATGGTCGTGGGTTTCTTTGCTTTCATCGGGCTGCTGGAAGTGGTGCGCAGCTTTATCGTGATCCGCATCGGCAGCCAACTGGAGCGCCGTTTCAATCTGCGGGTTTATCAGGCAGCGTTCGAGCGCAACCTGTTCAAGGGCGAGGGCAACGCCGGGCAGTCCCTGGGCGACCTGACTCACATTCGCCAGTTCGTCACCGGGCCTGCGCTGTTCGCGTTCTTCGATGCGCCGTGGTTCCCGGTTTATCTGTTCGTGATTTACCTGTTCAACGTCTGGCTCGGCGTGCTGGCCACGGCGGGTGCGCTGCTGCTGATCGCGCTGGCGTGCCTGAACGAATACATGACCAAAAAGCCACTGGGCGAAGCTGCCGGTTACTCGCAGAAATCCAGCCAGTTGGCCACCAGCCACCTGCACAACGCCGAAACCATTCAAGCCATGGGCATGCTCGGCGCCTTGCGCAAGCGTTGGTTCCAGGTGCATTCGCGCTTCCTCGGCTTGCAGAACCAGGCCAGCGACACCGGCGCGGTGATCAGTTCACTAAGCAAGACCCTGCGTCTGTGCCTGCAATCGCTGGTGCTGGGCCTCGGCGCACTGCTGGTGATCAAGGGTGACATGACCGCCGGCATGATGATCGCCGGCTCCATCCTGATGGGCCGGGTATTGAGCCCGATCGACCAGTTGATCGCCGTATGGAAGCAGTGGAGCGGGGCGAAGCTGGCGTACCGCCGCCTCGATGCGTTGCTGCAAGCTTTCCCGCCGAGCGATGACGCCATGGCGCTGCCGGCGCCGAAAGGCCAGATCACCTTTGAACAAGTCAGCGCCGGCCCTCCGGGTCAGCGTGCCGCGACCCTGCACATGGTCAACTTCAACCTGGCAGCCGGTGAAGTGCTGGGCGTGCTGGGAGCGTCCGGCTCCGGCAAATCGACCCTGGCGCGTGTGCTGGTCGGCGTATGGCCGGCCCTCGGCGGCACAGTTCGCCTCGACGGCGCCGACATTCACCGCTGGAACCGCGATCAGCTCGGCCCGTACATCGGCTATCTGCCGCAGGACATCGAATTGTTCAGCGGCAGCATCGCCGAAAACATTGCCCGCTTCAGCGAAGCCGATCCGCAAAAGGTCGTGGCCGCTGCGCAACAGGCCGGCGTGCACGAGTTGATCCTGCGCATGCCGCAAGGCTACGACACACAGTTGGGCGAGGACGGCAGCGGTTTGTCCGGCGGCCAGAAACAGCGCGTGGCACTGGCCCGTGCGCTGTACGGCAATCCGAGCCTGGTGGTGCTGGACGAGCCGAACTCCAACCTCGACACCGTCGGGGAAGCCGCGTTGTCCAGCGCGATCGTGCAGCTCAAGGCCCAAGGCACCACCGTGGTGTTGGTGACCCACCGTTCTTCGGTACTGGCCCAGGCCGACAAGCTGTTGGTGCTTAACGACGGTCGTCTGCAAGCCTTCGGCCCGAGCCACGATGTGCTCAAGGCACTCTCCGCAAACCAGCCCGGCAATCAGCCACAACAAAATGAAAAACCTGCGCAAGCACCGGCCGGGCTCAGCATGAGCCGCCAGTATCAGCCGACGACAAGGAATTCCGGTGTATGAGCAGCGCGAACATGAACACGCAAAACGAAGCCACCATGGAACACGCGTACATCACCGAACGCCCGGAGCGCGATGCGAAATTCTTCGCCCGCATGGGCTGGATTCTGGCGCTGGTCGGCGCCGGCAGCTTCTTCACCTGGGCCGCTTTGGCGCCGCTGGATCAGGGGATTCCGGTGCAAGGCACCGTGGTGGTGTCGGGCAAGCGCAAAGCCGTGCAGTCGATGAGCAGCGGCGTGGTCAGCCGAATTCTGGTGCGCGAAGGCGAGATCGTGAAGCAGGGCCAGCCGCTGTTCCGCCTCGACCAGACCCAGGTCGCCGCCGACGTGCAGTCGTTGCAGGCGCAATACCGCATGGCGTGGGCCAGCCTGGCGCGCTGGCAGGCCGAGCGTGACAACCTCAAGCAAGTGACCTTTCCGGCAGAACTGAGCGACAACGCCGATCCGCGCCTGGCACTGGTGCTGGAAGGTCAGCGTCAACTGTTCAGCAGCCGTCGCGAAGCGTTTGCCCGTGAGCAAGCAGCATTGCGCGCCAGTATCGAGGGCGCCACTTCGCAACTGGCGGGCATGCGCCGCGCCCGTACCGACCTCAACGCACAGGCCGACTCGCTGCAACAGCAGTTGAGCAACCTGCAACCACTGGCCGACAACGGCTACATCCCGCGTAACCGCTTGATGGAATATCAGCGTCAACTGTCGCAGGTTCAGCAGCAACTGGCCGAGAACACCGGTGAAAGTGGCCGGGTGGAGCAGGGTATCCTTGAGTCCCGCCTGAAACTGCAACAGCACGGCGAGGAATACCAGAAGGAAGTCCGCACCCAGCTGGCCGACGCGCAACTGAAAAGCGTCACGCTGTCGGAGCAACTGACCTCCGCCGGTTTCGACCTGCAACACAGCGAAATCCTCGCCACCGCCGACGGCGTGGCGGTCAACCTCGGCGTGCACACCGAAGGCGCCGTGGTGCGTCAGGGCGAAACCCTGCTGGAAATCGTCCCGCAAGGCACGCGCCTGGAAGTTGAAGGGCACCTGCCGATCAACCTGATCGACAAGGTCGGCACGCATTTGCCGGTCGACATCCTGTTCACCGCGTTCAACCAGAGCAAGACGCCACGGGTTCCCGGCGAAGTCAGCCTGATTTCCGCCGACCAGATGGTCGACGAGAAAACCGGTGTGCCGTACTACGTGTTGCGCAGCAGCGTCAGCGATCAGGCCATGGAGAAACTCAACGGTCTGGTGATCAAGCCCGGCATGCCGGCGGAAATGTTCGTGCGCACTGGCGAACGTTCACTCCTCAACTACCTGTTCAAGCCGCTGCTCGACCGCGCCGGTTCCGCGTTGACCGAAGAATAAGGATGTTCGGCTGTATGAATAAGCTTTCCATGCTGGCGGCAGCGTTCGCGCTGCTCGCGGGCAACAGTGCAGTGGCGGCCATGGGGCCGTTCGAGATCTACGAACAGGCGTTGCGCAATGACCCGGTGTTCCTCGGGGCGATCAAGGAACGCGACGCAGGCCTTGAAAACCGCGCCATCGGCCGCGCCGGCCTGTTGCCGAAACTGGGTTACAACTACAACAAGGGTCGCAACTCGTCGAAAGCCACGTCCCTCGACGAACGTGCGCGCAACCGCACCGATGACCGCAACTACAGCAGTTATGGCTCGAGCCTGACCCTGCAACAACCGTTGCTCGACTACGAGGCCTACGCGGCGTATCGCAAAGGCGTGGCCCAGTCGCTGTTTGCCGACGAGAACTTTCGCGGCAAGAGCCAGGAACTGCTGGTTCGCGTACTGGATAACTACACCAAGGCCTTGTTTGCCCAGGATCAGATCGACATTGCGCAGGCCAAGAAGAAGGCGTACGAGCAGCAATTCCAGCAGAATGAGCACATGTTCAAGCAGGGCGAGGGCACTCGTACCGACATCCTCGAAGCCGAGTCGCGTTATGAGCTGGCAACCGCCGAAGAAATCGAGGCCCGCGACGAGCAGGACGCAGCTCTACGGGAGCTGGGCGCATTGGTAGGCGTGCCGGCGATGAACATCAGTGATCTGGCACCGCTGGATCAGAACTTCCAGACATTCGCCTTGATGCCGGCCAACTACGACACCTGGCACGAACTGGCCGTGAGCAACAACCCGAACCTCGCGTCCCAGCGTCAGGCGGTGGAAGTGGCGCGTTACGAAGTCGAGCGCAACCGCGCCGGGCACCTGCCGAAAGTCAGCGCCTACGCCACGATGCGCCAGAACGAATCGGAAAGCGGCAACACCTACAACCAGCGTTACGAAACCAACACCATCGGTTTCGAAGTCAGCGTGCCGTTGTATGCCGGCGGCGGGGTATCAGCCTCGACCCGTCAGGCCAGCCGCACGATGGAACAGGCCGAGTATGAACTGGACGGCAAGACCCGCGAGACGCTGATCGAGTTGCGCCGGCAGTTCAGTGCCTGCCTGTCCGGGGTCAGCAAATTGCGCGCCTATCAAAAGGCACTGACTTCGGCCGAAGCGCTGGTGGTGTCGACCAAGCAAAGCATTCTCGGTGGCGAGCGAACCAACCTCGACGCGTTGAACGCCGAACAACAACTGTTTACCACCCGCCGCGACCTGGCCCAGGCACGCTACGACTACCTCATGGCCTGGACCAAATTGCATTACTACGCGGGGACCTTGAGCGAACAGGATCTGGCGCGGGTGGATGAGGCCTTCGGACAGGGCCCACGGACGCAATAACACGCAAAAAGCTTCGACCCAAAACAACAAAAAGAGTGGTGAACATGGACGTACGCATCAAGCCGGTTTCGGTCGGCACCCTGCTGCTTGTGATTTCTGCAACCCAGGCCCAGGCCCAATACCTCGAAGCCGGAAAACCCGGCGATCCGGCCAGTTGGCGCAGCGCCGAATTCCTGCGTGACTGGGGCCTGGGCCGGATGCAGGCCGATCAGGCCTACGCCGCCGGCATTACCGGCAAGGGCGTGAAGATCGGCGCGCTGGACTCCGGTTTCGACGCCGCCCATCCTGAATTTGCCAGCGACCGTTATCACCCGGTTCTGGCCAACGGCAGCTACCTCGACGGCTCGCTGTTCAACGTCAACGGCACCCTCAACCCGAACAACGATTCCCACGGCACCCACGTGGTCGGCACCATGGGTGCGTCCCGCGATGGCACCGGCATGCATGGCGTGGCGTACAACGCGCAAATCTACGTCGGCAACACCAACAAGAACGACAGTTTCCTGTTCGGCCCCAATCCTGATCCGCGCTATTTCAAAGCTGCGTACGACGCCCTGGCCGATGCCGGTGTGCGAGCGATCAACAACAGCTGGGGCAGCCAGCCGCCGGATGTCAGCTACCGAACCCTCGCGGATCTGCACGCCGCGTACGCCCAGCACTGGAACAAAGGCACCTGGCTCGACGCAGCGGCGGACGTTTCCCGTCGTGGCGTGATCAACGTGTTCAGCGCCGGCAACAGCGGCTACCCGAATGCCAGCGTGCGCTCGGCGCTGCCGTACTTTCAGCCGGGCCTGGAAGGCCACTGGCTGGCGGTCTCCGGGCTCGATCAAAGCAATCAGCAGAAGTACAACCAGTGCGGCATCGCCAAATACTGGTGCATCACCACGCCGGGGGCGAAGATCGACAGCACCATTCCCGACGGCGGTTATGCGATCAAGTCCGGGACCTCGATGGCCGCGCCGCACGCCACCGGGGCACTGGCGCTGGTGATGGAGCGCTATCCGTACATGAACAATCAGCAGGCGCTCGAAGTGCTGCTGACTACCGCCACCCAACTCGACGGCTCGGTGACCGATGCGCCGACCGAGCAAGTCGGCTGGGGCGTGGCCAACCTGTACCGGGCGATGCGCGGGCCGGGGCAGTTGCTCGGGGCGTTCGACGCCAATCTGGCGGCCGGGCAGAGCGACGTCTGGAGCAATGACATCAGCGACAAGGCGCTGATCCAGCGCCAGGGCGAAGACCTCGCCGAGCACAACGCCTGGCAGCAAACCCTGCAGAACAAAGGCTGGCAGAACGGCGTGCCGGCCGATGCCAGCCAACAGGATCAGACCGATTACGCCGTGGGCATGGCCCGTGATGCAGCGGCTTCCACTCGGGTTTATCAAGGCAGTCTCATCAAGTCCGGTGACGGACGACTGACTCTGACCGGTGAAAACACCTATCGCGGACCGACCACGATCAATGGCGGTCTGCTCACGGTGAACGGTTCGCTGACGTCGGCCGTGACCGTCAATGACGGCGGCACCCTCGGTGGTTCCGGGCGAATCGGCGCGTTGACCGCCAACAGCGGCGGTCGCGTGGCACCGGGCAATTCCATCGGCACGTTGAACGTCGCCGGCGACGTGACCTTTGCGCCGGGTTCGACCTACGCCGTGGAATTGTCTCCCACCAGCAGCGACCGCATCGTCGCCGGCGGCACTGCGTCCATCAACGGCGCCACCGTGAGCCTGTCGTTGGAAAACAGCCCGACCTTGCTCAGCACCATCGAGGCCAGAAGTCTGCTCGGCCGGCAGTACGACATTCTGCAAGCGGCGGGCGGCATTCAGGGTCGGTTCGGTGCGGTATTGCCGGATTACCTGTTTATCGGTGGCAGCCTGGCCTACAGCGACAACGGCATCGGCCTGAATGTCGAGCGCAACGGGACATCGTTCGCCAGCGTCGGCCAGACCCCGAATCAACGCTCCGTGGCGTCCGCCGTTGAAGGTCTCGGCGCGGGCAACTCCGTGTACGAAAGCCTGCTGTTGTCGGCTACTGCCAGCGATGCGCAGCAAGCCTTTCAACAGTTGAGTGGCGAAATCTATCCGGCCCTCGGCTCGGTGCTGATCAACGACAGCCGCCAACTGCGCGACGCCATCGGCGAACGCCTGCACGACGCCCAAGCCACGCAAAGCAATGGCTGGATCAAGGCGCTAGGTTCGTGGGGCAGCACCGATTCGCGCCACGACACTGCGGGATACAGCACGTCGATTGGCGGCCTGCTGGCAGGTGTCGACGGCGCGGTCGACGAGCAGACCCGCATCGGTCTGGTCACCGGTTACAGCGACAGTTCGCTGAGTATGGGCTCGGGCACGCATTCTTCGGCCAAGGTCGACAGCTATCACCTCGGCGCCTACGCCGGTCATGACATCGGTGCCTGGCGCCTGAGCACCGGCGCAGCCTACAGCTGGCATCGCGCCGATGTGAAACGTGATTTGCAGTACGGCAACGTCAGCGCCAAGCAGAAAGCCAAGGTCGATGCAGCCACTCCTCAAGTGTTCGGCGAAGCGGCTTATCGGCTGAACCTGCAACCGCTGGCCCTGGAACCGTTCGCCAACCTGGCCTACGTACACCTCGACACCGACGGCTTCACCGAGAAGGGCGACGCCGCCGCGCTGAAAAGCGGCGACGACCAGCGCGACGCGGTGTTGAGCACCCTCGGCGTGCGGGCGATCAAGACGTTTGACCTGGCGTCCGCACAGAAGCTGCAAGTGAGCGGCCATCTGGGCTGGCAGCACAGCCTGACCGACATCGAATCCGAACAGCATTTTCGATTTGCCAGCGGCAGTACGCCGTACACGGTCGGAAGCTCGCCACTGGTGCGCGACGCTGCACTGGTCGGCGTACAGGCCAGCCTGGCGCTGACCCGCGACGTGCGGATCAACCTTGATTACACCGGACAACTGGCCAGCCGCGAGAAGCAGCATGGCGTGGGCCTGAGCCTGAACTGGCAGTTCTGACTCATCAAGAGATTGAAGCAGACGGATTTTTCGCAACATCACTAAGGAAGGTCGCTGGATGAAAAACAACAACACCCCCGCGCAATCGGGTGGATGCTTTCGCCTGAAAACTCTCAACTTCGCCTTGCTCTGCGCACTGGCCACCTGGGGCAGCGCACACGCGGCGCCCTACGTCGAAAGCGGTCGGGCAGGGGATCCGGGCAGTTGGCGCAGCGCCGAATTCCAGGCCGACTGGGGCCTGGGCGCCATCGGAGCGGATCACGCCTACGCCGCCGGTTACACCGGCAAAGGCGTGAAACTGGGAATCTTCGACCAGCCGGTCTACGCCGCGCACCCGGAGTTTTCCGGCAGCAACAAGGTCATCACCCTGGTGACCTCGGGGATCCGCGAATACACCGACCCGTACATCCCGGTCAAAGCCGGGGACGCGTTCCGCTATGACGGCTCTCCCTCGGTCGGCTCCGACGGCAAGCTTGGCGCCCACGGCACCCACGTTGGCGGTATCGCCGCCGGCAGCCGAGACGGCGGGCCGATGCACGGCGTGGCGTTCGGCGCACAGATCATCAGCGCCGACAACGGCGACCCGGGCCCGGAAGACGGCATCGTGCGCGGCAACGACGGCGCGGTGTACAAGGCCGGCTGGGATGCGCTGATCGCCAGCGGCGCGCGGATCATCAACAACAGCTGGGGCATCGGCATCACTGACCGTTTCGACCTCGGCGGCCGTGACCCGGCGTATCCGCACTTCACCGTCAACGACGCGCAACTGCAATTCAACGAAATCCGCACACTGCTGGGCACCAAACCCGGCGGCGCCTACGACGGTGCAATCGCCGCCGCGCGCAGCGGGATCGTGACGATTTTCGCAGCGGGCAACGACTACAACCTGAACAACCCGGACGCCATCGCCGGCCTCGGTTACTTCGTGCCGGACATCGCGCCGAACTGGATCACCGTCGCCGCCCTGCAAAAGAACCCGGATCTGGCCAGCGCCAATCCGTACATCATGAGTACGTTCTCTTCGCGATGCGGCTACACCGCGAGTTTCTGCGTCTCGGCACCAGGCACGAAAATCTTCAGCTCGATCATCGAAGGCACCAACGCCGACAACCTGACCACCGGCTACAAGAACTACAACGGCACTTCGATGGCCGCGCCCCACGTGGCCGGCTCCATGGCGGTGCTGATGGAACGCTTCCCGTACATGACCGGCGATCAGGTCGCCAGCGTGCTGCGCACCACGGCCACCGACCTCGGCGCACCGGGCATCGACGCCTTGTACGGCTGGGGCATGATCAACCTGCGCAAGGGCATCGACGGCCCGGCGATGTTCGTCACCGAGCAGGACATTCCCGAAGAATTCCGCATCCAGGGTGCCTACGGTTCCGGCCAGTTCGTGGCTGATCTGCCGGGCATCGGCGCGATCATCGATGCAGGCAAACCCACCGAGCGCGTGTGCAACGACATCACCTGCGGGCTCGACACCTGGCGCAACAACATCTCCGGCCATGGCGGTCTGACCAAGCAAGGCATCGGCACCCTGGTGCTGACCGGCAACAACACCTACAGCGGCCCGACCCTGGTCAATCAGGGACGACTGGCAATCAATGGTTCGCTGCAATCGGCGGTGACGGTCAATGACGGCGGCATCCTCGGTGGTAACGGCCGGATCGCCGCGCTGACTGCCAACAGCGGCGGCACCGTGGCGCCGGGCAATTCCATCGGCACCTTGAACGTGGCCGGTGACGTGACCTTCGCGCCAGGTTCGACCTATGCGGTGGAAGTGTCGCCGACCAGCAGCGACCGGATCGTCGCCGGTGGCAAAGCGGTGATCGAAGGCGCAACCGTAACCATGTCGCTGGAAAACAGCCCGACACTGTTGACTACCGGCGAAGTGAAAAGCCTGCTCGGCAGCCAGTTCAACATCTTGCAGGCAGCGGGCGGCATTGAAGGGCAGTTCGGACAAGTGTTGCCCGACTACGCGTTCCTCGGCGGCACCCTGGCTTACTCCGCGAGCGGTGTACAACTGGACGTCGGACGTAATGGCGCCTCGTTCGCCAGTGTCGGCCTGACCCCGAACCAGCGCGCAGTCGGTGCTGCCGCCGAACGCCTCGGCGCCGGTAATGCGTTGTTCGAAACCCTGTTGCTCTCGCCATCGGCTGCCGCTGCACAGGATGCCTTCCAGCAACTGTCCGGCGAGATTCACCCGGCCATCGGCACGCTGCTGATCAACGACAGCCGCTATCTGCGCGATGCCGTGGGCGAACGTCTGCGCGAGCGTGATCTGTTCGATGCCGGCGCGCCGACCGATGACCGCAGCAACGCCTGGCTCAAAGTGCTGGGTGCCTGGGGCAAGAGCGATGGCGGGTCGAAATACGCCGATTCCACCAGTTCCATTGGCGGCCTGCTGGCCGGTGTCGACGGCTTGATCGCTGAAGATACTCGTCTGGGTTTCGTTACTGGTTATAGCGACAGCTCGTTGAGCATGGGCGAGGGTACACATTCGTCTGCCTCGGTCGATAGCTATCACCTGGGCGCGTACCTGGGGCATCAGATCGATGCGCTGCGTCTGACCGCCGGTGCGGCCTACAGCTGGCATCGCATCGACGTCAAACGCGACCTGCAATTCGGTGGCGTCAGCGGCAAGCAGAAAACCAAGCGCGATGCGACCACCGCGCAACTGTTCACCGAAGCGGCCTACGACTTGGGCCTGCAACCGATGAACCTGGAGCCGTTCGCCAATCTGGCCTACGTGCACCTCAACAGCGACAGCTTCACCGAGAAAGGTGATGCCGCCGCACTGAAAGGCGGTGAAGACAACCGCGATGTGGTGTTGTCGACCCTCGGTGTGCGGGCCAAACGTACGTTTGCCCTCTCGGAGAAACACCAGCTGGAACTGGGCGCAAGCCTGGGCTGGCAGCACAACTTGAGCAGCGTGGATTCCGACAGTCACTTGGCATTCGTCAATGGCAACAGTGCGTTCACCGTGCAAAGTGTGTCGATGGATCGAGATGCAGCGGTGGTCGGCGTGCGCGCCGGGCTGGCGCTCAATCGCGATGTCCGGGTCAACCTGGACTACAACGGGCTGATCGGCTCCAACGAAAAGGATCACGGTGTGGGCCTGACGCTGGACTGGCAGTTCTAAGGTGTAGCGGCAGTTCTTTAGAGAACTGCCGTTTTTGAAAGGAAGAGAGAGCACAACATGGGATTGTTCGATTACAAAAATGCGGACGGCAAAGCGCTGTACAGCGATGCCATCGCCCTGACGCTGTATGCCTACACGCCGACCGGGCAGGCCTTGCCCGGCACCGGCTGGAAGCCGATCGGCGCCACGGCGCTGAGCTATCAGGGCAAGGTCGGGGCGCAGGGCACGTTCTTCGGCGAGAAGGACGGCTTCACCAGCGCCGAAGCCGAAGTGCTCGGCAAGTACGACGCGGCCGGTAAGCTGATCGGCATCGGCGTGGCTTTCCGGGGCACCGGCGGGCTGGGTTACAGCGACACTTTTGGCGACATGAAAAACAACCTGCTGGCCGCCATCGGCCCGACGGATTACGCCACCCAGTACGCGAAAAACGCTTTCGACAACCTGCTCAAATCGGTGGCCGCTTTCGCCGTCGCCCACGGCATCGCGGCCAAGGACGTATTGATCAGCGGCCACAGCCTCGGCGGCCTTGGGGTCAACAGCGTGGCGGAGCTGAGCGCGAGCAACTGGGGCGGGTTCTTCAAGGACGCCAACTACATTTCGTTCGCCTCGCCGACCCAGAGCAGCACCGGCACCAACGTGCTGAACATCGGTTACGAGAACGACCCGGTGTTCCGCGTGCTCGACGGCACCACCTTCAGTACCGCGTCGATGGGCAAGCACGACAAGCCGCACGACTCGACCACCGACAATATCGTCAACTTCAATGACAACTACGCATCCACCGCGCAGAACCTTGTGCCGTTCAGCATCGCCAATCCGCTGAACTGGTCGGCCCACAGCTCGCTGGGGTACGCCGACGGCCTGAATCGGGTGATCGCGTCGAAGTTCTACGGCCTGACGCACAAGGACTCGACGATCATTGTCTCCAACCTTGAGGAAGCGTCGCGGGGCAAGACCTGGGTCGAGGATCTGGGGCGCAGCGGCGAGCCGCACACCGGCAGCACGTTCATCATCGGCACCGACAGCGGTGACTGGCTCAAGGGCGGGGCTGGCAACGACTTCCTGGAAGGCCTGGGCGGCGATGACCGTTTCCGTGACGATGGCGGCTTCAACATCCTGCTCGGTGGCCAGGGCCACAACACCTTCGAGCTGCAAAAACCGCTGCAGAACTTCAGCTTCGCCAACGACGGCGACGGCACGCTGTACGTGCGTGACGCCTACGGCGGCATCAGCATGACCCGTGACATCGGCGCGCTGATGAGCAAGGAGTCGGGTTCGTGGTGGGGCAGCAAGGAAATCACCTGGACCGTCACCGCCAAAGGCCTGGCCAACGGTGCCGAACTGACCCAGTACAACCATTCGCTCAGCGGTGGCGCCATGGGCGACACCCTCAAAGCCACCGCTGACGGCGACTGGTTGTTCGGCCTGGGCGGCAACGATCACCTGCAAAGCGACAAGGCCCACGTGACCTTCGTCGGCGGCGCCGGCAACGACGTGATGAGCGCGGTGGGCGGCAACAACACCTTCCTGTTCAGCGGCGCCTTCGGCTTCGACGCGATCAATGGCTACCAGGGCAGCGACAAACTGGTGTTCATGGGCGTCGAAGGCGCGGGTCAGGGCTACGACTACAAGCAACACGCGTCGCAGTCCGGAGGCGATACCGTGCTGAAGATTGGCGACTTTGCCGTGACACTGGTCGGGGTGGGTGTGGCTAACCTGTCGGATTCGAGTTTCGTCTTCGCCTGACAAACGAAAGTTGTACTGAAATGCTCCGGGGCGCCTCGGGAGGGGCGTTCTGGTTGTGAGCTATCTCTGAACAATTCCAACAAAGAGAGAGGCAACAGCAATGGGTGTGTATGACTACAAGAACTTCGGTACGGCGGAATCCAAGGCGCTGTTCAGCGACGCCATGGCCATTACGCTGTATTCCTATCACAACCTCGATAACGGCTTTGCCGTCGGTTATCAGCACAACGGCTTCGGCCTCGGTTTGCCGGCCACGCTGGTGACCGCGCTGATCGGCGGCACGGATTCCCAGGGGGTGATCCCCGGCATTCCGTGGAACCCCGATTCGGAAAAAGCCGCGCTCGATGCGGTGAAAAAAGCCGGCTGGACTCCGATCACCGCCTCGCAACTGGGTTACGAGGGCAAGACCGATGCCCGCGGCACCTTCTTCGGCGAAAAGGCCGGCTACACCAGCGCCCAGGTGGAAATCCTCGGCAAATACGACGCTCAGGGTCATCTCACCGAAATCGGCATTGCCTTTCGCGGCACCAGCGGTCCACGGGAAATCCTGATCGGCGACTCCATCGGTGATGTGATCAACGACTTGCTCGCCGCGTTCGGACCCAAGGATTACGCCAAGAACTACGTCGGCGAGGCCTTTGGCAACCTGATGAACGATGTGGTGGCGTTCGCCAAGGCCAACGGCCTGACCGGCAAGGACGTGCTGGTCAGCGGTCACAGCCTCGGCGGGCTGGCGGTCAACAGCATGGCGGACCTGAGCACCAGCAAATGGGGCGGGTTCTTCCAGGATTCCAACTACATCGCCTACGCCTCGCCAACCCAGAGCAGTACCGACAAAGTGCTCAACGTCGGCTACGAAAACGATCCGGTGTTCCGCGCCCTCGACGGCTCGACCTTCACCGGCGCCTCGCTCGGCGTGCACGACGCGCCCAAGGAATCGGTGACCGACAACATCGTCAGCTTCAACGACCACTACGCCTCGGCGGCGTGGAACGTGCTGCCGTTCTCGATCGTCAACATTCCGACCTGGATCTCCCACCTGCCGACCGCGTATGGCGACGGTATGAACCGGGTGATCGAGTCGAAGTTCTACGACCTGACCAGCAAGGACTCGACGATCATCGTCGCCAACCTGTCGGATCCGGCGCGGGCCAATACCTGGGTGCAGGACCTGAACCGCAACGCCGAAACCCACAAGGGCAGCACGTTCATCATCGGCAGCGACGGCAACGACCTGATCCAGGGCGGCAGCGGCAACGATTATCTGGAGGGCCGCGCCGGCAACGACACGTTCCGCGACAGCGGGGGCTACAACATTCTGCTCGGCGGCTCGGGCCACAACACCCTGGAGTTGCAGAAGTCAGTCAATAGCTTCGACTTCGCCAACGACGGCGCCGGCAACCTGTACATCCGCGATGCCAACGGCGGGATCAGCATCACCCGCGACATCGGCAGCATCGTCACCAAGGAGCCGGGCTTTCTCTGGGGCCTGTTCAAGGACGACGTGACCCACAGCGTCACGGCGAGCGGTCTTAAGGTCGGCAACAACGTCACTCAATACGAATCGAGCGTGAAAGGTACCGACGGCGCCGACACCCTCAAGGCCAAGGCCAGCGGTGACTGGCTGTTCGGCCTGGACGGCAACGATCACCTGATCGGTGGCGTGGGCAATGACGTGTTCGTCGGCGGCGCCGGCAATGATCTGATGGAATCGGGCGGCGGGGCGGATACCTTCCTGTTCAGCGGCGCGTTCGGCCAGGATCGCGTGGTGGGTTACACCGCCAACGACAAACTGGTGTTCCTCGGCGTGCAAGGGGTGTTGCCCAACGACGACTTCCGCGCCCACGCTACGGCGGTGGGGCAGGATACGGTGCTGAAATTCGGCGCTGATTCGGTGACGCTGGTCGGGGTTGCGTTGAACAGCCTGAGTGCCGACGGGATCGTGATCGCCTGACGTTAGTGGCGCCCGCAAGGGCGCCATCGCGAGCAGGCTCGCTCCCACACTTGACCGAGTACCGGCCTTTTGTGGGAGCGAGCCTGCTCGCGATTGAACGATAACGCGGTATCGAACGTGACTCACCAGCCATTCCCTGAATCCAATCCCTGCACCAACAGGAAATGCGGCCTAAAACCATGACGGCAACGTTCGTCATCTAAAGGTCGCCAACGAGTACAGGAGATTCACACGTGAAAGGTTTCAAGAGGTTTATCGGTATCGCGGGACTGGCGCTGCTGTCGGCCAATGCCTGGGCCGATCTGCCTCACAGCTCGATTCTGAGCCGCTATGGCGTCACCACCGATCAACTGCCAAAGCCGGCCGAAAGTGATGACGTCAAACCCGTCGAAGAAAAAAGCCGCTTTCATATCCAGCCCGAACAACCGTTCGTGACCGTTCGCATCGGCGAAGACCATGAGCCGGAAATGACTGGCAACCTGAGCATCGACCGCATGGCACAGCAGGAGCGTCAGCGTTGCCAGCGCTTGCAGGAAGAACTGGTTCGTCGGGGCGAGCGGCCCTTCAGTTGCGACGACTCCTTCCCGGGCATGGCATTACCCCGCTGATAAATGCAAAAAAGGCTGCGCTCCTATAGGATCGCAGCCTTTTTTGATGGGGTAACCGTCAGTCTTCCTTGCGCACCGTGGCCACTTCGTCGGCACGTACACGGATCTTGGCGCCGGAAATATCCTTGAACTCGTAGAAGCCGTCCGCGTTTTTGGTATCGGGCATGTCCTCGGTCAGGTACTGGGTGCCGTTCTGCAGGGTGACCACCGTCGGGGTCGAGCAACCGGCCAGAGTGAGAAAGGCCGCAACAGCCAACGGGATCCCGAGAGTCTTGATTTTCATAAGCAGCATTCCTGTTCATTTCGACCAATGTCGGCCTCTAACGCGGTTGGTGCCATTACGCCGGGAAAAGTTCGATGGCCACCTGAAAAAAACCGCAATGAAGGTGCCACTGATCTTTTTCCGTTTGCACCCGCCGGGGCGGGCTGGTATCTGTACGCATAACCAGTGCTCGCTTGCCATGGCCCCGAATTTACCGTGACTGCCAATCCCCTCGACGACCCGTTCTATTACCTCAACAACTTCCGCCAGGTGCTTGATTGGCTTGAGCTTCGCTACGCCGACGTCATGAGTGAAGCGGAGCACGCCTTCATCCGCGATTTCACGGCACTGCCGCGCGGATCCCAGGGATTGCTGGTGCGGATGGTGATGCGCAAGGGCGTGCATTTTCGCGCCGGCAAGCTGAATTATCCGGAAATCGGCGACATCGCCGAGGCGGCGCAACCGCTGCTGGAGCATGGCTGGCTCGATGAACAGGCGCCGTTGTCGATGGCGGATCTGTTCGAGGTGTTGCTCAAGGCCGAGATCCTGCAAGCCTTCGGCCCGGCCATCGACCAGCCCCGAGGCAAGAAAGTCGACTGGTTGCCGCTGCTGCACGAACAATTCCCCGAGCCCCGCTGTTTCCGCCAGTGGTGTCCGGAACTGGCGGATCGGCTGTTCAGCCTGACGTTGATGGACCTGTGTGATCGTTTTCGTCTGATGTTCTTCGGCAACCTTTATCAGGACTGGTCGGAGTTCGTGCTCGCCGATCTCGGCATATTCACCTACGAAAAAGTCGAATTCAGCGCCGATTCCCGGGGCTTGCGCAGCCGCGCCGACGTCGATGCCTGCCTGTTTCTGCACGATTGCCAGCTGTATTTCGAAGCCGGCGAGCCGCTGGAGCCGATCGTCGAACAGGTCGCGGCGCTGCATTTCGACAACCCGTGGCTGCAACGCCGACGCGGCAAGCTGTTATTCCAGATCGGCCAATACTGCGAGCGCATCGGCGAATTCGCCCTGGCCCTGAAGATCTATCGTGACTGCGCCTATCCCGGCGCGCGCTTGCGGATGATCCGCGTGCTGGAGCGCAGCGCCGAATATGCGTTGGCGCTGGAACTGGCGGTCATTGCCGAGCAGGCGCCGGAAACCGCCACCGAACAGCAGGGCCTGCAACGGGTGTTGCCGCGTTTGCGGCGCAAGCTCGGCGGGCCGCCGATCAAACGCACCACGCCCGGCCTGGTGGAGCGGCTGGATCTGCACCTGCCGCGTCTCGATCCGGCGTTGTCGGTGGAATATCACGTTCAGGCGCACCTGCACGAAGAAACAGGCCCGGTGCATTACGTGGAAAACAGCCTGATCAATTCACTGTTCGGCCTGCTGTGCTGGCCGGCGATCTTCGCGCCGTTGCCGGGCGCGTTCTTTCACCCGTTCCAGCGCGGGCCGGTGGATCTGCTCAACGAGGACTTCCAGCCCCGACGTGCCGAGCTGTTTCAGGCCTGTCTGGCCGAACTCGACGATGGTCGTTATGCCGACACCATTCGCGCGCGGTTCGCCGCCAAATGGGGCGTGCAGTCGCCGTTCGTGTTCTGGGGCGCGCTCAATGAAGATTTGCTGGAGCAGGCGCTGGCCTGTCTGCCCGCCGAACACCTCAAGCACTGGTTCAGTCGTCTGCTGCTGGACATCAAGGCCAATCGCGCCGGCATGCCCGACCTGATCCAGTTCTGGCCGCAGCACAAGACCTACCGGATGATCGAAGTCAAAGGCCCCGGCGATCGCTTGCAGGACAATCAACTGCGCTGGCTGGAGTTCTGCAACACGCACCAGATGCCGGTCGCCGTGTGTTACGTGCAATGGGCGGAGCAGGGCGCTTGAGCTACAGCATCGCGGTGCGGGCGTTGTGCGAATTTACCGCGAAAACCGGTGACCTCGACTTGCGCTTCACCCCGTCACCGACTGCGCTGGAGGGGATTGCCGGGCATCGCACCGTCGCGTCCCGGCGCAACGACGCGTACCAGAGCGAAGTGGCGCTGGAGGGCGCATTCGGGCCGTTGAAGGTCAAGGGCAGGGCGGACGGCTACGACGCGACGCAGAACTGCCTGGAAGAAGTCAAAACCTATCGCGGCGACCTGAGCAAGCAACCGGCCAATCACCGTTCGCTGCATTGGGCCCAGGCGAAAATCTACGGCTGGCTGATGTGCTGTCGATTGCAGCTTGAGCGGATCAATCTGGCGCTGGTGTATTTCGACATCGTCACGGAAAAGGAAACCTGTCTGGTCGAGGCGTTCAGCGCCGAAGCGCTGCGGCTGTTCTTCGAACAACAGTGCGGTTTGTTCCTGGCGTGGGCCGAACAGGAAATGACCCACCGCGACGCGCGCAACCGGGCGGCGCAGCAGCTGGGTTTTCCCCATGCCGCGTTTCGCCCCGGCCAGCGTCACCTCGCCGAATCGGTATTCAAGGCCGTCAGCACCGGCCGCTGCCTGATGGCCCAGGCGCCGACCGGGATCGGCAAGACCCTCGGTACCCTGTTTCCGATGCTCAAGGCGTTGGCGCCGCAGCAACTGGACAAGGTTTACTTCCTCACCGCCAAGACACCCGGACGCAAACTGGCGCTGGATGCGGCGCAAGTGCTGTTCGATCACAGCGCAACCTTGCCGCTGCGGGTGTTGGAAATGGTCGCCCGGGACAAGGCCTGCGAACACCCGGACAAGGCCTGTCATGGCGAATCCTGCCCGTTGGCCCAGGGTTTTTACGACCGTTTGCCCGCTGCCCGCGAAGCCGCCAGCCAATTGCGCCTGCTGGATCAGGCCGCCCTGCGCGACGTCGCGGCGCAGCACGCGGTATGTCCGTATTACCTGAGCCAGGAAATGGCTCGTTGGGCCGACGTGGTGGTGGCGGACTACAACTATTACTTCGACTTCAGCGCGCTGCTGTTCGGTCTGGCCCAGTTCAATCAATGGAACGTCGCGGTGCTGGTGGACGAGTCGCACAACCTGGTCGAACGCGGGCGGCAGATGTACAGCGCCACCCTCGATCAGGCGACACTGGGCAGCGTGCGCAAAACCGCGCCCGAGGCCTTGAAGAAGTCGTTGCAGCGGGTCAACCGTGAATGGAACGCCCTGCACAATGACCAGTTGGCGCCGTATCAGGCCTACGACAAGGCGCCGGAAAAACTGTTGCAGGCGCTCTCATCCTGCACGGCGAGCATTGGCGACTATCTCAACGATCACCCGCAAGGGCTCGACAGCGCGTTGCAGAATTTCTACTTCGAGATGCTGCAATTCGGCCGGGTGGCGGAACTGTTCGACGCGCATTACCTGTTCGACATCAGCAAACGTGACCTCGAGCGTAAACGCCCGTTATCGCAACTGTGCCTGCGCAACGTGGTGCCGGCGGCGTTCATCGGCCCGCGCCTGACGGCGGCGCGCAGCAGCGTGCTGTTTTCCGCAACCCTCAGCCCGCGCCACTATTACGCGGATTTGCTTGGCACGCCGGCCGACACGGTCTGGATCGACGTCGAGTCGCCGTTCAGCGCCGAGCAATTGCAGGTACAAATCGTCAGCCGGATATCCACGCGTTTCACGCACCGTCATGCATCGCTGGAACCGATTGTCGAGCTGATCGCCCGCCAGTTCAGCGAACGTCCGGGCAACTACCTGGCGTTCTTCAGCAGTTTCGATTACCTGCAACAGGTCGCGCAGTTGCTGGCCAAGCGGCACCCGCACATCACCCGCTGGCAGCAATCCCGGGGCATGACCGAAGGAGCGCGCCAGGACTTTCTCGATCAGTTCACCGCCGACAGCCAGGGTGTCGGTTTTGCCGTACTCGGTGGCGCCTTCGGCGAAGGCATCGACCTGCCTGGCGCACGGCTGATCGGTGCGTTCATCGCCACGCTCGGGCTGGCCCAGCTCAACCCGGTCAATGAACAGATGAAGCGGCGCATGGCCGCGATCTTCGGTGCCGGTTACGACTACACCTACCTGTTCCCCGGCGTGCAAAAAGTGGTGCAGGCCGCCGGGCGGGTGATCCGCACCCAGCAGGATCGCGGCGTGGTGATGCTGATCGATGATCGCTTTGCCGAAAGCCGCATCCAGCAATTGCTGCCACGCTGGTGGCAACCTGATCTCTCAGAAGCACCTTTCCAAACCGCCGGTTTGACGCATACTCCAGTGATTGAAAAACTGTTTTGAGCCAAGCCTGATGAGCGAGAACAAGAAGTCCGCTGCTATCGAAGACATGCGCTTTCGTTTGCTGATCGATGCGGTGGTCGATTATGCGATCTACATGATCGACCCCGAGGGGATCATTACCAGCTGGAACTCCGGCGCCAAGCGCTTCAAGGGGTACGAAGAAGCGGAAATCCTCGGCGAGCACTTTTCCCGGTTCTACACCCCCGAGGATCGCGCAAACGGCTTGCCGCAACGGGCGCTGGACACGGCAATCCGCGAAGGCCGGTTCGAGGGTGAAGGCTGGCGGGTGCGCAAGGACGGCACGCACTTCTGGTGCCACGTGGTGATCGACCCGATTTTCAGCCCGAGCGGGCAATTGCTCGGGTTTGCCAAGATCACCCGCGACCTGACCGACCGCAAGATGGCCGAAGAAACCCTCAAGCAGAGCGAACAACAGTTCCGCCTGTTGGTGCAGGGCGTCACCGACTATGCGATCTACATGCTCAGCCCGGAAGGCCGGGTGACCAACTGGAACCCCGGCGCGCAGCGGATCAAGGGTTACAAGCCGGATGAGGTCATCGGCAAGCATTTTTCGATGTTCTACACCCCGGAAGATCGTGAGATCGGCGAACCCCAGCGTGCCCTGGAAACCGCGGTGCGCGAGGGCCGTTTCGAGAACAAGAGCTGGCGCCTGCGCAAGGATGGCACGCGGTTTCTGGCGCATGTGGTGGTCGATGCGATTCGCGGCGACACCGGCACCTTGCTCGGTTTTGCCAAGATTACCCGCGACGTCACCGAGGCCACCCAGGCGCAACAGGCCCTGGAGAAAACCCGTGAAGCGCTGTTCCAGGCGCAGAAAATGCAGGCCATCGGCCAACTCAGCGGCGGCATTGCCCATGACTTCAACAACCTGCTGACGGTCATCCTCGGCAACCTGGAAATAATGCGCAAACGCCTGGGCGACGACCCGAAAGTCAGCCGTCTGCTGGAGAACGCCACCCAGGGCGCATTGCGCGGCGTTTCGCTGACCCAACGCATGCTGGCCTTCGCCCGGCGTCAGGAGCTCAAGACCGAACCGGTCGAAATCCCGAAGCTGGTGCAGGGCATCACCGGGCTGTTGCGCAGTTCGCTGGGACCGGGAATCCGCATCGAAACGCAGTTTCCCGATGATCTGCAAGCCGTGTTGGCTGACAGCAACCAGCTCGAACTGGCTGTGCTCAACCTGGCGACCAACGCCCGCGACGCCATGCCCGAGGGCGGCAGCGTCACGATCAGTGCCGAGCCCGAAGTGGTGCTCGAGCAACACGACTCGACCCTGGCGGCCGGGCGTTACGTCTGCCTGAGGGTGATCGATACCGGTGAAGGCATGGATGCTGAAACGCTCGCGTCGGCGACCGATCCGTTTTTCACCACCAAGGGGCTGGGCAAGGGCACCGGGCTGGGGTTGTCGATGGTCCATGGCTTTATCGAACAACTGGGTGGCCGCTTCATTCTGAAAAGTACCCAGGGGCAGGGCACGACCGCCGAGCTGTGGTTGCCGGTGGCCATCGACGGCGTCGCCGCCAAACCGCATGGCCCGGCTTTGTCCACCGACACGGTGCCGCGCCTCAGCGTGCTGGTAGTGGATGATGACAGCCTGGTACTCACCAGCACCGTCCTGTTGCTGGAAGACCTTGGCCATCGGGTCATCAGCGCCACTTCCGGTGCCCAGGCGCTGGAGCTGTTTGATCAGGACGAGGTTATTGATCTGATGATCACCGACATGGCCATGCCGCAGATGAGCGGCGCGCAACTGGCTCACGCTGTGCGCCTGCTCAAGCCGGACCTGCCGATCATCCTCGCCACCGGTTATGCCGAGCGTCTTGAAGGCTTCGCAGCGGAGCTGCCGCGATTGTCGAAACCGTTCAACCAGATGAATCTGGTGGAGATCATTGCCCAGTCGATGAAGTGAGTTCAGGGTTTGCGTGGCTTGTGCCGCTCATAGCGGGCGAGAATCGGCTGGGTGCTGACGCCGTGCAGCAAAATGCTTAGCGCCACCACCGACAGGGTCAGGTCGGTACACAGCGTACCCACGCTGTCGCCCAGTCCATGGTTCAGCGCATAGAAAAGGTAGAACAGACTGCCGATGCCACGAATGCCGAACCAGCCGATCAATAACCGTTGGCGCCCAGCCAGCAGCGATCCCCACGGCATCAACGCCACGCAGACGGGGCGAATCACACAGAACAGCACGCCGCCGATCAGTAAGGCCCGCCAGTCCCAGTGACTGACCAGCACCACGCCCAGCAGGGTGACCAGAAACACTTCCATCGCCCGTTCCACCAGACTGCCGAAGGCGAGCATGTCACCCATCATGATCCCGGCGGCCACCTGGCTGTCTTCCAGTCGTTCTGTGTCGCCGTGCACCGCGTGCTGAGGTTCGACGTTCTGATGGCCGACCACCGGTTGTACCAGATGCTCGGCGGGCGGTTGGTGGACGCCAGTGGATTTGACTTCCTCCTGACGCAACCCCAGGCCGGCGGCGAACACCGACAGAAAACCGTAGCCGCCGATAGATTCCGCCACCACGTAGGCCAGTGCGATCAACGCCAGTGCCAGGTAGTCGTTGGGGCTGAGGGTGCTGTCATCGTTGCGGATGCGCAGTGACAAGGTCAAACGGCCGATGCCGCGTCCCATCCAGTAACCGCAAAGCAATCCGGCGGGCACGGCCCAGAGCAGGCTGCGCAGCGCCCAGTCGGGCCACTCGGCGGCAAAACCTTCACCGTGCAACAGCAACAGCCCGAGGATCACGAAAGGAAAGGCAATCCCGTCATTGAGCCCAGCCTCGCCGGACAGGCCGAACCGCACGCTGTCGACGTCCCGCGCATCGTTGACCTGCACCAGCGCCGCGAGCACCGGATCGGTCGGCGCCAGAATCGCCCCGATCAGCAACGAAGGGCCCCAATTGAGGTTCAAGCCAAAATGCAGGAACAGGCAGACCCCGATGATCGTCAGCACCATCACCGGCCCCGCCAGGCCAAATGCGATCCGCCAACGTTTGTCGCGCAACGGCAGTCGCAGTTTCAAACCGCAGACAAACAGGGAAAACAGCACCGCGACTTCAGTCAGGTGCTCCATCCACAAAGAGGCCTCGTCCAGCGGCAACTTCAGCAGATCGAGCCCGACGGGGCCGATGCCGACGCCCAGCAACAGACATACAGCTGATGTCGTCACCGGCATCCAGCGCAAGTACGACGACGTCAGTGCGAGGGTCAGCAGCACAGCGCCGAGCACCGCGACCCAAATGATGAAGCTCACGACGGGCGGCCCGCCGCGCCGATTCGATGCCGCCGCGACATGCCCGACCTAACCCGCGGTCGTGCGCAGGTATTCCGGCGTCAGCACGTTGAACCACAGCAGAATCATCGACACCAGCAACGTCACCAGCACCAGCAACGCAACACCCCAGACGCTGGCTGAGTACAGCAGACCCTGTTCCTTGCGCTCGTGCATGAAGGTCGGCAGGCCGACGAACAGCAGAAACGTCGAATAAATCGATGCCGCGCCCAGCACCAGCACCGCCAGCCAGCGGCTCGGGTACAGACCGGCGATCCCGGCGAGGAAAAACGGGGTGACGGTGTACGCCGCGAAACCGATGCACTGATTGAGCGTCGGCCGCGCATCGAAAGTGCGCGACATCCAGCGAATGAAACCGCCGATGATCGCCACACCGACGACGATAGTGAGGTAGAGCAAGACACTCAGCTGCAAGGCGCTGGCACTGCTGAGCCTGACGGTTTCACCCACCGCCAGGCTCCAGCCGACATACGTTGTGCCGATGAACAGGCACACCGCCGGAACGAGGGCCAGCAACAGCAGGTGGGCGAGGTAATGACGCGGATGCGCTTCTTCTTCGCGGCGGATGTCGGTCCAGGCGAAGTTCGGCTGGGTGAAGAGCTTGACGATAGGTGCGGACATGACGACCTCCTGATCTCTCGCAACCCGAACGGGCCATGAAGGTATGGAGAGGTCGTCTTGTCCTGCGGTTCACTTTTTTCGGCAGACGGTTCAGAGCATGGGTTTGCCGCCGGTCACGCCGTAGCGCTGGCCGGTGATGTAGCTGGCTTCATCCGATGCCAGCAGCACGTAGATCGGCGCGACCTCCACTGGCTGGCCGGGCCGACCGAGTGGTGTTTGCTCGCCGAAGTTCTGCACTTCTTCATCGGGCATGGTCGAGACGATCAGGGGCGTCCAGATCGGCCCCGGTGCCACGCAGTTCACGCGGATCTCCCTCGGGCCAAGCATTTGCGCCAGGCCACCGGTGAAATTGGCGATGGCGCCTTTGGTGGTGGCGTAGGCGAGCAGGGTGGGTTTGGGCATGTCCGAGTTGACCGAACTGGTGTTGATGATCGAAGCGCCGGGACCCATGTGTTTGATGGCGGCCTGACACAGACGGAAAATCGCGGTGATGTTGACGTCGAAAGTCATCACCCATTCATCGTCGGGAATCTCCTCGAAGGTTTCGTGGGTCATCTGGAAGGCCGCGTTGTTGACCAGCACGTCGATGCGGCCGAAGCGCTCGACGGTTTGGTCTACCAGCGCCTGGCACTGGGCCTTCTGGGAAATGTCGCCGGGCAGCAACAGGCACTGGCGACCGGCCTGTTCGACCCAACGCGCGGTTTCCTTGGCATCTTCATGTTCATTCAAATAGGCGACCGCCACATCGGCACCTTCGCGGGCAAAGGCAATGGCCACCGCCCGGCCGATGCCGCTGTCGGCGCCGGTGATCAGCGCAATCTTGCCGGCCAGCCGACCGGAGCCGGTGTAGCTTTGCTCGCCGCAATCGGGGTAGGGCTCCATCTTGCGCTGGGAGCCGGGAACCGCTTGCGCCTGTTTCGGGAATGGGGGTTTGGGATAGTGCGTCATCGTCAATCTCCGGGTCTCGGGGCAGGTAGGCCGGTTGACCCGGCCCGTCTGCGGTGAGTTCGATCCGATTGACGATGCGTTTTTGGTGGGCGTCAGGCCTTGCGTTCACTCAGGCTGCGCGCCATCCGCGAAATCCCTTCCTCCAGCATCGAACGCGGGCAACCGAAGTTCAGGCGCACGAACTGTTGGCTGTGATCGCCAAAATCCAGACCAGGGCTGAGGCCGACGCGGGCGTGTTCCAGGAAGAATTTCTGCGGGTCGTCCAGATCCAGCGCCGAGCAGTCCAGCCACGCCAGATAAGTGCCTTGTGGAACGTTGATCGTTACGCCGGGCAGACGGTTGCGAACCGCTTCTACCAGCCAGTCACGGTTGGCTTGCAGGTATTGCTTGAGTTCCTTCAGCCACGGACCGGCCTCGCTGTAGGCCACGCGGGTGGCTTCCATGCCCAGCGGGTTGACGCTGTCGACCATGCCGCAACGGGCGTGGTTGACGCGTTCGCGCAGGGCGGCGTCCTGGATGATCATGAACGAAGTCTTGAGGCCGGCGATGTTGTAGGCCTTGCTCGCTGACATCAGGGTGATGGTGCGACGGGCAATCTCCGGGCTCAGGGAGGCGGTCGGAATGTGCACGCGGCCGTCGTAGCACAGTTCGGCGTGGATCTCGTCGGAGATGATCCAGGCGTCCTGTGCCACGCAGATGTCCGCCACCGCTTGCAGTTCTTCACGGCCGAAGACCTTGCCGATCGGGTTGTGCGGGTTGCTCAGCAGCAGGGCGCCGCCACCTTTCAGGGATTCACGCAGTGCGTCCAGCGGGGTGGCGTAGCTGCCGTCGGCCTGGGCGCTGAATTCCAGTTCGACCTTGTTCAGGCCCCAATGGCCCGGCGCATGGCGCAGCGGCGGGTAGTTCGGGGTTTGCACCACAACGTTCTGCTGTGGTTGTACCAGCGCCTTGAGCGCCATGTTGAAACCCGATTCGACGCCCGGCAGGAAGATCAGCTCTTGCGGTTTGACCCGCCACGCGAACTTGTTCCAGAGGTCGGCGACGATCGCCTCGCGCAGGTTGTCCTGGGCCACGCTGTAGCCAACCAATGGGTGCAGCAGGCGTTGTTGCAGCGCCTCGATGACCACCGGCGGCGCGGCGAAATCCATGTCAGCGACCCACATCGGCAACACGTCGGCCGGATAGCGGCTCCACTTGGTGCTGCCGGTGTCGTGGCGGTCGAATACCTGATCAAAATCGAAAGTCATGCGCGGTCTCTGAAGGCGGAGATGGGTCGTGCCGGCGATGATAAACCCCCATCCCCTGTGGGCGCGAACTTGTGACCGATGAATGGCCGACGGTCGGTTTTCACACTGGGCAATCGCACGTTGTCTACAGTGAAAAGGTCGGCACTCGTGTGTCGCAACCGTGATTGTCCAGAACAGACCCGGCACAAGTACCGGGTTCCACCTGATCAGGAGTGCACGATGGATCTCAGCCGTCGTCAGTTCTTCAAGGTCGCCGGTATCGGCCTTGCAGGCTCTAGCCTGGGCGCGTTGGGCATGGCCCCGACGCCGGCCTTCGCCGAGCAGGTGCGCCACTTCAAGCTTGCCCACACCCATGAAACCCGCAACACCTGCCCGTATTGCTCGGTCGGTTGCGGCTTGATCATGTACAGCCAGGGCGATGCCGCGAAGAACGTTGCGCAAAACATCATTCATATCGAAGGTGACGCCGACCACCCGGTCAATCGCGGCACCCTGTGCCCGAAAGGCGCGGGTCTGCTGGACTTCATTCACAGCCCCGGCCGCTTGCAGTACCCGCAGGTGCGCAAGCCCGGCAGCAGCGAATGGACCCGGATCACCTGGGACGAAGCCCTCGACCGCGTCGCCGACCTGATGAAGGCCGACCGCGACGCCAATTTCGTTGAGCAGAACGCCCAGGGCCAGACAGTGAATCGCTGGCTGACTACCGGTTTCCTCGCGGCGTCCGCGGCGTCCAACGAAGCGGGCTACATCACCCACAAAGTGGTGCGCAGTCTCGGCATGCTGGGGTTCGATAACCAGGCGCGTGTCTGACACGGCCCGACGGTGGCAAGTCTTGCCCCGACGTACGGCCGTGGAGCCATGACCAACACCTGGACCGATATCGCCAACGCGAATCTGATCCTGGTGATGGGTGGCAACGCAGCAGAAGCCCATCCTTGCGGCTTCAAATGGGTGACCGAAGCCAAGGCACACAATGCCGCGCGGCTGATCGTGGTCGATCCGAGGTTTACCCGGACCGCGTCCGTGGCCGATTACTACGCGCCGATTCGCACCGGCAGCGACATCGCGTTCATGGGCGGGCTGATCAATTACCTGCTGACCGAGGACAAGATCCAGCACGAATACGTGCGCAACTACACCGACGTGTCGTTCATCGTCAAAGCCGGTTTCGGCTTCGAGGACGGGCTGTTCACCGGTTACGACGCGGCCAAGCGCAGCTACACCGACAAGTCCACCTGGGGTTACGAACTGGGCGAGGACGGCTTCGTCAAAGTCGACCCGACCCTGCAAGACCCGCGCTGCGTCTATCAATTGATGAAGCAGCATTACAGCCGCTACAACATCGACCTGGCGAGCCAGATCTGCGGCATGCCGGTCGATGCGATGCAGAAAATCTGGGAGGAAATCGCCACTTGCTCGGCCCCGTGCAAGACCATGACCATCCTCTATGCGCTGGGCTGGACCCAGCACTCGATCGGCTCGCAGATCATCCGCAGCGCAGCGATGGTGCAACTGTTGCTGGGCAACGTCGGTATGCCCGGCGGCGGGGTCAACGCCTTGCGCGGGCACTCGAACATTCAGGGCCTGACCGACCTCGGCTTGCTGTCCAACGCGCTGCCGGGTTACCTGACCCTGCCCACCGACATGGAGCAGGACTACAACGCCTACATCAAGAAACGCACGCAAGTACCGTTGCGGCCGGGGCAATTGTCCTACTGGCAGAACTACAGCAAATTCCACGTCAGCCTGATGAAAGCCTGGTACGGCGCCAATGCCACCGCCGAGAATCAGTGGGCCTACAACTACCTGCCGAAACTCGACATTCCCAACTACGACATCCTCAAGGTGTTCGACCTGATGGGGCAGGGCAAGGTCAACGGCTACATGTGCCAGGGCTTCAACCCGATTGCCGCGTTGCCGGACAAAAACAGGGTGATGGCGGCATTGGCCAAACTGAAATGGCTGGTGGTGATGGACCCGCTGGCCACCGAAACCTCGCAGTTCTGGGAAAACGTCGGGCCGTTCAACGATGTGAAGAGCGCCGATATCCAGACCGAAGTGATCCGCCTGCCGACCACCTGTTTTGCCGAAGAGGACGGCTCGCTGGTCAACAGCAGTCGCTGGCTGCAATGGCACTGGAAAGGTGCCGACGGCCCCGGCGAGTCGCGTACCGACGTGCAGATCATGAGTGCGCTGTTCCTGCGCCTGCGTGAGCGTTATCAGGCCGAGGGCGGCAAATTCGCCGATCCGCTGTTGAAACTGTCGTGGCCGTACAAGATCGCCGAAGAACCCTCGCCGGAAGAGATCGCCAAAGAGGTCAACGGCTACGCCACCACTGATTTCACCGACGCCACGGGCGCGGCGATCAAGGGCAATTCGCAACTGGCCGGGTTCGCCCAGCTCAAGGATGACGGCAGCACCGCGTCCGGTTGCTGGATCTTCTGCGGCAGCTGGACTGAAGCCGGCAACCAGATGGCCCGCCGCGACAACAACGACCCTTACGGCATGCATCAGCATCAGGGCTGGGCGTGGGCCTGGCCGGCCAACCGGCGAATTCTCTATAACCGCGCTTCGGCGGATGTCTCGGGCAAACCCTGGGATCCGAAAAAACGCCTGGTGTGGTGGAACGGCAAGGCCTGGGGCGGCACCGATGTGCCGGACTACAAGGCCGACGTGCCGCCGGAAGCCGGGATGAACCCGTTCATCATGAACCCCGAAGGTGTGGCGCGGTTCTTCGCCGTCGACAAGATGAACGAAGGGCCATTCCCCGAGCACTACGAGCCGTTCGAAACGCCGATCGGCATCAACCCGCTGCACCCGGACAACAAGAAAGCCACCAGCAACCCGGCGGCACGGATCTTCGATTCGGTGTGGGACAGCCTCGGCGTGGCCAAGGATTACCCGTATGCCGCCACCAGTTACCGGCTGACCGAGCATTTCCACTTCTGGAGCAAGCACTGCAAGTTGAACGCGATCGCCCAGCCCGAGCAGTTCGTGGAAATCGGCGAAGTGCTGGCCAAGGAGAAGGGCATCGCTGCCGGCGACCGGGTGCGGGTCAGCTGCAAGCGCGGGTTCATTGAGGCGGTAGCGGTGGTGACCAAAAGGATCCGGCCGTTGCAGGTCAACAATCAGGTGGTGCACCAGATCGGCATTCCGCTGCACTGGGGCTTCACCGGCCTGACGCGCCACGGTTACCTGACCAACACCCTGGTGCCGTTCCTCGGCGATGGCAATACACAGACCCCGGAATCCAAGTCATTCCTGGTCAACGTGGAGAAGCTCTGATGGAGAATCTTTAGATGGCCAGCCAAGACATCATTGCCCGCTCGGCCACCACCACGCCGGCGCCGTCGATACGCGGTCAGGAACAGGTGGCCAAGCTGATCGACACCACCAAATGCATCGGCTGCAAGGCCTGCCAGGTCGCGTGCTCGGAATGGAACGAGCTGCGTGACGAGGTCGGCCACAATCACGGCACCTACGACAATCCGCAGGACCTGAGCGCCGATTCATGGACGCTGATGCGCTTCACCGAGCACGAAACCGACGCCGGCAACCTCGAATGGCTGATCCGCAAGGACGGTTGCATGCACTGCGCCGAGCCCGGTTGCCTGGCGGCGTGCCCCAGCCCCGGCGCGATCATCAAGCACGCCAACGGCATCGTCGATTTCGATCAGGATCACTGCATCGGTTGCGGTTATTGCATCACCGGCTGCCCGTTCAACATCCCGCGCATTTCGCAGAAAGACCACAAGGCCTACAAATGCACGCTGTGTTCGGACCGGGTCGCGGTGGGGCTGGAACCGGCCTGCGTGAAAACCTGCCCGACCGGGGCCATCGTGTTCGGCACCAAGGACGACATGAAGACCCACGCCGCCGAACGCATCATCGACCTGAAAAGCCGTGGCTTCGACAACGCCGGTCTCTACGATCCTGAAGGCGTCGGCGGCACCCACGTCATGTACGTGCTGCACCATGCGGACACCCCGAAAATCTACGCCGGTCTGCCGGACAACCCCGAAATCAGCCCGCTGGTGGGCTTGTGGAAAGGCATCAGCAAACCGCTGGGCCTGCTGGCCATGGGCGCGGCGGTGCTGGCCGGGTTCTTCCATTACGTGCGGATCGGCCCGAACCGGGTCGAGGAAGATGAACATCCCGATCCGCCCGACACCTCGGTCCACGTGGTCGATCCGGCGGTGCACACCTACGACCCACGCGGGGAGGGCCGGCCATGAGCAACAAGACGATCCTGCGCTACACCGCCAACCAGCGCACCAATCACTGGCTGGTGGCGATTCTGTTCTTCATGGCCGGGCTTTCGGGACTGGCGCTGTTTCATCCGTCGATGTTCTGGCTGACCAATCTGTTCGGCGGCGGGCCGTGGACGCGGATCCTGCACCCGTTCATGGGCGTGCTGATGTTCGTGTTCTTTTTGGGCTTGGTGTTTCGCTTCTGGCGCTCGAACTTCTTCATCGACAACGACTGGAAATGGCTGCGGCGCATTGACCGGGTGCTGGTCAACGACGAAGAGACCGTGCCGGCGGTGGGCAAATACAACGCCGGGCAAAAGCTGCTGTTCTGGACTTTACTGCTGTGCATGCTCGGGCTGTTGTTTACGGGGCTGGTGATCTGGCGTGCGTATTTCAGTCATTACTTCGGCATCACCACGATTCGCTGGGCGATGTTGCTGCACGCTCTGGCGGGTTTTGTGCTGATCCTGAGCATCATCGTTCACATCTACGCCGGGATCTGGATCAAGGGCTCGGTGGACGCGATGATGCACGGCTGGGTCAGTCGCGCCTGGGCCAGGAAACACCATGCACTCTGGTATCGCGAGGTGGAAAACCAGGATCCGCCAGAGCGACCGGTCACGAAAAAGGGCTGACAGTTGCCAACCATCCTTGAACCCGGAGAAATCGAAGCGGCGGCCAGTTCGCCGCCGTTTCTGCACCTGCCGCCGCACAACCTGTTCATGCTGCGGGCCCAGCGTCTGGAACGTTTGGCCGAAGGTCACCCGCTGGCCGATTACCTGCATTTGATCGCCGGGTTGTGCCATGTCCAGCAGCGGGTCTTCGACGACCCGCCCTCGACCGCGCCGCTTGATGAACAGCGACTGGAAGTCTGCCGGCAACACGGCATGCCGCCGTTCGCCGCCGACACATTGATTCGCGAGGACACCTGGCAGCTGTATCTCGACGCCTTGCTCCAGCGTTATGTCGCCCCCGAACAACCGGCGGTGGTCGAGGCCGTGACCACACTGCGTATTGCCAGCCCCGGCCAGTTGCGCGCCTGGGCCGTGGCGCTGGTCAGCGGCCAGTATTCGCTGGTGCCGGCGGCGCTGGTGCCGTTTCTCGGGGCGGCGCTGCAAGCGGCGTGGAGTCACTGGCTGCTCAGCGCACAGAGCCTGCAACTGACGCCCGGCGACAGCCTCAGCCAATGCCCGGCCTGTGGTTCGCCGGCCATGGCCGGGGTGATCCGCCATCGCGGCAAGCACAACGGCCTGCGGTATCTGGTGTGTTCGCTGTGCGCCTGCGAATGGCATGTGGTGCGGGTCAAGTGTGTGTATTGCGAGCAGAGCAAAGGGCTCGAATACCTGAGCCTGGAGGATGACCGTCACGCCGCCAATCAGGCGCCGTTGCGCGCCGAAGTCTGTCCGGGCTGCAACAGCTACCTGAAATTGCTGTATCTGGAAAACGACGGGGAGGGCGAGGCGCTGTCGGCGGATCTGGGCAGTCTGTTGCTCGACATGCGCCTGGCTCAGGACGGTTATCAGCGCCTGGCGCCCAATCTGCTGCTGGCGCCCGGCGACGAATAAGCCTCAGCGATGGGGCAGTTCAACCCGCGCCCGTAAGCCGCCGCTGCGGCGATTGCGCAGGCTCAGTTCGCCACCCTGTTCACGAATGATTCCCCGCGCCGCCGAAAGACCGAGCCCGACCCCGCCCGTGTCACGGTTGCGCGAGGTCTCGAGTCGGAAGAACGGATCGAACACCCGCTCCAGCGCGTCCTCGGCAATCCCCGGCCCCTCGTCAATGACCTCGATGCGAATCGACACGTCATCGCAACTCAGCACCACGCTCGGGCGCTGTCCGTACTTCACCGCGTTATCCAGCAGATTGACGATGACCCGTTTGATGCCCAGCGGCCGGCCGTCGTACACCACGTGCGCCGGGCCGGTGAAACCGATGTCGAGGTGCTGATCGCGGTAGTCATCGACGATGGTTTGCAGCAACTCCGACAGATCGAACGCGGTGGATTGTTCCAGGTGGGTGTCTTCCCGGAAGAACGCCAGGGCGGCGTTGATCATCGATTGCATTTCCTCGATGTCGCGGATCAGTTTGCCTTGGTGGTCGAGGTCTTCCATAAACTCGCTGCGCAGGCGCATCCGGGTCAGCGGCGCACGCAAGTCGTGGGAAATGGCAGCCAGCATGTGCGTGCGTTCGCCGATGAAATGCTGGATCTGCGCCTGCATCGTGTTGAAGGCGACGATGGCCTGACGGATTTCGTGGGGGCCTTCGAGATGAATCGGAGGCGCTTTCAGGTCCCCGCCGAAACGCCGCGCCGCATGGGCAAAGCGCTGCAGCGGCTGGGCCAGTTGCCGTGTGGCCAGCCAGGCGACCAGCAGCGTGGCGACCAGGCCCAGGGCGACGATCACGGCAATCCGCACGTTCAGGCTCAAGCCCCAACTGCGTTCCGGCGGCGTGAACGACAGCCAACTGTCGTCCGCCAACCGCACCAGCGCCATGTAATGCGCGCGGGGGCTGCCGGCGGGCCAGTCGTCGGGGTTGAACACGTCGATCTGTCGGTCATCGCCGAGCAATTGACGCAGCGCCGGCACTTTTCCGGCCTCGACCTGTTCGCCATCCCCTGGCAGACCGAAGTCGACCCGACGGGGTTGCCACACCACTTCAAGCATCGGGCTGCTGGCCGCACTGGCCAGTTGCGGGCGCAAGGTCGCCGGCGCTGCCTCGATCACCCGCGTGGTGGCGGCGATCTGTTCCAGCAGCCCGGTGCGCTCGATTGGCGGCCGCGCCCAGATGCCCGCAACCTGAACGAACAGCGCATTGAGCAACAGCGAAGCGAGCATGGCCGCGACGATCGTCAGGGCAATCCGCCGACTGAGGGTGTCGCGCCGCAGCATCCGGCCGATCATGAGCGGCTGACCTTGGCGGTGAACATGTAGCCGCCGTTGCGCACGGTGCGGATCAGGTCCGGGCGTTTGCTGTCCGGTTCGATCTTGCGCCGCAGCCGGCTGATCTGCACGTCGATGCTGCGGTCATAGGCGTCGTGGCCCTGGCCGTGGGTCAGGTCGATCAGTTGTTCGCGGGTCAGGATGCGTTGCGGATGTTCGAGCAACACCAGCAGCAGGTCGAATTCGCCGGCGGACATCGGAATCATCACGCCTTCGGGCGAGCGCAGTTCACGGCAGGTGATGTCCAGATGCCAACCGGCGAAGACCATGACCGGCCTTGAAGGCTCGGCACCGGACGGCTTGTTCTCACCGACCCGACGTTGCAGGGCGCGCACCCGGGCCAGCAATTCCTGCGGGGCGAAGGGTTTGGTCAGGTAGTCGTCTGCCCCCAGTTCAAGGCCGACAATGCGGTCGCTCAGCTCGGCCATCGCCGTGAGCATGATGATCGGGATGCCCATTTGCGCCCGGACCTTCTGGCACAGGCTCAGGCCGCCTTCGCCGGGCAGCATCAGGTCGAGAATGATCGTGTCCGGCCGTGCCTGCTCGATGGCCGCCCACATGGCCTCGCCATGGGCGGCGACATCGACCTGATAGCCATGCTGAACGAAGAATTTCTTCAGCAAGGACAGAATTTCCCCGTCGTCATCGACGATCAGCAATCTGCTCACGTTTACGCAATCCATGAACCCAAAAAGAAGCGCATCTAAAACCATTTCGATGCGCCGGTCATATATTTCAATCCTGCAACATTCCTTCAGCGCGGACATCAGCCGGACATCGTCGGGCAAACATCCGCTGGCACTCTGCACGCCTTCCAACCAAGGGGGCTCAACATGAAGGACATGAACAGCGGCTACATCACCCGGGACCATGGCGCCGTGCGCCCGTTGATCCTGACCCAGCGCACCACCGCACCGGGGCCCGAATCACCGATTCTGTTCCAGGAGACGTGCCTGGGGCTGGCCAACGATCAGAGTCAGTTGATCCTGCGCCGCTATTTCGAACGGTTCAGCCCGACCGAGGCCCATTGGGTCGAATACCTGCACACAATTCCTACCGCCGAATTCATCCAATGGATCATGACCCACGGCCAGTTGCGCATCGAATGCTCCGACAACACCCCGTTCAGCCACGTCCACGCCTGAAAAAGGAAACACCTTTGATGAGTAGCCATCGCTCACTGGCCGTGTTGTTTGCCGCCACCCTCAGCCTGTCGGGGTGCAGCAGCAAGAAGCTTCCCGCCGAGCCGCAAGCCGGGTTTCTACGGGATTACAGCGTGCTCAAGGAAGGGCAGAGCGCTTCGGGGCAAACGATATTGAGTTGGGTCAGCCCGACATTGACGAGAGGCCGTTACACCCAGGTTTACCTGGCACCGAGCCAGTTCTATCCAACGCCCCAGCCTTCGCCGCGCATTCCCCAGAACACCTTGTCGGGCGTGACCCGTTACTACGACGCAGCCCTCAGGCTGGAACTGGGCAAGGTGCTGCCGCTGGTTTCTAAACCCGGCCCGAACACGCTGATCGTCAAACCGGCCATCACCCAGGTCGCCGCCAGCACTCAGGGTTTGCGCTTTTATGAATGGCTGCCGGTGACGCTCGTCGCCGCTGGCGTGAGCACCGCCACCGGCATTCGTGACCGCGACAGCGAGATCGCCACGGAAGTGTCCTTCGAGGACGGTTCGACCGGGGAGGTCGTGGCCGAGGTGGTGCGCAAGGGCAAGGGCGTGCCGCTGGAGAACGACAAACAGGTCATGACCCCCGATAACGTGAAAGCCGTACTCGATGGCTGGGCCACGGACCTGAGTCAAACCTATGTGCCGGTTCAGAGGGCCGCGCTGCGCTAGAAGCAGGGTGGTCTAACATCATCAGGCGTATTTCGATTTCGGGAGTGCCTGATGTCCGTGAGTGTTGCCCTGCGGTTACCGTCGATTGACAGCCTGTTGCGCCACCCCGCTTGCCAGCCATTGGCCGAGCGTTACGGGCGTGAGGCGCTGTTGACGGGGTTTCGCCAGTTACTGGATGACTTGCGCGAAGCCGTGGTGGCGGGGCAATTGACCGCCGTTGAAATCAGCCCCGAAGCGCTGGCCGGAAGGGTTTCTGAACGTCTGGCCCTGAAGCAGCGCAGCCAGGTGCGCCGGGTGTTCAACCTGACCGGCACCGTGCTGCACACCAATCTCGGCCGGGCCTTGTTGCCCGAAGAAGCCATCGACGCCGTGCAACTCGCGGCGCGCTATCCCTTGAATCTGGAATTTGACCTGGCCAGCGGCAAGCGCGGTGACCGCGACGACCTGATCGAAGGCCTGATCCGCGAACTGACCGGCGCCGAAGCCGTGACCGTGGTCAACAACAATGCCGCCGCCGTGCTGCTGACCCTCAACAGCCTCGGCGCGCGTAAGGAAGGCATCATTTCACGGGGCGAGCTGATCGAAATCGGCGGCGCGTTCCGCATCCCCGACATCATGAGCCGCGCCGGCGTGCGCCTGCACGAGGTCGGCACCACCAACCGCACCCATGCCCGCGACTACGAAGCGGCAATCAGCCCACGCAGCGGCCTGATCATGCGCGTGCACGCGAGCAACTACAGCATCGAAGGCTTCACCGCCCGGGTGCCGACCGCCGAACTGGCGGCGTTGGCCCATCGGCATGAACTGCCGCTGCTCGAAGATCTCGGCAGCGGCAGCCTGCTGGATCTGACTCGCTGGGGCCTGCCGGCGGAGCCGACGGTGCGACAGGCGCTGCTCGATGGCGCCGACATCGTCACCTTCAGCGGCGACAAATTGCTCGGCGGGCCGCAGGCGGGGGTGATCGTCGGGCGCAAGGACTTGATCGCGAAGATCAAGAAGAACCCGCTGAAACGCGCATTACGGGTCGACAAACTGACTCTGGCCGCACTCGAAGCGGTGCTCGGGCTCTATCGCGACCCTGATCGACTGGCCGAACGCTTGCCGAGCCTGCGCCTGCTGACCCGTCCGCAAGCCGAAATTCTGGCCCAGGCCGAACGCCTGCAACCGGCCTTGTCCGAATTGTTGGGCGAAGGCTGGACCGTCACGGCGGAGCCAGCGCTGGGCATGATCGGCAGCGGCAGCCAACCGGTGGCGCGTCTGCCGAGCGCAGCCTTGTGTTTGCGCCCGCAAGTATCGAAACGCCTGCGCGGGCGTTGCCTGCTGAATCTGGAAGCCGCGCTGCGCGCCTTGCCGATCCCGGTGCTCGGGCGTATCGATGACGACGCGCTGTGGCTGGATCTGCGGCAGCTCGACGATGAACTGACGTGGCAGGCGCAACTCGGGCAGTTGCAAACGTGATCATCGGCACGGCAGGGCACATCGACCACGGCAAGACGTCGCTGCTGCAAGCGCTGACCGGGCAAACCGGCGACCGCCGTCCGCAGGAACGCGAACGCGGGATGACCATCGACCTCGGTTATCTGTACGCAGAACTGGCGCCCGGTGCCGGGCTGACCGGTTTCATCGACGTACCGGGTCACGAGAAATTCACCCACAACATGCTCGCCGGCGCGCAAGGCATCGATCTGGTGTTACTGGTGGTGGCGGCGGATGACGGCGTGATGCCGCAGACCCGCGAGCATCTGGCGATTGTCGAGCTGCTGGGTATTCCACGGGCGTTGGTGGCGATTACCAAGTGCGACCGGGTCGAGGCGGGCAGGGTGGAAGAGGTTCGCCGACAAGTTGAAAGCCTGCTGTCGTCCGGCCCCTATGCCGGGGCGCCGCTGTTGACGGTTTCTAGCGTGACGGGTGAGGGCGTCGACGCGCTGCGCGAGGCTTTGCTTCAGATAGAAGGTGAAGAACGCAGTCGAGAAGGCGGTTTTCGCCTGGCCATCGACCGGGCGTTCAGTGTCGCCGGCGCCGGTATCGTGGTGACGGGGACGGCGCTTTCGGGCTCGGTCGCCGTGGGTGACAAACTCAGCCTCGGCCCGGCGGGCAAAACCGTGCGGGTCAGGGGCCTGCACGCGCAGAATCAGGCCGCCGATCAGGCTTTCGCCGGACAGCGCGTGGCCCTGAACATCAGCGCCGATCGCCTGGAACTCGGGCAGATCCATCGCGGCCAATGGTTGCTCGCCGAATGGCTGCACGCACCGACCCAGCGGCTGGACATCGATTTCCGGCTGCTGCCGGGCGAGCGGGTTTTCGAGCATTTCCAGCCGGTGCACCTGCATCTCGGCACGCAGGACGTGATCGCCCGGGTCGCCTTGCTGGAGGGTCCGAGTCTGGCCCCCGGCGAGCGCATGTTTGCGCAACTGCTGACCAACGTCCCGGTGCATGGCGTCCACGCTGATCCCTTGATCCTGCGTGACGCCAGCGCCCAGCGAACGCTCGGCGGCGGGCGTGTGCTCGATCCCTTCGCTCCGGCCCGCCAGCGCCGCAGTCCCGAACGGCTGGCGCAACTGCGTGTGCTGGCGATCAGCTCCGAGCTGGAACAGGCCTTGCCGACGTTGCTGGAATACAGCGAAAGCGGCCTCGATCCGCAGCGCCTGGAGCGTCAGTTCAATCGTCCGCGTGACAGTTGGTCACTGCCGGACAACGTCCGGTTGATCGAAACCCGGCAAGGACCGGTACTGTTCAATGCGCAGCGCTGGGGCATGCTCAAGTTCACCTTGCTGGAGCAGCTGGCGCGCTTTCATGAGCTGGAGCCCGATCAGATGGGCCCGGATCGCGACCGTCTGCGGCGTTTCAGCGGTGTGAGTGTCGAACGTGCAACCTTCATCAGCCTGCTGGAAGAATTGCTTGGCGCCGGCTCACTGGTCGCCAGTGGCCCGTGGCTGCATTTGCCCGACCATCAGGTGCGCCTGAGTGCCGACGACGAAACCCTGTGGCTGGCGTTGCAACCGTTGTTCGAACAGGCCGGTTTCGATCCGCCGTGGGTACGTGACGTGGCAAAAGTCGTCGACCAGGAGGATGCCACCGTCCGTTTGCTGCTACGCAAACTGGCGCGCCTAGGCGTCATGCATCAAGTGGTGCGCGACCTGTTTGTCACCGACATCACGTTGCGGCAAATGGCGGCGGTGTTGCTGCGCCTGGCCGAAGAAAATCCGCAGATCGAAGTCACGGCTTTCCGCGATGCGCTAGGCTTGGGACGCAAGCGCAGTATTCAGATCCTTGAATACTTCGATCGGCTGGGCCTGACCCGGCGCGTCGGCGAAGGCCGGCAAATCCGCTTCGACAGTGCGCTGGCCAACCCCGGCGCCGACTGAGTTCAAGGAAGGCAATCGCGCCCGGTGGCGCGGCCGGGCTTCAAACCCGGTTGGGGACGGCATCCGTTCCCGGGCAGGTTCGACTCCGGCTGCCTTCCGCCAATTTCCCTCAAAAGCCCAGCGGGTACTGGATCACCACGTAGACCCGGTCAATGTCATCGCCGGCCTGAGCGCTGTTGGCCCGGTGTGAAACGTGGGACAGCTGCACCGACAAATCCTTGGCCGCGCCGGACTGGACGATGTAGCGCAGATCGATATCGCGCTCCCAGTGTTTGCCGCCGTCTCCCTGCTGAGGCTGGTATTGCCCGCTGTCCGCATCGAACGGGTTATAGGCGCCGCCCTTGGGCGCGTGGGTGCCGTCGATGTGGCTGCCGGAAACATAACGGGTCATGAAGTTCAGCCCCGGAATCCCGAAGGCGCCGAGATCGAGGTCGTAACGAGCTTGCCAGGAGCGTTCTTGGGCGCCGTTGAAGTCGGCGTATTTGATCGAGTTGGCCAGGTAGATCGAATCGCCGCCGACGAAATCGAACGGCGTGTCGCCATTGATGCGTTGCCAGCCGAGCATCACCGCGTGGGCGCCGAAGGTGTATTTGCCCGAGAGGCTGAACGCGGTGTTGTCGATGTCGCCGGCCAATGCCTGCCCGGTGTCGCGGGTGTGGTAGACGTTGGCGTCGAGCAACAGACCGGACTGTTTGAAATGCAGGTTGGCGTAGTACTGGCGCCAGGTGTCACTCAGATCGGACGCATACAGCGCGCCGCCCACCGGGCTGTCGCTGAACAGGTCGGTGCCGACAAAACTGATGCTTTCGCCTTGGGTGCTGGCGCCATAGCCCTGAAAATCGCCTTTGCCGGAAGAGCTGTCCTGGTTCTTGAACGCGGTGAAACGCCCGGCGACAAGGCGCGCGTTATCGATCTCGTGGCTGTCGAGCAGAAACCCCGTGGCGTATTCCGGTTGCAGGCGTTTGTCCGAGGTGTCGAACACCGGCGTTTCCACGGTCATCTCCCCGAAAGCGAGGGTGGTTTTCGAAGCCTTGAGCTTAAGCGCACCGCCGGCGCTGGAATAGTCGCTTTCGCTACGGCCGTCACTGTCCACCGGCAACAGTCCCGTGCCGGAGTGCCCTTTGCCGCCATCGAGTTTCAGACCGTAAAGGGCGTGGGCATCGAGGCCAAATCCAACGGTTCCGTCCGTGAAACCGGATGCAAAGGTGCCGATAAACCCCTGAGCCCATTCCTGTTTGTAGTTTTTGCCGGCGGGTGAGGGCGAGCGGTAGTCGTTGCTCAGGTAGAAGTTGCGGCTGAGCACTTCGGTTTTGGCGTCGTCGAGAAATCCGCTGGCAAATGCCGAGTCGGCCATTGCGCAATACAGGAGTGCCAGGGCGAAACGCGGTTGCATGAAACCTTTCATGTGTCAGTGACCGGCCGTGAGGGAAGTCGCCGGATACTGAAGCAAACCGTCGTGCTGCGATTGAGCGGATGTGCTGAATCAGCGTCCTCAGGTCACCCGGCCTTTTCGCTGCCCGGAAGGATCGACCGCCGCGGCTCTTGATGCCTGCAAAAGGCGAGCGAAGGCTGTTTTGTCGATCGGACGACTCATGAAATAACCCTGCACTTCGTTGCATTGATCCTTGCCCAGGATGTCCAGTTGCTCCTCGGTTTCGACGCCTTCGGCGGTCACGGTCAGCCCCATCGCTTTACCCAGTCCGATGATGGCCTGCACCACCGCCCGATCATTGGCGCCGGTGCTGATGGAAGCAATGAAACGTTTGTCGATCTTGATGCCGTCGAACGGGTAGGCGCGCAGATAGCCAAGGGAGGAATAACCGGTGCCGAAGTCATCCATGTTCAGGCGCACGCCCAGTTCCTTGAGCGCGGTCATGGTGGTCAACGCGCCGTCGGTGTCGTTGAGCATCACGTTCTCGGTGATTTCCAGTTCCAGTCGACTGGCCGGGAAGCGAGTGCCGACCAGCACTTCGCGTACATCTTCGACCACATCGCTGATCGCAAACTGCGCAGGTGAAAGGTTGACCGACAGGAGAATGTCCGCCGGCCAGGTCAGCGCCGTTTCGCAAGCCTCACGCAGGACCCAGCGGCCCAGGGGAACAATCAGGTCGGTCTGTTCGGCCAGCGGAATGAACACATCCGGCCCGAGCAACCCTTTGACAGGGTGCTGCCAGCGCACCAATGCCTCGACCGAGACGATTTCCTTGCCATCGACTTTGTACCGGGGTTGGTAGTGCAACACGAACTCGTTGTTTGTCAGGGCGCGGCGCAGTTCGTCCTCCATCTGCCGGCGGGTCTGGATCTGATCGCTCATGTGCGCTTCGAAATAGCACCAGGTGTTCTTGCCTTCGGATTTGGCCTGATACAGCGCAATGTCCGCGCAACGGATCAGCTCGCTGGCGACGTACCCGTGACGTCGGCTCAGGGCGATTCCGACACTGGCGCCGATGTGCAACGGTTGCTGTTCGAAGAGGATGGGCTGATGCAGGCTGCCGATCAGGCGTGTGCAGAATCTGTCGATCTCCTGGTGCGTGTCCATGCCGCAGAGCACCACGACGAACTCGTCACCGCCCAGACGGGCGACGATATCGTGGTCGCGCGTGCACTCGCGCAGGCGGCCGGCAACCTCTTGCAAAACAGCATCGCCGGCGGGATGCCCGAGCGAATCGTTGATCGGTTTGAAGTTATCCAGGTCAATCATCAGCAGCGACAAAGGCGGGGCGTGCTCCTTGAGTAACAGGGCGTCATCCAGATAGCGCGACAGTTTGTTGCGGTTGGGCAGGCCCGTCAGTGCGTCATGCAAGGACAGATGCTGGATCTGCGCATGGGCGGCGACTTCATCGGTGATGTCGCTGGCCGTGCCGCGATAACCGACGACCGCCGCACTCTCCACGATGGGCCTGGCCGAGAGGCGGCAGTGGCGCTGTTGTTCCTTGTGGTCACGGTAGGTGCAGCGCAGGTCGCTGGCGTTGCTCCCGTCATCGAGCTTTTTCAGCCACAGATCCAGCGGCGTGGTGTCGCAGACCAGCAAGTGACCGATGTGTTTCCCGATCCACTGTGCCTGCGGATAGCCGGTGACTGCACTGAACCGGGCCGACAGATAGGTGATGGCCAACGCTTCATCCACTTCCCAGATCCAGTCGGACGCCGCTTCGGCCACCGCCCGGAAGCGCTCCTCGCTGGCTTCAAGGGCGCGGTTGGACGCCAGCAATGCTCGATTCGAGGCCTGCATCGCTTCAAAACTGTTGTCGACATAGCGCGAGGAACGCAACGCATGGCGAAAAAACCAGGCCGTCAGGGCCATCAACACGATCAAAGCGGGGCCGAGGGTTGGCAACAACGACCACAGCAGGTGCTGGCCCGGTCGCTCCAGATCCGCAACAAGGCTGTAGCCGGTACTGTCCAGCGGGACGCGGGGCTGGCCGGGGTCGATGGTGCCGTCTGGTGCCAGCGTCAGATTGTTCAGCCCGTACCCGCTGCCGATCTTGCGCAATTTGGTGGGTGTCAGTTTGTCGACGAATACCAGCACCGAGGTCTTTTGTGGTTCACCCACCGGACGTTCATCGTTGGGAAGGATCGCCGCCGCGGTGACCAGCGCCGGCCAGTCTTCGAACAATGAATAAGTACTGACGGGCTTGGTCAGGTCCGGCTGGTTCTGCACTTGCTCCACCAGACTGAGCGCCGGCACCTCAAGGAACTGGGGCATTTGCGCCTCGAGCAACTGCCCGCGAACGACGGCGTATTTGGTGTGGTCCCGATCCAGCACGAACAGGCCGTCATAGCCGTCGTTGGTAAACAGGGTCTTGCCCATGTTCTGCTCGGTGTACGCCCAGTTCGTGTCGACCGTGCCGCTCAAACGTTCATACGCTGTCGTCCAGTAGGCGTAACTGCTGATGTAGTTTTTCGAGGCGGTGATCCGGTTCTCCAGCGCTCGCGCCGAATAGAACCGCACCTCATTGACGTCCTCCTCATCCAGATGAGTGGCAATACCGAGCAACGCAGCGGTCGCCGCCATCACCCCGGCAATGAACAGCGCACCCACCGCAACGGCCAGACGCCGGGTGACAGGGCCCTGAAGGTTGGGGAGTGGCGTCGAATGGCTGGAGATGTCCATTTGCTCGTCCTTGATCCGGTGTCTGTTCAATCTAGAACATCGCCAGCCTCGGGATGTTCAGAAGATGTGCGAAACCTGTCTCGAACAGATCAAAACCCGCTCTCGCGCATCAGCACCGCGAGCACATACGTGGCTCCGTCCCCGAGCAGGCTGCGGCGCTCGCCCTCGATTTTCAGATGGCCGCGGGTCTCGCGCAAGCTCGGCGTGGCCTGGTCCAGCTGGATCAGCACTTGAAACAGCGCCGCAGCAGGGGCCAATGAATGCTCCTGTGACGTGGTCTGCACCGGCCCGCCAAACTGCGACGAGAGCATGCGGTGGGACAGCTGACTGGCTCGGGTGCTGCCGATGGCCAGTACCCGGCCGTTGATCGGGGTGACCTGGCCGTCCGGGTAAAAGCGCACGGGATCGTCGACGCTCAGGCGGTGCACCTGATCCTGCGCGACATAGGCGTCGACCTGCCAGCTGCGGGGATCGATCAGGATGCCCAGCGGTTCTTGCCGGCCGATCCATTGGCCGGGTTTCCAGTCCGGATTGACGTCCAGCCAGACGCCGGCGAACGGCGTTTGCAGGTTGAGCCGGGCGATTTCCGAACGGGCCGCCCGGGCTTCTTCGAATTGCACGTTCAGGCGTTCGCGGGTGGCGGCGTCTTCGGCCAGTCCGCCGGGGTCGGCAATCAGCCCTGACAACCGCGCCTCGTAGCTGCGGGCGTTGGCTTCGCTGCTCTGCAGGCGCGTGGCAATGTCCGGTTCATCCAGCACGGCCAGCGTCTGGCCGGCTTCTACCGGGCCCGCCGGGTGAATCGATTGCAGCCGCGCCGGGTAGGGCGCGTACACCCGCAATTGATGCTCGGCGCGCGCCACGCCGACAGCGCCGATCTGCGTGCGCCAAGGAATAGCCAGCCCGACCAGCATCAAACCGAGTACGGCATAAAACACAACCTTGCGCAGGCGCGGGATCGCGGCGCGGCGGGTCCACCAATGGCCGAGTTCGCGCACCACCGGCAGGGCAATGAACCAGGACAGTTCGACCATGAACAGGATGATCCCCAGCAATTTGAAAAAGAACAGGTAGACCGCCAGGGCGATCCCCAGAAACAGCACCAGCCGATACAGCCAGGTGACGATGGCAAAGGTCACCAGCAACCGCCGCTGGCCGGTCGGGAAAGATTCCGGCCAGTCTTCCTTCAAACCAAGCAGATTGCGCCGCAGCGTGACCCGCGCCAATGCCGAGGAGCGCTCGTGCAGATTGGGAAAGTCCAGCAGGTCCGAGAGGATGAAATAGCCATCGAAACGCATGAACGGGCTGGCGTTCAGCGCCAGTGACAACAACCAGCTCGTGGTCGCCAGATACAACAAGGCATTGCGCAGGGCGCCCGGATCGCACAACGCCCAGCCCAGGGTCGAGAGCCCGGCCAGGGACAACTCCGTCACGATCCCCGCCGAAGCGATGGCCAGCCGCTGGCGCGATCGGCTCAGCTTCCAGCTCTCGCCGGTATCGGTGTAGAGCATCGGCCACATCACCACGAACGCAATGCCCATGTGCCCGACACGCAGGCCCAGCCGCGTGGCCACCAGCGCATGCCCCAGTTCATGCAGGGTTTTGGCGACGATCAGGGCCAGGGCAAAGCTGAACAGGCCTTCGGTGGAAAACGACTCCACGACCGCATGGGTAAAGATGTCCCACTGTTGCAGCACGAGCACGATGCCCAGCAGGCTCAACCCAAGCACCAGCAGGCCGGTGATCGGGTGAAACAGCCAGCCCAGCGCTCGCGCAAGCCGCTGTAACGGCACTTGCGGGCGCAGCAGCGGAATGCGGAAAAACAGGTAGTGGTGCAGCCACCAGTTCCAGCTCAGCCAGGTGCTTTCTTCGCTTTTCGCCTGCAAGCGTTCCAGCGCGGCAGGGCCGGCCCGCAACAACTGGTGCTGTTCAAGAAACTGACGAAAGTCCAGAACCTGCTCGACATCCGGCTTGAGCGCGGTGCGTTCGGCGATTTGCGCACAGATCTGTCGTGCCGATTGTCCCCAGCGCAGCAGGCATTCGAATTCCAGCCAGCCGATCCGGTAGAAGCGGTTGATGACGGTGTCCTGAATCACCCACGCCGGCTCGCCATCACTGCCATGGGCGGCTTCGCTCAAACGCAGATCCTCACGCAGCGGAGGCAGGGGCATGTCGGCGGGTTCGAGCATTACCAGCCACTCCACGCCCGCAGCGTCGCCAGCGGCCGGCGCAGCAGGTAATAACCGAGCATCACCCGGCCACCGTACAGTTTGGCGGTGCCATGCAAACCGAGGCGGGCATGTTCCGGGTTGCCGTCGATGCTGGCCAGCAAGCGATAGGCGACCACGCCTTCGTCACTTGGGCGTGCCTGATAGCTGGTTTCAAGGATCTTGCCCTTGAGCGGGGCCAGCGGGTAAGCCGTCAGGAACAACGTGACCTCTGCGCCTGGCTCGAGCGCAATTGCATCGGCCACGGCCAACTGGATCTGCATGGCCGGCTGCGCGGGGTCGGCCACTTGCAGGATGCGTTCACCGGTGACCACCGGTTTGCCGAGCCAGTCGTTGGGGTCGCTGAACACCGCGACCCCGGCACGGGGCGAAAGCACTACGGTGCGCTTGAGCTGGGCCTGTACGGCCGCCAGTTCCGCTCGACGCTGTTGCGCGCGGCCATTGAGCAAGGTGAGTTCGCCTTTGCTTTGCGGGTTGTCGAACGCCCGCTGACTGGCCGCCAACAATTCGGCCTCGGCCACTGCGACTTCCTTGCCGAGCACATCGGCGCGACTGCGCAGGGTGGTTTCGTCCAGTGAAAACAGCGGCGTGCCCGCTTCGACCGGCTGGTTGGGGCGTACCTGAATCTGCGCGATCACGCCATCAATCGGCGAGCTGATAATCTGTGCCTGACGCGAAACGATTTCCGTCGGCGCCAAAGCGGTCTGGCGCACCGGTATCAGCAGCAGGGCAGCCAGCACGATCAAGCCGAGCAACAGTTGCCGACGACTGAACCGCCAGCGGCCGAAACGCTTTTGCCGGGTCAGGGCGGACCAACAGTAAGCCCAGGTCTGTACCAAACCGCCGAGGTGCTGGCGCAGCACCACGGGCGGTTCCTGTTCGAGCAACAGCAGCAACAGGCCCAGACGCCGGGCGTCGTGGTCATGCAAGGGCACGCACCACACGCCGGTTGGCCACCATTCGCCCCAACCTTCGCTGATGTCGTCGGGTACGACGGCGGTGTCCTGCGTCACCCAGACCGGTTGGCCGTCCGGAACCTGAGAAGCCACCCAGCGACTGGCCCGTCGCAGCCAGACCAGATAGGGCGAATCTTCGCTGGGCCGCGACAGGCCGGATACGCTCAGCAGCTCCAGCGACGAATCGTGCCGGGCAAAAACCAAAGCCTGATGAAATGCCAGCAGCGGATACAGGTCGTTGGCCATGCTGAACGCCAGAGCGTTCAGCGAGTCGGCGGCCATCGCCTTGTCACGCAGGGCATCGAGTTCCAGCAACAGCTGCGGATGCGGGAGAGAATGCGGCAGCGGTTCATTCATGGTCATGGCAGAACATCTGGGCTCAGGCGAGCCGTGCCACTCATGCCGGCCATCAGGTCGGGGAATTTTTCATCGAGACGCGCTTCCAGTTCCACCGTCTGCGCCACCGCGTCAACCCGCGAGTTGATCGCACTGACATGGGCCGGGTAGGTCTTGCCGGTCTCATGAATGCTCACTTGCAACGGCAGGCCGGGCTTGAGGTTTTTCAGCAGATTGGAGGGCACGTTCAGGCGCACCTTCAAGGCACCATCGCTCACCAGATCGAACAATGGCGTGCCGGCCGTTACGGTCTGGTACGGCTTGACGTAAACCTTGGCGACACGTCCGGCAAACGGCGCCTGCACCTGGCAGTAGCCACTCTGGGCCACGCCCATGGCACGGGCACCGTCGGCCTTTTGCACTTCGGTATTGGCCATCGACACCTCGATGTCACCCACTGCGTTGAGCTGACGCAGTTGCTTTTTCGCCTCCAGGTTCTGTTTGGCCATGGCCAGCTCTGCGGCCGCGACTTTGCTGCGGGCTTCGGCTTCGTTGCAGTTGAAGCGTGCCAGCAGCTCGGATTTCGCCACGTGTTCGCCGAACCCGGTCTTGAGCTCACCCAGCGTCCCGTTCATCTGGCTGGACAGAGTGGTTTCCAGTTCGGCCGCCAGCAACACGCGAATCGCCGTGGCGCTTTCCACCGGTGCGTCCTCGGCCTGAGCGCCCAACGTGACCGCCAGCATCAACAACAACCATCGCGAATCAAGGGCGGGTCTGAACATTCGGCATTCCTTGCTGGGTGACGAGCAGGCGTTGCTGCTCCTGTTCGTTCAACGTGCGCTGGATTTCCCGGGCCAGGGTTTTCACGTCATGTTTTTCGATTTCTTCGGGCAACACGTCCAGGCCCACCGAGTTGTACAGCCGGCCCCAGGCGGCCTGGGCACTGGAAAATGCCGCTTCACGCTGATAACGCGAGAGCAGATAACGACCTTCGGCACGGATCACTTCCAGCTCCGAACCCAGTGCTCCGGTCCGGGCCGCTGTCGCGTAGTCGAGCAGGCTACGGTCGACCCGCAGACTGTCCTCGGTAAAGGCGACTTCCTGGCGCGCCAGTTGATAGCGCAACGTGCCGACACGCACTTGGGTGAGGATCGCCATGGACAGCGCCACACGCCGGGTGTCATCGGTTTCGCTCTGGGATTTCTCGGCGGCGTTGAGCGCCGGCAGTTGCAGCAGGCGCAGCAGGTTCATCGAGACCTGCAGGCCGGTGCCCATCCAGTCGTTGTTGTAGAGGTATTTGTTGGAGTCGTACTTGTAGCCGAAATCGACACTGACGTTCGGCCACAGCTGCGCCTTGGCGATGTCCAGGTCTTTCTGGTTGACCCGTTTGCGATACCACTCTTCCATGATTTCCGGGCGGTGCTCGAGGGACAGCTGTTCAAGCTGCGCCATGCTCTGGCGAACTTCCGGCAAGACTGGTTCGGCACCGTCGGCAAGGATCATTTTCGAACCCGGCGGCAGTGACATCAGCGCCGCCAGTTCGGCCTGGGCGAATTCCAGGTCCTGACGGCGCACGGTCAGCAGATAGATCGAGTCGAGCAGGGCGCGTTGATAGGCAAGGATTTCCTGGCGTGGCAACAGTCCGCGGTTCTCCGCTTCCCTGGCCGATGTCAGCGCGGTGTTGGTGCGCATCAGCAATTTGTCGACTTCGGGCATCAGCCGCTGCGCCCCGAGCGCCCGCCAATAGGCGTTGCGCACATCCTGCAGGACGTTCTGCGCGACTTTGCGCCGACGCTCTTCGGCCATCAGGATCTGATCGGATTTTTGCTGGGTCCGGTAATAGGCCACGCCGAAATCCAGCAGACTCCAGCTGAGACCCAGACCATACAGTTCGCGATAGCGCTCTTCGGAGGTCGATGAACGCAAGCTGACCTGACGATCCTCGATGCCGATCGAGGTCCCGCCGGAGTCGTTGTTACGCCCGGCGTACCCGGCCGAGGCCACCAGCCGGGGGAGCATTTCGTGGCTCGACACATCGCGCAGGTCCGACGCCAGCGCGCTTTCCATCAGTTTGAGGCGGTAGTCGAGGTTGTATTTCAGCGCCCGCGCCGCTGCGTCGTAAAAAGTGATGGGCGCGGTGACCGGTTCCTGCCCCGAATACATACGCGACTGATCGGCCAGAATGCGCTGGCGGTTTTCTTCGTCGGTGGAGGGCTTGGGCTCCAGGGACGAGCAGGCACTGAGCAACAGTGCGGAGGCGATGGCAGTACCGAGAAACCTGGTCGCGGTTTTAGGCATGTTCATTCCTTTGTGGTTTTCGCGTTCATTCATTCGGTCCGGCCGCCGTCACCGCCGCGCTGGGCGGGGTGCAGCCGCTGGGCGGCGTTACGCAACTGGGCGCTGAAACCTCTCGCCGGGCGCTGTTCCTGATGACGGTCTGTATTGGCCTGGCCCTGGGTCATTTGCGCCGGATCAATGGTGAACAACGACGGATCGCCGAGCAGCCCGTCGGCGCTGAGGCTGGTACGCCCCTGACGCCCGAGAATCCACGCCAGGTCCAGATCGCTTTCGACACGGCTGGCGCGCACGGCCTGAGACACGAACTGCCCAGGCACAAGACCGAGCCCGGCACCCTGGGACTCGCTGGAAAACTCGCCGACGCTGGCAATGCGCAGATTCGCGCCGCCTGCGCCCCAGGTCGAGACCTCGAGCACCTGCGCCTCGCGCTCGACCACCGGGGTGATGAAAATCGCCGGAGTGGGGTCGGGCAGTAACAAATTGCGCTGACGGCTGCTCGGATCGTTTTCGAAAAAGTTGCCTTGCGGCGCAGGGATGAACGGCGTGGCGATATCCAGGTTAATGGCCAGTTCGGCCTGGTCGCTGGCGCCCGCACGGTCATTGATGGTGTAGGTGAAAATGTCGCGCAATACCTGGCCCAGTCCGGCGGCGGCCAGTACCTGCGGGTTGTTCTGGTCGATGGTGTAGGTGTAGCTGCCATCGGCGTTGAGCACCAGAGTCCCGTACAGCCCGATGACCGGCTGGCCGATCACCCCGAAAGTCCCGCTACCGGACTCGGCACCGGTACGGATCGCGACCACTTGCAGCGCATCGTTGCCGTCCACGTCGCTGTCGTTGGGCAACACATTGCCGGTGACTTGCGGCGCCGGTGTCTGGTCGGTGGCGATGGCGCTGTCGTTCTGCGCCACCGGGGCGTCGTTGGCGCCCTGGATGACCACGGTGAGGCGGGCATCCGAGGTGGCCCCGGCGGTGTCGCGCATGCGATAGGTGAAAGTTTCGCTGAGGGTTTCACCGGCCGTGCGCAGGGATTGCACCAAGGGATTGCCGTTGTCGATCACGTAGGTGTAGCTGCCGTCGGCATTGAGGGTCAGTTGACCGTAAAGTCCGATCAACACCTGACCCGCCGTGGTCGATTGACCGCCGGCGTTGCTGACGCTCACCACTTGCCGGCTTTCGCCATTGGCCACGCTGTCGACGTCGGTGTCGTTATCCAGCACGTTGCCCGTGGCGTTGCTGCCGGGTGTGCCATTCGCGACGCCACCCGCTTCGACGGCGACTGCGCTGTCGTCTCGCGCCACGGGCGTGTCGTTGCTGCCTTCGATGGTAATGCGCAACTCGGCGAGGTCGGTCGCCCCGAACGCGTCGCGCAGGGTATAGCTGAAGACGTCGGTCAGGGTCTGGCCACTCAGGCGCAAGGCCTGGACTTCGGGCAGGTTGTTGTCGATTTCGTAATGCCAGGTGCCGTCGGCGTTCAGCGTCAGGTCGCCATAACGACCACGCAGTACCGAGCCCAACGTACCGGCGGTGCCGCTTTCGCTTAGACCACCGGTACGCAGCGCCGAGACGGTCAGGGTGTCGCCCTCAAGATCCGTGTCGTTGCTGATCACGTTGCCGCTCGGGTTGACGCCGGGCTGGCTGTTGTTCAGTCCGCCGGCCTCGACCGCCGTGGCGTTGTCGGTGTTGGCTACCGGCGCATCGTTGCGGCCACGGATGATGATGTGGATCTCCGCCAGATCGCTTTGCCCGCCATTGTCGGTAACGCGATAGGTGAAGCGCTCGTTGAGGAACTGCAGCGGGCCCAGCGCCTGAATGTCCGGATTGCTGGAGTCGATGATGTAGGTGTAGTTGCCGTCGGAGCCGATGATCAACTGGCCGTAGAGGCCGTTGATCAACGTGCCATTGGTGTTGTTCGTGCCCGGATTGACCGCATCCAGCGTACCGCCGGCCGCTTCCGTGCCGAAACGGATGCCGGTCACGGTCTTGCCGTCGCCGGCATCGACGTCGGTATCGTTGGGCAGAACGTTGCGGGTCGGGTTGACGCTGTTGCCTGCGCCATTGTCGGCCACGGCAACCGCGACATCGTTGGTCGCCACCGGCGCATCCCAGGCACCGTCGACACGGATGCTCAGTTGCGCGATGTCGGTGGCTCCGGCGGTGTCACGCATGCGGTAGGTGAAGGTTTCCACCAGTGAATCGCCGAACTTCAAGGCCTGCACGGCCGCGAGATTGTTGTTGACCACGTAGCTGTAGCTGCCATCGGCGTTGATCGTCAGCGTGCCATAGAGCCCGGCGATCGACTGGCCGGAACCCAGCGTCGTGAAGGTGCCGCCCGACGCTTCGCTACCGGTACGCACGCCGGTGACGGTTTTGCTGTCGCCGGCATCGACATCGGTGTCATTGGTCAGCACATTGCCCGTCGGGTTGATCCCCGGTGTGCCATTAAACGTGCCACCGGCCTCGACGGCGACGGCGGTATCGTTGACGGCCAGCGGGTTGTCATTGGCCCCGCGTAACGTGATGGTCAGCGTGGCCGTGCTAGTGGCGCCGGCCAGGTCGCGGATCTGGTAGGTGAAGACTTCCGTCAAGGTGTCGCCGTTGGTGCGCAACGCCTGCACCTGCGGGTTGTTGTTATCGACGATGTAGCTGTAACTGCCGTCGGCATTGAGTGTCAGGGTGCCGAAAGCGCCGACGAACGCCGCGCCGATCACGCCCGTCGAAGCACCCTGGCGAACGCCGATGACACTGAGGCGTTCACCGTTGGCATCCACGTCGGTGTCGTTGGTCAGCACATTGCCCGTGGGATTGACGCCTGCCGTGGCGTTGTTCTGGCCGCCGGCTTCAATGGCGGTGTTGCTGTCATTCTGTGCGACCGGCGTGTCGTTGCTGCCCTGTATGGTAATCGTCAGGGTTGCGGAATCCTGCGCTCCCAGGGCGTCGGCCACGCTGTAAGTGAATTTGTCCGCCAGGGTGTTGCCGGCTCGCAAGGCCTGAACGGCGGCCATGCTGTTGTCCAGTCGGTAGCTGTAACTGCCGTCGGCGTTGAGGGTCAGCCAGCCGTAAGTGCCGCGCAGTTCGGTGCCCAACGTACCGGCGGTGCCTGTCCCGGCCTCGGTGCCGGTGCGCACCGACGACACGGCGCGGGTCTCGCCGTAATCATGGGCGGGCAAATCGCCGGGGATTTCGCCGCCGTCGACATCGCTGTCGTTGGTCAGCACATTGCCGGTCGGGTCCAGTCCCGGCTGGTTGTTGTTCAAACCTCCGGCCTCGATCGCCGTGGCGCTGTCGTCGACTGCAACCGGGTTATCGTTCTGGCCGCGAATCAGCACGATGATTTCGGCGCTGTCGATTTCCGGCGTCGGCCCAACGCCGTCGCTGATTGTGAAGGTGAAACGCTCGAGCAATAGCTGACTGCCCAGGCGCAGCGCCTGGACATCCGGGTTGTTGTTGTCGAGCGCGTAGCTGTAGGTACCGTCGGGGCGGATGGTCAGCGTGCCGTACAGGCCGTTGATCACCGTACCGCCGGCCGTCACCGCCACTGGCGTTCCGGGATCGCCTTCGGCCCCGGCCTTGATGAAGGTCACGGTCAGCGGATCACCGTCCGGATCGAAAGCGTTGGCGGTGGCATCGCCGGTCGGATTGACGCCCGGTGTGCCGTTGTTCACGCCGCCACGCTCGGTCGCAACGGAAATCACGTTCTGCGCGACGGGCGGATCGTTGACCCCGCGCACGGTGATCACCAGTTGTGCGGTATCGGTCAGGCCGGCAGTGTCGACGATCCGGTAGGTGAAGAACTCGGTCAGTGTCTGGCCGGGCGCCAATGCCTGGACCGCCGCGTTGTTGCTGTCGACGTCGTAGAAGAACGAGCCATCGGCGCCGATGCGCAGCGTGCCATACAAGCCAACCACTACCGTTCCGTTGGCCGAAGTGGTGCCTGCCGAGACGCCGCTCAAGCTGTCGTTGAGCGGATCGTAGGTGGCTTCGCTCTTGTTGATGACGCCGTCGACTTTCAGTTGCTCGCTGGGACGGTCGACCTGATCGACGTCCTGATCCACGCCGTTGCCACCCGGTTGATCAATGCTGCCCGGACGGCTGGGGAACAGGATCACGTTGCCGCTCGGGTTGCTTTCCGTGGCATTGCCGTTGGTGGACGCGGCCTGCGCCTCGGCGGCATCGTCGCTGGCCACCGGGTTGTCGTTGGCACCCTGAATCGTGATGCGCAACTGCGCCACGTCATTCAGGCCGCCGGCATCGGTGACCCGATAGCTGAACACTTCGACCAGTTGTTGCCCGGCACTCAGGCGCTGCACCGTGGTGTTGTCGTTGTTGATGACGTAGCGGTAGGTGCCGTCCGGGTTGATGGTCAAAGTGCCGTAAAGCCCGGCGATGGAGGTGCCGACCGCCACCGGATTGAACGCGCCGGGTTGCGATTCGGCCACCGCACGAATGCCGGTGACGGTTTTGGTTTCGCCGTTGGCAAGGCTGTCGACGTCGGTGTCGTTGCCCAGCACATTGCCGGTGGCATCGCTGCCCGGCGTGCCATTGAGTACGCCGCCGGCCTCGACCGCCGTGCCTTGATCGTCGACGCCGACGGGGGTGTCGTTGGCACCCTGAATGGTCACGGTCAGCGTGGCGGTGGCCGTTGCGCCGGCCAGATCGGTGAGCACGTAATCGAAGCTGTCAGTCAGCGTCTGCCCGGCCAGGCGCAAGGCCTGGACCGCCGGGTTGTTGTTGTCGACGATGTACTGGTACGCACCATTGCTACCGACGATCAACCGCCCGTACTGCCCAGTAATCACCACCACGCCCTGCACGGGCGTCTGGATGCCGGTGCCGTTGCTCGGGCCGACCGAGGCCACGTGCAGCCGGTCGGCATTGGTGGCGATGTCGACATCGCTGTCGTTGGCCAGCAGATTGCCAGTCGGATCGACACCGATCGCCGCATTGTTGGTGCCCCCGGCTTCGACGGCCGTCGCACTGTCGTTGACCGCCACCGGGGTGTCGTTGACCGGGTCGAGGATGATTTGCAGGGTGTCGGTATCGGTCAGCGCATCGCCGGCAGTGCCGGGCAGGCCATCGCCGTCGGCATCGCCATAGTTGCCCTGATCGTTGCTGATCACGGTCAACGTGTCGGTGCCATTGAAGTTCGGGTTGCCCAGATAACGCAGGCTGGCCAGCGCGGTGTTGATATCCGCCAGGGTGCCGGTCAGGGTCAGGGTCGCGGTATTGGCACCGCCGACTGTGACGCCCGGCACCGTTGCGCCAAGAAACAGCGTGCCGTTGAGTACCTTGAGGGTGACGCTGACCGTGCGATCGTTGACGTTCGGATCGCGCTCGGCATCAATGTCCGCGACGCTGATGCCACCGATGTTGAGCACCACGTCTTCCTGACCGTGCTGGGTGCCGGGAAGGGTGTTGACCGGTGCATCGTTCTGCTCGACGTAACCGGCGTTGGCGGCCTGGGTATCGGCATCGCCCAGCGTGATGGTGATCTGGCCGAGCGTGCCGCCGTCGCTGTCGATCCGCACCCGCAGATCGCCCACCGGTTGCGGATAACTGACCAGCCCGGCGGGCACATCGATACGGAATACACCGAGTGGCAGCACGCCGAAGTGATACTGGCCGTTGCTGTCGGTGACGGTGGTGAATTGCAGGTTGTCGGCGGTGGTTTCCAGCAGACCGTCAGCACCGGCCCAGGTCAGGGTCACGGTTTGCCCGGCGAGCCCGGCGCCATCGGGCACGGCGCTGCCGGTGGCCGAAGCGGTGTCGTTCCACAAGGTGCCGGTGATGACGCCGAGCCCGGCATTGTCGCGCAGGATGTACTGGTTCGGACCGACGGTGCTGCCGGTGCGCTCGCCATCGATGGCGCCGTCAGTGCCGACGCTGTTGCCGCCCCAACTGGTGAAGTCCTCGGGCAGGCTGCTCCAGGTCAGCGTTGCGTTGCTGCTGGCGATGATCGACGCATTGGGCAGCGTGACCTGATACACGACCTTGACCTGCGCACCGACATCCAGCTGATCGAAATTGACGCTGATCCCGCCAGCAGCACTGAAGCTGACACCGGCCGGCAGATTGCCCGGGCCGTAGAGCACGCCATTGATGCTGACACTGACCAGGCTGTAGTTGCTGCCGCCGGCGAAACTGTCGCTGACCTGTGTGTCGAAGGCCGGCAAACCACCGTTCTGGGTAAAACTCAGCTGGATCGTGGCGGTGCCGGTGGTTCCGGACGGGTTGGGGTTGAAACCGGTGACCTGTTTGTCGAAGTTGCTGAAACTCGGCTCGACGATTTTTTCGAAGATCGTGTCGCTGTTGGCCCGGCCAATGCCGTTGACGATTTCATGGGCACTGGCACCCAGCAGCGCCCCGGCAGCGTTGCTGGCCTGGTTGGTGACGCGGACGTTGAACTCGATTACCACGCCTTCGAGGTCGTCGTCTGAACCACCGCCATTGACCACATTGCCGAGGTTGAAGGTGATTACCTGACTACCATCGGGATTGGTGACGATGGTCAGGCGACTCGGATCAAACACGCCGTTGGGGCCCAGGCCCAGCAGATCGGGGGTAATCGGCAAGGCCTGGGGGCTGTTTTCGTTGCCGCTGATGTTCAGCGTGCCGCCGACGATCAGATTGGCATCGGTGGTCAGGCCACCATCGGAAATGAAGCCGATGCGCAGGGCATTCACCAGCGCATCCGGGGAAATGAACTGCAAGCCGTTGGCCAGAGTGATCTGCACCTGGTAGTTGGGGTTGTTGCCTTCGGGGACTAGCACCACCACCCGATAGCGGATCACTTCGCCAATGGTCACGGGCTCTTGCGGGGCGGTGGTCGGTGACGGGGCAGGGCTGTCCGGCAGGCCGCCGACCCGTGAAATCTGGATCGCTTGCGCCACGGGGATGAGCAACGCCGAGCTGTTGCGGTAGTCATTGAGGGAGCCGCCGTTGATCGGCCCGTCGGCCCCGGTACGTTCGCCGCTTTGAGTGCCGTCCAGGCTGGTCCATTGCACCACTGCGACGTTGGGGATCGAGGACTGTGCCGCGGCCGTCGCGTTGACCACACCCGACAGGCTCAACACGATGCTGCCGCCCTTGGCGATGTCGATGTTGGCACCACTGGCGGTGCGCAACTGGCCGTTGACCAGTTCGAAATCGATGCCGCCGTTGTTGGTCGCACCGTTCAGGTAAAGAACACCGGTCAGGGTGATATTGCTCAGCTGGGTCGGCAGATTGTCGAAAAAACTGATGTCGAAGGCGCTGAAGTCGTTGCCGCCATTGCCGTTGCTCAGGGTGATGGTGAAAGTCACCGTGTCGCCCTGATCGTAGCCACCCAAACCCGAGGTCGACGTCAGATTCTGCGTGACGGTCAGTGTCGGTTCGCGCACGGTCACGGTTGGCTGCCCGCCACTCAGGGCGACGTTGCGGTCCACTGCGACATTGCCGTTGGGCGTGTCACCGTCAGGATCGCTGAACACCAGTTGCGCGTTGTTCTGCAGCGACTTGCTGGCCTGGTTGGCGATCACGTTATTGGCCACCAGTTGCAAGCGAATGACGAAGGTGTTGTTACCGGTCAGGTTGTCGGCGCTCGCGCCGGAAACACTGAACGTCCAGCGCGCGTCCACACCATCACCGCCCAGTGTGCCGCCCACCCCGGTGAAACTGCTGACCACGATGCTCCCGGCAAAATCGGCCCCCAGGGCGCCACTGCCGGCACGGGTGGTGATGATCTGATAGCCGAGGCCGCCATTGAAACTGGTGTCCAGGCGCATGCCCGGCGGAATCAGGTCTTCGATCCGCAAGGTTTGCGTGTTGCCTTCGGGCAGGGTGACGACGATGTCGTAGCGCATGCTTTCGCCGATCACCAGATCGCTGCCGGTGGTGTGCGAAGCGCTGGAATCGCCGTTGTCCAGCGTGCCGTCGGCGAAAACCTTGGTGATCACCGGTGCAGCGACTTGCTGGTTCGACAGATCAGTGAGGTCAACGGGGGTGAAGTCGGTGCCGCCGTCGACACTGGCGTAATTGCTCAAGGTGGCCGTGCTTTGCAGGCTGCGGCTGGCTTCGATGGTCGAGCTGACTACTACGTCATAGCTGATCACCACCAGATTGGCGCCGCTGTTATCGGCTGCCGTACCGCTGCGGCCGGCGAGCAGGGAGGCCTGACCACCCGCGTCGAGGAAGGTGATCTGGTTGCCGGAGACGCTGTAATCGACGCCGAGCACCAACGCCGTGCCGTCACCGCGATAGATCTGCAGATTGGCCGCCGCCAGGCTGCCGCCGACGAAACTCAGGCCGGAGGGCAGGGTGATGCTGGTTCTGACGTCGTAGGCGCCGCCGCCACCGCTGTTCTCGATGGCGGTAACCATGCGCAACCGGTCGCCGCCGTCGATGCCGGTGATGTTGCCGTCAACGGCCGCCAGATCGGTCACCCGCCCATTGAACGGAGAACCCGTGCTGCCCGGCGGGTTCCAACTGCCGGTGGTATTGCTGACGGTGCCGTTGGAGCCGGACACTACGCCATGCTTGATCGACAACACCGGTTCGGCCACCGAAACAATTGCCACCACATCGGAGGAAATCAGCGTGCGGTCGGTGAGGGTGGTTTGCTGGCTCGATTGCGCCAGAACGTCCAGCGAACGCTGGTCGGCGAACGGTTGGTCGCCCACGCGCACGGTAAAGCGCACGACAATACGGCTGCCGGTGGTGGTGGCGGTGACGAAGCTGCCAAAGTCGAAAGTCACCGAGTTGCCGACGCCACTGGTGACGGTCAGCACGCCGCCTGCATTGGTATTGCCGGGGCCGATCTGCCACTGGCCGGGGTCGCCGCCGGTTCCCCAGGTCACGCCGGAGACATCGAACAACGGCAGCGGCAGGTAGGCCGTGAGTTTGAACTGCTCGTAATCGCCAGTGACCAGGTCATAACTCAGCTCGAAGGTCACTTCATCGCCGGGCCGCAGCTCGCCGTTGCCCGGCGGTGTGCCGTTATTGACCTCGACCAGTTTGATGTCGACTGTGTTGGTCGGGATCACGCTGGTGGTGGTCGAACCGTCGGTTTCGCTTTGACCGGTCAGGTTGAAGATGTCCTGAAGAATCGTGCCATCCACCACGGCGCTGTTGCCCAGCTCATCGCCTTCGTTGATTTCGCTGTGCGGGTTGCCCGATGGCGGTTTGTAGCTCTGGCCGACGATTGCCGAGTAGCTGAGCACGGCCAGCACCGCACCTTGCAGCGTGTCATCGAAGGCCAGGTCGCCGTTCAGCCAGCCACGGATATTGGAAAACGCATTGCGCAGCGATTGGGCAATGTCGAAGACCATCGACGTGCTGCCGTCGGCGTTGGTGACCACGCTGGTCACCAGCGTAATGGTCTGGGCCACGCCATTGAGGGTGACGGTCAGCGTCGGTGTGCCGGTCAGGACCTGCCCGTCGCTGAGCTGGTCGCGAATCAGCAGTTGCCCCTGATTGAAGAAGTCCTTGCCGAACGCGAAGTAGTCGGAAATGGCCAGGTTCAAGGTGTATTTGAGGGTATCGCCGGGGCTGATACCGGTCTGGCCGATGTCCGTTTGCAGCGTCACCTGTTTGAGCAAGGTGATGGACTTGGCAACAAAATCGGTAGGCCGCCCGGTGCCGGAAAAGTCGATGGTCGTGTTGGGCGCGACCACGTCACGCGGATCCAGCGGCGCCCACTGGCCGGAGGCGGTAGGCGCACCGATGTTGATGGTCACGGCATCCCCGGTCACCGGGTTGATGATCGGCTGGCCACTGGCGTCGACCTCCGGTACATAGAACGCGACCTGGGTGTTGGTGGCGCCGGACAGGGTGTCGTATTCGACGGTGAAAGCGCTGATGAACACCGTGTCGGAGGCAATCAGCGTCGCGATTTGTGCCGGGTCGGTGACGACGGTGCCGTCATGCAGTGTGATCGACGTCAGCCGGCCACCTGCACCGGGGGTGATCGCGGTGACCTGGACGTTATCCGGCAATGGTTGGGTGACGACGACATGGGTCAGGGTCTGGCCAGGCGCCGGGGTGACCGTCACCGTCAAGGTACGGCCGTAGTTGGGGCCGGTGGCGGTTTCACCTTCGGGCGTGGTCAGCGTCTGGTCGAAGCGGATCACCGTTGGATGCACGACAAACGCGACAGTGCCGGCTTGAATCAGGGCCGGGTCGTTGGTCGGGTTGTCCAGCGCATCGTTGCCGAACTGGAAGCCGCCGCTGGCGCGGATCGTCAGGTCCGGCGTGCCGTTGGAGAACGCAGTGTCGGCCAGATTGCTCAGGCTGGCCGTGACCTGTACGGAAATCGTCGGCTGATCCTTGGAAACGCTGGCGAACGGCAGCTCGATCACCACCAGTTGATCGCCGGCCCTCATACCGAATGCAGAAGCGCTGATTCGCAGCAGATTGCCGCTGGCGTCCCTTGCCAACGGGTGCGTGGCAAAGCCACTGGCGTCGAAGACCACGACATGGGTGACCAGGTTCTGTCCCAGATAGCTGGCGGAAATGAAACTCGCGCCATCGTTGCCGTCCTTGCCGCTGGCGGGCATGAACAGGGTCAAAAACGGCGCGTAGCCTTCCTGGCCCGAGGTGTTGCTGAAATCCACATTGAAGGTGAACCGGTCGCCCAGCAACACATCGCTGCCAGTGGCCGGCAGCGTGACGGTCGGCGCCGCGTCGGCCAGCAGCCCGTCGAAACTCGCCATGGCGGCGCTGCTGATGGCAATTGCCTTGTCGATGTCGCCGACCCGGGTTTCCAGTGTCCAGTCACCGCCGGCCTTGCTGCTGCCGGTGTCATTGCTCGAAGCTGCGACATCCGCTCCGGTCCAGCGGGCCAGTTCGGTGACCAGGGTTTTACCGGCGCTGCCGGCACCGACATCGCAGCCGTAAAGCTGAATGTCGGCGCCTTGGGTCAGGTTGTTGCGCCACTGTTCGAGAGTCTGGCCGAGCTGATCGATGTTATCGGAAGTGACCGTGCGATTGCCCAGAGTGAACTGGCCGGCCGCACCGTGAGACATGACCTGAATCGAGTCGACCTTGCCGAGTTTTGCCAGTGCCGCCGAAATCGCGGCCAGACCGTCTTCGCCATTGTTCACCACAATCGCCGTGACATTGGCAGGCAGCTGCGCGAGCAGTTGCTCACGATTTTCGATGCGGCTGTCGAGTACCAGCAACGTGCGTGCAGCCGAAGGTGCCTGCTCTGTAGCGGGGCGACCTTCGACGGGGCTGGCGGGGTGGGGCGCTGCGGCATCGGCAGGGGCGGCGGGATCGGCATGATGCTGATCGGCGGCGGCAGAGGCGGCCGCGCCGTCAAACAGGATGCGCGGTTCCAGAGCCAGTGACTGGCGATGCGGGCGCAGGTGAGCCTTTGACGATTGAGAGATCGAATCTTGCATGTGAACGGCCCTCAAACTGCGTGGTAAATCACTCCGTTGAAACCAGCCCACTTCAGGACAGATTTAGCGTAGGAGTTTTTTGAAGGTTTGCCAGAACAGGAACCGCCGTTTAGAGGGACAAAGTGACAGACCAGGGCACGGCTTTTGGCCACCATGGCTGAGGGTCTGGAAGGGTTCTTCGATTTTTGAAAGGCAGGACCAGTCGGCGTCCTTGACCCGAAAGCACAAGACTTCACGCTCAAAAACCGGATAATGGCGGCCAATTTGTTTAGCCCGCTATTCTGGTAACCCGCATGGAAATCAAGGTCAATTTTCTCGACAACCTCCGACTCGAAGCCAAGTTCGATGACTTCACGGTGGTGGCCGACCAACCGATCCGTTACAAGGGCGATGGCTCTGCACCGGGTCCGTTCGACTATTTCCTGGCGTCGTCGGCCTTGTGCGCGGCTTACTTCGTAAAGTTGTACTGCAGCACCCGCAATATCCCGACCGAAAACATTCGTCTGTCGCAGAACAACATTGTCGACCCGGAAAACCGCTACAACCAGATCTTCAAGATCCAGGTCGAGTTGCCGGCGGACATCTCCGAAAAGGATCGCCAGGGCATCCTGCGCTCGATCGACCGTTGCACGGTGAAGAAGGTGGTGCAGGCGGGGCCGGAGTTCGTGATCGAGGAAGTCGAGAACCTCGATGCCGATGCCCAGGCCCTGCTGATGCCGGCTTCCACGTCCGGTGCGGGCACCTGCATTGCCGGCAAGGACCTGCCGCTGGAACAGACCATCGCCAATATGTCGGGAATTCTTGCCGACCTGGGCATGAAGATCGAAATCGCTTCGTGGCGCAACATCGTGCCCAACGTCTGGTCGCTGCACATCCGCGATGCGCAGTCGCCGATGTGCTTCACCAACGGCAAGGGCGCGACCAAAGAGGGCGCGCTGGCCTCGGCGCTGGGCGAGTTCATCGAGCGGCTCAACTGCAACTTCTTCTACAACGATCAGTTCTGGGGCGAAGAGATCGCCAATGCCGAGTTCGTGCATTACCCGGACGAGCGCTGGTTCAAGCCGGGCGCCAAGGATGAGCTGCCTGCGGAAATTCTCGACGAATACTGCCTGGGCATTTACAACCGCGACGGCGAACTGCGCGGCTCGCACCTGTACGACACCAACTCCGGCAACACCCAGCGCGGCATCTGCTCGCTGCCGTTCGTGCGTCAGTCGGACAACGAGGTCGTGTACTTCCCGTCCAACCTGATCGAAAACCTGTTTCTCAGCAACGGCATGAGCGCCGGCAACACCTTGGCCGAAGCTCAGGTGCAGTGTTTGTCGGAGATCTTCGAGCGGGCGGTCAAACGCGAAATCCTCGAAGGCGAAATGGCTCTGCCGGATGTGCCGCAAGAGGTGCTGGCGAAATACCCGGGCATTCTCGCCGGGATCAAGGCGCTGGAAGAGCAGGGCTTCCCGGTGCTGGTCAAGGACGCGTCGCTGGGCGGTGAATTCCCGGTGATGTGCGTGACGCTGATGAACCCGCGCACCGGCGGCGTGTTCGCCTCGTTCGGCGCGCACCCGAGCTTCGAAGTGGCGCTGGAACGCAGCCTCACCGAGTTGCTGCAGGGCCGCAGCTTCGAAGGCCTCAATGACCTGCCACAGCCGACCTTCTCGGGCCAGGCCGTGACCGAGCCGAACAACTTCGTCGAGCACTTCATCGACTCCAGCGGCGTGGTGTCGTGGCGTTTCTTCAGCGCCAAGGCCGACTTCGAATTCGTCGAGTGGGACTTTTCCGGCAACGGCGAAAACTCCAACGCCGAAGAGGCCGCGACGCTGTTCGGCATCCTCGAAGACATGGGCAAGGAAGTCTACATGGCGGTCTACGAGCACATCGGCGCCAAGGCTTGCCGCATTCTGGTGCCGGACTATTCGGAGATCTACCCGGTAGAAGACCTGATCTGGGACAACACCAACAAAGCGCTGCAATTCCGTGCCGACATTCTCAACCTGCACAACCTGAGCAAGGTCGGTCTGCGCAACCTTGCCAAAGGCCTGGAACACAGCGAGCTGGACGATTACACCGATATCACCACGCTGATCGGCATCGAGTTCGACGACAACACCCCATGGGGCAAGTTGACCATTCTCGAACTGCGCCTGCAGATCTACCTCGCCTTGCAGAAGTACGAGCAGGCCAAGGATCTGGTCGAAGCCTTCCTGCAATACAACGACAACACCGTCGAGCGCGGCTTGTTCTATCAAGCGGTCAACGTCGTGCTGGAAATGGAGCTGGACGAAGATCTGGAGCTGGAAGACTACGAAGCCAACTTCCGCCGCATGTTCGGCGACGAGCGCATGGATGCGGCGATCGGTTCGGTCAACGGCAGCGTGCGCTTCTACGGCCTGACGCCGACCAGCATGAAGCTGGAAGGGCTGGATCGGCACCTGCGCCTGATCGAAAGCTACAAGAAACTGCACGCGGCGCGGGCCAGCTTCGCGGGTTGATTCCGCTGGCAGCACCCACAAAAAAAGCACCTTCGGGTGCTTTTTTTGTGGTCTACAAACGTCGGCGTCAGAGCGCCGCTTTCACCTGCAATCCAAACACCAATGCATTGTCGATGTCCTTCCCGGAAAACGCGCCCGGCTCGATGATGTACTGCATATTCGGGCGCAGCGTCAGCCAAGGCGTGGCCTGATAGCCGTAACCGAGTTCGATCAATTGCTCGGCGCTGTCCAGGTTTGGAAACGCTGCGCCATTGTTCAGCGCTGCGTCTTGCTGCACATCGCGGCTGCGCGGGTTCGGTACTGCGCGGCCGTAGCCCAGCGCCACGGTGTCGCGAGGGCGGCCTTCGAAAGGTTTGTACAGCACCAGGCCGGTGCCGTACCACTTGCTGAATGGCGAAGCTGCTTCGCTGGCGGCCGAGTATTGGCCGAAGGCGTGCAGGCTGCGGCCTTCGGAAGCGTCCGAGGCCCAGACGGCCTGGTCGATCAGGACGTAATGGCCGCCGCGTCCGGACACTTCCTTGTCACTGCCGATGCGTTTGACATCGGAGCTGTCGTAGTAATACCCGACCTTGTACTCGCCGGGCAGTTTGCCTGCCTGTTTGTAGACCAGTTCGATCGGCACCACAGTGCCGGTGGTGTGTTTCGGGCCCAGGTGCCAGGCACGGCTGGAGTTGCCGTTGCTTTCCGGGTCGACATTGAACGCGGCCACGCGCAGTTGCCAGGCAGGGGAGAGGTCGTATTTCACCCGCACACCCAGATGGGCGTTGGGGTAGTTGGTCCAGCCGCTGCCACCGGACATGTTCAGCGGGTGGCCGCAGAAACCGGCGTTCATGAAGTTGCAGAGGATGCCGCTGTCCAGCCCGCCGAGATCGTTGCCCATGGCCATGTAGCCGAGTTTGACGTTCAGCGCCGGAGTAAACAGGCTGCGCTCGTAGCTCAGCTCGGTGAGGCGCGTGTAGAGGCCGCCGTAGTTTTCCTGAATGGGCAGACGGTTGCCGACCAGATCTTCGGAGGCGCTGTTGCCGCGACGGTCGTTGATACTCAGCTGGATCTTGCCGGCGTTGTCGACGCCGTACAGTTTGCTCAGGTCGAACTGCGCGCCGAGCTTGATGTTTTGCGAGTAACGCGCCGAACGATGCAGGCCGCCGTCGGCGTTGTAGGCGGTTTCGCCGGTGTAGTCGCCGGTGAACTTGATGCCGTCTTCATCGAGCTGGTGGCGCAGGCCGCCCCAGTCGCCGGTCAGGGTGTTGCGGGTGAATACGTTGGAATCGGTATCGGCGAGAGCGGGCAGGGCAGCGCCGCAGGTGAGACCGAACAGCATGCCGGTGAAGACCCCGGCGTGAGAAAAGCGAACAGCCAATGACATTGCTGAAATCCAGAGCGAAGGACATGAAACGACGCGGCACCCGAAGGTGCCGCGCACAAGTGAAGTGAAGGAGGGCGCTGCGGTTTACGGCAGGGCGTACGCCATCACGTAGTCGCCACGGTCGGTCGACTGACGAGCGCCACCGGCGGTGATGACCACGTATTGCTTGCCGGTTTTCGGCGACACATACGTCATCGGGCCGCCCTGGCTGCCGACTGGCAGGCGTGCTTTCCAGACTTCTTCACCGTTGCCGCTGTTGAACGCGCGCAGGTAGAAGTCCTGGGTGCCGGCGATGAAGATCAGGCCGCCCTGGGTCGACAGGGTGCCGCCGAGGGTTGGCAGACCGATCTTGATCGGCAGGTGCATGCGGATACCCAGCGGGCCGGTGTCTTCAACGGTGCCGACCGGAACTTGCCAGGCGACTTTCTGGGTCTTCATGTCGATAGCGGTCAGCGTGCCGAACGGCGGAGCCTGGCACGGAATGCCGGCAACCGACAGGAAGCGGTTTTTGTTCACGGCGTAAGGCGTGCCCTTGAGCGGCACGGCGCCCATGCCGGTGTTCAACGCTTCACCACCGGAAGAGGCCTGAGCCTTGTTCTGCGACGGGATCATCTGAATCCACAGACCCAGGCGCATGTCGTTGACGAAGATGAAACCGTGCACCGGGTCAGTGGAGATGCTGCCCCAGTTCATGCCGCCCAGCGAGCCAGGGAAACTCAGGGATTTGTCAGTGCCCGGCGCGGTGTACAGACCATCGTAACGCATGGACTTGAAGTCGATCCGGCACAGCAACTGATCGTAAGGCGTGGCGCCCCACATGTCCGACTCGGTCAGGTGCTGGGCACCGATCTGCGGCATGCCGACCGATTTAGGCTGGGTTGGCGAGTAGGGTTCGTTCGGAATGTTCGACGCCTTGACCGGTACTTCTTTGACTTCGGTCAGCGGTTTGCCGGTGGCACGATCGAGCACGTAAATCTGCCCGGCCTTGGTGCCGATGACCACCGCCGGAACGGTTTTGCCGTCCTTGGTGAAGTCGATCAGGCTTGGCTGCATCGGCAGGTCGAAGTCCCAGAGGTCGTTGTGCACGGTCTGGTAGACCCACTTTTCTTCGCCGCTGTTGGCGTCCAGCGCCAGGATCGAAGCGCCGTAGGTGTGATCCAGTTTGCTGCGCTCGACACCATAGATGTCGGTGGACGAACTGCCCATCGGCAGGAAGATCGTGTTGGTTGCCGGGTCATAGGACATCGGCGCCCAGCTGTTCGGCGTGCTGCGCACATAGGTGCTGCCGTCTGCCGGCGCCTTTTTATCCTGCGGGTTGCCCGGGTCGAACGCCCAGCGCATGGCGCCGGTCATCACGTCGAAACCACGGATCACGCCGCCCGGCATATCGGTTTGCACGTTGTCGGCAACGCGACCGCCAACCACCACGGTAGTGCCGGCCATCAGCGGCGCGGAGGACAGTTGATAGTAGCTGTCCGGGACATCACCCAGACCGGCCTTCAGATCGACCTGGCCATTGTTGCCGAAACCCTGGCAGAACTCGCCAGTGTCGGCATCGACCGCGATCAGGCGGGCGTCGATGGTGTTGGTCAGCAGACGGCGCGTGCAGTTGGCAGCGGGCGCGACCGGGGTCTCGGCGACCGGCGAACTGGCCGGTTTGGCGACGGCGGCGCTGGCGTCGAAATAGGCCATGCCACGGCAACGCTGCCAGACTTTGGACTGAGCGTTGATCGCGTTTTTCCAGAGTTCTTTACCGGTATCGGCATCCAGTGCGATCAGGTTGTTGTGCGGGGTGCAGATGAAGACTTTGTTGCCGATCTGCAGCGGAGTCAGTTGGTCTTCAGCGCCGTTGCCGTCGCTCTCGGCGATGTCGCCGGTGTGGTAGGTCCACGCGACTTTCAGTTTGTCGACGTTGGTGCGATTGATCTGGTCCAGCGCGGCGAAGCGACTGCCACCCTCGGTATTACCGTAGTGAGCCCAGTCTTTCTGCGCCTTCTCCGGCTCGACCGGTGTCAGGCCCGGACCCGTGCCGGTAGGGGCGACGGTCGGGTGCGCGACGAACATGTTGCCGGCAGCCGCGGCCAGTCCAACCGCCAGAACAGCGGCAACGCCGTAAGCACCACGACCCGCAACGCCGCCATTGGCTCGTTTGAGCATCGGGTAGACCAGCGCAACCACCAGACCAACGGCGCTGAACATGAACAGACGCGAGAACACCGGCCAGAACACCAGCCCTGCATCGATCACTGCCCAGATCGCCGTCCCCAGCAGGAACGCCGCGAACAGCCAGGCGCCGGCAGGCTTGCGGCGAGCGATCAGCAGACCGGAAATGGCCATCGCCAGACCACCCACCAGGAAGTACCACGAGCCTCCCAGGCTGACCAATTTCACACCGCCAGCGGCCAGTGCCAGGCCGAGCAGGGCGATGATCACGCCCAGCCCGACCAGAATGAATGTTGATATGCCCGAGAGGCGTTGACTCTGCTTCACGTTGAATGTCCCGTTGAAATGAGGGGGGCATTATATAGTTAGGTAACTACCTAGTTAAATCACTAATTCAGAATGAAAGGGGTTTTGGCGCTAAATGGTGCGACGAATCGACGCTGGCCTTGTCATCGCGGATCCTCAGCGGCTATTGGAACGGTGGAAAAGTCTTTTATTTGCCAACAGATATGGAATTTATGACAGGTAGATCAGCGCTTGGTGGTTCCCGCCGAACAGGATCGGCGGGAACGGTATTGGCTGCGGCCGAGAGGAGGGCTTAGCTAACCATCACCTCATTCAGTGCCTGCTCAAGGGTGCTGACCGTACGCTCGATGTTGTGAAGCTTTTCGAGTCCGAACAGACCGATGCGGAAGGTCTGGAAGTCGGCCGGTTCGTCGCATTGCAACGGTACTCCAGCGGCGATCTGCAGGCCGTGGCTGGCAAATTTCTTACCGGTTTTGATATCGGCATCATCGGTGTAGCTCACCACGACACCCGGGGCCTGAAAGCCGGCTGCGGCTACGCTTTTGAAGCCTTTGCCGTTCAACATGGCGCGCACCCGATCCCCCAGAACCTGCTGGTCGTCGTGGATCTTGTCGAAACCGTAGGCTTGCGTCTCTTTCATTACGTCGTTGAACCGTGCGAGAGAATCACTGGGCATGGTCGCGTGGTAGGCATGTCCGCCCTGTTCGTAGGCCTGCATGATTTGCAGCCACTTTTTCAGGTCGCAGGCGAAGCTGCTGCTTTGCGTCTGCTCGATGCGCTCGAGGGCCAAAGAACTGAACATCACCAAGGCGCAGCAAGGGGAGGCGCTCCAGCCTTTTTGCGGTGCGCTGATCAGCAGGTCGACGGCACATTTGTGCATATCAACCCAAAGCGTGCCGGAAGCGATGCAGTCCAGCACAAACAGGCCACCGACCGCATGCACGGCGTCGCCGACGGCTCGCAGGTACTCGTCGGGCAGGATAATCCCTGATGAGGTTTCAACGTGGGGTGCGAAGACAATCTGCGGCTTGTGCGTGTGAATGGCTGCCAGCACTTCGTCCAGAGGCGGCGGGGCATAAGCCGCCTGGCGACCCGTTTCGACCGGTCGGGCTTTCAGCACCGTAGTAGCCGCCGGGATGTTGCCCGTCTCAAGGATCTGGCTCCAGCGGTAACTGAACCAGCCGTTGCGTATCACCAGACATTGCTGGCCGGTGGCGAACTGTCGCGCCACCGCTTCCATGCCGAATGTGCCGCTGCCCGGAACTACCGCAACCGCCTCGGCGTTGTAGACCTGCTTCAGGGTCCTGGAAATGTTCTTCATCACGTCTTGAAATGACTGCGACATGTGGTTGAGCGAGCGGTCGGTGTAGACCACGGAGTACTCGACCAACCCCTCAGGATCGATACTCGGGTATAGATTTGACATGGGGTGACTCCTTATGTGATTCCCTGGCAGTCAAAAGGTCTGGCGAACATCATCGGGAAGCAAGTTTAGGCAAAGGGCAGGGATGAGCTGATTGAATTGCAGAAATGAGGATAGAGTGGTCGCCAATGCCTCAATCGTTGTGTGAAAAATGAATCGTCCGCTGTTTGTTTCTCTGGATGGGCCAAAAGGAACCGGCAAAACCACATTACTGGAAGCGGTTACGGCAGTACTGAGGGCCGACAACAAGAAAGTCATCCGGCTTTGCGAGAGGAAAAGCGATCCGGACCGAGGGGCCACCATGGCCCTGGTAAACGAACTTGCCAGAAATCCCTCCCGGGATCTGGAGTGGGCTGTGTGTCAGTGCTTTGCAGATAGCCGTAGCTGGATCTCCCGGCACGTTCTGACTGAACAGCCACCGGGCAGCATTATCTTGATCGATCGCTGGTATCCGTCTGACGCCGCGTTTCGTCAGACCGTCCCGTTTGCGGAGATTCTCCAGTTGAATATCGAGCGAAACGTGCAGGTGCCTGACCTGCATGTCGGCGTCGTCACCGCGCCGGATATTTCATGGACCAGGGCAACGGCACGATCCAGAGGACTGGGCGGTACGGTGATCCGGAAGCACGCTGAACATGTCACGTGTACGGAGATGTTCGAGCAAGCGGCTGCCGATCACGGCTGGGTTTTGTGCCGTAATGAAGGAACGATCGAAGACGCAACGATGCAGGTGGTTTCCGAGATCCATAAATTGTTTAGCTGAGGATTCGGCGGTGATCGCAAAGTTTTTTCGCCACCAATCGATTGTCTGCCTGCTCACCAATACGGATCATTGAATACATCCAATGCCCGTGAGGTCTGCAATAATGACCACCATTGCGGCGCGAGGGCATGTCGAGTGCTCGTGTCGGTATCCGGCATTTTGATTTGGAGGATTCCATGCGTGACATTATTGATGGCTTTCTGCGCTTTCAGCGCGAGGTGTATCCGCAACGTGTCGAGCTTTTCAAGCAGCTCGCGACAGAACAGAACCCCAAGGCGTTGTTCGTCACTTGCTCGGACAGTCGTGTAGTACCTGAACTCCTCACACAGCGCGAACCCGGAGAGCTGTTCGTGATCCGCAACGCCGGCAACATCGTGCCGTCGTACGGTCCTGAACCGGGTGGTGTTTCAGCGACTGTCGAATATGCGGTTGCCGTGCTCGGCGTAAAGGACATCGTGATTTGCGGCCACTCGGATTGCGGGGCCATGGGCGCGATTTCACGCTGCACGTGCCTGGACCATCTTCCGGCCGTTGCCAACTGGCTTCGCCACTCGGACGCGGCGAAAGCGATCAATGCGGCGCATGAGTTCGATACGCCACGTGACAAGCTCGATGGCCTCGTGCGTGAAAACGTGATTGCACAACTGGCGAACCTGCGCACTCATCCATCGGTGGCGCTGGCGCTCGAGCAGGGGCGTTTGAATCTGCATGGCTGGGTCTACGACATCGAGGCGGGCTGCATCGATGCACTGGATGGCGCAACCCGGCGCTTTATCAAGCTTTCCGACTCACCGGCGACCGTGGCAGTCGCTGCGCGCAACGTTGATCAGGTGTAACAGCGTCGTGCATGCCAGGACGGAGAAATCTTCGTCCTGGTCAACCAGTTCTTGGCCTGAGATAAAGCAGCCACTGATGAACGGTGCTGGCTTGGGCGGAACAAGCCAGGGAAGGAAGAGTGGCAGCCATAATCAGAATTCGTAAAGTTCCGCTCAGACACATCATTTAACATAATATACATTACACGTAACTAGATGTTACGAGATCAGCCCGGTTGCGCACGCGATTTCAATCTCCACCATGGCTCTCCAAAGCACCTTGCCTTTGATGCGCGGTGATCTCTCTATTTGAAATGTGCTGCGCTCAATCCTCGTCACGCATCAGCTTTTCAATCAGCGCTCGATGCTGTGGATACTGCGCTGTGAGTTTCTGCCGATTCCCCATTTCCATATCCGCGAAATCAAAACCTGGTGAAACTGCTTCGCTGATCAACCCGAATCCGTTCGATCCATTCAGCAGCCTGGACGCTTTCCAGATTCCGCCTGGTACGTGCAATTGCAAATGTTGTCCTGCCATAACATCGCTGCCCATCACCAGCGTCTGCAGTGAGCCGTCGACATGAATCAGGCTGTACTCGATGGCGTCACCCAGATGGAAATAATGCAGGATGTCGGAATGATTGAAATGAAACTGGCCGACCGGTGAATCTTCGGTCAACAGGTAATAAATGGACGTCATCAAATAACGTGGGCCGCTCCGGGTTTCGAGCATGTCTCGATGATCTGCCTGAAATGTCCTGCGAAAATAGCCGCCCTCGACATGAGCTTCAAGCTCAAGGGCGGCAATCACGTCTTTCGCGTTCGGCATAACCTTCTCCATTGACTCAAGAACAGTTTTGCATAGCTCAACTAAAGGCTCATTTAGTGTAGTTAACTTCTAATGCCGACACATTTGAAGACGTTCGCTACATCTTCGCTCTTGGCTTTACCAAGCCGCAATATGCGAATCCGCCCTCGGCTCAGTCCCGCCACACAGCACGCCACTGACCGGATCACGAAGAATAATCTGCCCCCGGCCATAATCCGTCAGATCACAGGCAATCTGCACCTCATGCCCCCGGCGCGCCAAGGCGTTGGCCAGATCCCTCGAAGTACCCTGCTCAATCCCTACCTTCATTCCTCCCAGCCATTGCCAGCGCGGAGCATCCAGCGCTGACTGAGGATTCAGACCGAAATCCACCAGGTTCATGACCATCTGCACATGCCCCTGAGGCTGCATGTACCCGCCCATCACACCAAACGGCCCTAGCGCCTCGCCATCCTTGGTCAGGAACCCCGGAATAATCGTATGAAACGTCTTCTTGCCCGGCGCCAGGCAGTTGGCATGTTCCGGATCAAGACTGAATTCCTGCCCCCGGTTCTGCAGTGCAATACCGCTGTCGGGCAGCACCACACCCGAACCAAAACCGTGGTAATTGCTCTGGATGAACGACACCATGTTGCCTTGCCCATCGGCCGTCGCCAGATACACGGTACCGCTGGCATGAGGATCACCGGGCTTGGGTGGCTGAGCCGTCTCATCAATCTGCCCACGGCGCCGGGCGCTGTAGCCATCACTCAACAGATCGGCAACCGCCACGCGCATGTGCAGTGGATCAGTGATGTAGTGCAAACCATCGCTGTAGGCCAGCTTCATCGCCTCCAACTGACGATGCCAGGTCTGTTGACTGTCGCGATGATCGAATTCGAAACCTTCGAGAATTTTCAGCGCCATCAACGCAACCAGACCTTGGCCGCTTGGCGGGATTTCCCAGACATCTACGCCGCGATAATTGACGTGGATCGGTTCCACCCACTGCGCACGGTAATGTTCCAGATCCGTGGCTCGCAGATACCCGCCAGTCGCCCGTGAATGTGCATCCAGCCGTTGGGCCAACGCGCCACGATACAAACTCTCGCAGCGGCTCTGCGCCAGCTCTTCAAGCGTCCGCGCTTGTGCCGGATTGCGAAACAGCTCCCCTGCCCTCGGCGCCCTGCCCTCAATCAGAAAGGTGTCGAACCACGCGTCCAGCACCTCGTCGCGATGGGGACCGAACTCGTCCAGAGCAACCTGCCACTGATGGGCAACCACGGGCGACAACGGAAAACCATCCCGCGCAAGGCTGATCGCCGGTTGCAGCAAATCAGCAAACGGCAGCACCCCGAAGCGTTGCGAAAGCTCGGCCCACGCCGATGGACAACCGGGCACCGTCACCGGCGTCCAGCCATACAACGGCATTTGTTCATGGCCGGCCGCCTTGACTGCTTCAATGCTTAACGCAGCCGGCGCATGACCATTGGCATTGAGTCCATGCAACTGATCCTTGAACCAGACCAGAGCAAAAGCATCGCCGCCAAGGCCGCACCCCGTAGGCTCGACCACGGTCAGCGCCGCCGCAGTGGCGATGGCGGCGTCGATCGCATTGCCACCCTTTTGCATCATCTCGATACCGGCCTGAGCGGCCAGCGGCTGGGACGCCGCCACCATGCCTCGACGGGCAAACACGCTTTGGCGTTGCGACGGATACGGATACTCATGAGCAGAAAATTTCAGCATGGCAAAGGCTCTTCAAAACAAGGATTCATTGGCCGGACTTGATCCGGTTCCATTCGCGGGTCATCAGGCGCTGGATGTTTTCCGGCAGATCGGCGGAGACAAAGGTGTGACTGATCACGTCGTCGCCCGGGTAAATCCCCGGATTGCCGCTGACCTTGGGGTCCATCAAGGGCGTGGCGTCCTTGTTCGGATTCGCATACCCGACGTAGTCACTGACCGATGCAATCACCTCGGGTCGCAGCAGGTAGTTGATCACCGCATGGGCGTTGGCCACGTTGCCGGCATCCTTGGGAATCGCCAGCATGTCGAACCACAGGTTCACGCCTTCCTTGGGAATCAGGTAGCGGATATCGATGTTTTTCCCGGCTTCGCGAGCCCTGGTCTGGGCCTGCATCACGTCGCCGGAGTAACCGATCGCCACACAGATATCGCCATTGGCCAGGTCCGCGGTGTACTTCGATGAGTTGAAGTAGGTCACCGACGGCCGCAAGGTCATCAGCAGTTTCGACGCCTGCTTGTAGTCGTCCGGCTTGACGCTGTTGGGGTCCAGCCCGAGATAAAGCATGGCTTGAGGAATGATCTTTACCGGCGCATCGAGAAAGGCCACGCCGCAGCTTTTGAGCCTGGACAGGTTCTGCGGATCGAACACCATGGCCCAGGAATCCAGCGGCACGTCCTTGCCCAGCACCGCGCGGACTTTCTCCTCGTTGTAGCCGATGCCCACGGTGCCCCACATATAAGGCACGGCATAACGATTGCCCGGATCGGCCGCCTCCAGACGCTGCATCAGACGCGGGTCGAGGTGCTTCCAGTTATCCAGCAACTCAAGCTGCAGCGGCTGATAGGCACCGGCCCGAATCTGCTTCGACAGAAACTGACTGGAAGGCACCACCACGTCATACCCCGAGTGCCCGGAAAGCAACTTGGCCTCGAGCATTTCATTGGTGTCGAAGATGTCGTACTGCACCTTGATGGCGCTGTCTTTTTCGAAGTTCTTCAGGGTGTCGGGGCCGATGTAATCGGACCAGTTGTAGACCTTCACCACCGAATCGGCGGCCTGGATCATGGGCACCACGGCAGCGCAGCACAGGGCCGCAAACACGCTCGATAAACGCATCGTCAATATCCTTGTGAGTCTCACAGCACGCGGCTGAGAAAGGCTTGGGTTCGGGGATGAGTGGGGTGACTGAAAATCTGTTCCGGTGGGCCTTGCTCGATCAGTTCACCTTGATCGAGCACCACCACACGGTCCGCGACCTCACGGGCAAAACCCATTTCGTGGGTGACCACCACCATCGTCATGCCCTCCTCCGCCAGTTCCTTCATCACTTGCAGAACCTCACCGACGGTTTCCGGATCAAGGGCGCTGGTGGGCTCGTCGAACAGCATGGCCTGAGGTTTCATGGCCAAAGCCCGGGCAATTGCCACCCGCTGCTGTTGGCCACCGGAAAGCATCGACGGGTAATGGTTGGCCTTCTCGGCCAATCCGACGCGTGTGAGCAGTGCCCGCGCCTGCTCCTCCGCTGCCTTGCGCGGCACACCCAACACCTGAATCGGTGCTTCGATGATGTTTTCCAGCGCGGTCATGTGCGGGAACAGATTGAAGCGCTGGAACACCATGCCGATGTCCCGCCGCTGACGGGCGATGTTGCGCTCCGAATCCCGCACCAGGCTGCCATCGGCCTTGATGCGATAGCCCATGGACTGACCGTTGACGCGGATCTGCCCGGACTGAATGTCTTCCAGCAAATTGATGCAGCGGATAAACGTGGTTTTGCCCGACCCCGAGGCGCCGATCAGCACCACCACTTCACCGCGCCGGACTTGCAGGGAAATCCCTTTGAGAATCTCGAGATTGCCGAACGACTTGTGAATGTTCAGCGCTTCGATGATCAGTTCGTCACTTTGATGCGCCATGGTTAACGTCCCCTCAGCAGTTTCAGCGTGCTGCGACCGAACATCCGGCTGGATGCCGGTGGCGGCGACGAAGGTCGGTCCGACTGGGCGAAACGTGTTTCCAGCCAGCGCTGGAAGAAGCCCCACAGTGTCGTGAGCAACAGGAAATAAATCGCCACCACGAGGTACAACTCGAACACCCGGAAAGTCGCCGAAGTCACCATCTGCGTGCTGAGCAGCAGCTCCTGCACACCGATCACACTGACCAGCGTGGTGTTTTTGAGCATCACGTTGAACTCGTTGCCCAGCGGCGGCACGATGACCCGAAACGCCTGCGGCAGAACAATCCGGCGCATCAGTTTGGCGAAGGTCATGCCCAGCGAGCGCCCGGCTTCGTATTGCCCCTTGTCGACGGCACCGATACCGGCACGAATGATCTCGGCCATGTACGCGCCTTCGTTCAGACCCAGGGCGATGATCGCGGCCTGGATATTGCCGGGGACCACCAGACCGAAGAGCTCGATATCTTCGAAGCGGAAAATCCCGCCCGCCGCCAGCGCTGTGTAGAGAAAGACGATCTGCACCAGCAAGGGCGTGCCGCGCATCAGCCACACATAAAAGCGCACCGGCAGATGCAGCAACGGGTTCTTCGATAACCGCAACAGCGCAGCGGCCAGCCCCAGAACACAACCCAGCAACATGGCCAGCACACTGATCAGGCACGTCAGCCAGAGCCCGGTGAGGTAGACCCCGCTGGGCTGCAACAGGTACTGCCAGAACACATCCCAATTGAAATTCATCAACGCCTACCTCAATCAAGGGTGTCGCTGGAGACGTGCCACTTACTCAGGAGCTGGTTGTAGCTGCCGTCGCTGCGCATGTCGGTAATCACCTGCTGCACAGCGGCGCTCAATTGCGGATCGTCCTTGCGAATGCCCAGCCCGGTGAGAATCCGGCTGAAGGCTGGAACACCTTCCTCGAACAGATCCGGCGCCATGGCGGCGTAATAACCGGCGGTTTCCACCGTGGTGCCGTAAGCGTCGACCTGACTGATGCGCAACGCCTGAAATGCATCGGTGTCGGTGTTGTAGACCACCAGTTTCATCGGCGGCTTGCCGGCCTTGGCCAGGCTTTCATTCTCAGTGTCGAGCAAGGTCTTGATGGTCGAACCGTTGAGTACTGCAATCTTGTGCCCGCTGAGATCGGGCAGCGTCTTGAGCCCTTTCGGATTGCCCTTGGGCACCACCACCGCCTGGCTGGAATACATGTAGTTGACGACGTCGATCACCTCGCGGCGCTCGGGCTTGTCGAACAACTGGTCGACGATCATGTCGCACTGCTTGGCCAGCAACGCCGGGAGTAATCCGGAAAACGGGATCACCCGCCACTCGACCTTCTTGTCCCCCAAACGTTTGGCGACTTCCAGGCCCAGGTCGACGGTCAGACCCTTTGGCTTTTGCGCCTCATCGAAGGAAACAAGAGGCGGCGAATCCATGCCCGAGCAATAGGTGAGTTTGTCGACCTTGAGCAAACGCTCCGGCACGGTGGGCGCGGCAACCGCCCACTGCGTACAGAGCCCCAGCGAAATTGCAGCCAACAACAGGCGAGACGTATGCATGACCAGACACTCCAGTTCGGTTAGTAACGGGGCAGTACTCAAAGTCAAAACATCGGCGGGTTCGTTGCCCGCTCTGTGGTTATCGTTCCGATTGCAGAAACCTGATCAGCTCGGGGACCGTGCCTTCAATGTGTTCGCGTACCACCGTTTCTGCCTTGGCGGCATCGCCGGCGCGAATTGCGTCGAGAATCACCACGTGTTCCTGGCGCGCACTCAACGGCTTTTCCACGTGCTGCAGCCAAAGACGCATCGGGGCCTCGATCAGCGCGTAGAGCGCACTGATCTGTTTCACCAGACGAGGCCGTCCGCTGAGGCTGCACAGGTATTCATGGAACTTGCGGTGACGGCTGACCCAGGCCGCACTCTCGTCGTGGTAGTCATCCATTTCATCGAGCAGTCGTTCCAGGGCCGTCAACTGACGCGCACCGATCTTCGGCACCGCCACTCGAATCGCCAGCCCTTCCAGCGCGCTGCGCATCTCGAAGACTTCGTGCATTTCCTCGATATCCAGACCGCTGACAATCGCACCGCGATTGGGCCTGAGCGTCACCAGCCCCTGTGCATCGAGACGTCGAAAGGCTTCACGCACAGGCATCCGGCTCATGCCGATTTCACCGGCGATGTCCTCGGCGATCAGTCGGTCGCCTTTGCGGTAACGACCGCCGCAGATGCCTTCCAGAAGAAAGTTGTAAGCCTCCTCCTCGGCGGTCATCGGTTGGCGCTGGTCGTAGGCGGGAGCGAATTGCATGGCGGCACCTTTTGTCTTTTTGTATCCAATTATCCACGGATACATAAAAGCAGAATGCATGCCAAAACCTGCAGTAACGCGCCAAGCGTTTGATTGGAATGAATTAAGGAGAAAATTTGGCGTGCACAACCATCAGGTGTGCCGACATGAAGATTGGGAATCTGCTACCTAATGGCTCATCGCGAGACCCGAAAAGGTGCAGAACGGTAGCTGAGTAACACCTATTGAAACCGGGTGCCCTGGCACCAAAAGATACCAGACGTCTTTGATTCTTACCGTGGGCGTCCAACTATCGGAAGATTCGGAAAAGAAAGCCGCCCAGACCAGATCGAACAAACTCGCGTAGATAAAGCACACACTCAGGCGCCACCACAAATCGGCGCCCAGGTTGATCGAGTACGCTTCCAGTGGTGTCCCTTCGAGTAGCAAGTCTGGTCCGGGCGGTGCGCGGCAGAATCGTCAGGCTTGCCTAGTCCGAATGAAGGTTGTCGATCGCTTTCAGCCTGTTCAGAAACTCTCCCCTGCGCTCGCGATCCAGCGCTTCCTTCGCCATCATGTCCGGCAACAAGGTTTCAGCGCGAACGGCATCGAGAATGAACACACCGTCATCGTCGCCCAACGCAATGTCCCCTGGACTGATCCGCACCCCGGCGACTTCTACGGTGCCGTTGACCTCACCTCGCAGGCCGATTCCACGGGTGGTGTAAGCACTCACCCCAAAGCTGAAAACAGGCAACCGGTGTTCGCGCAAGGCCGCCGCATCGGTCACCGCACCACCGACCACAACACCTGCCAGCCCTTTGATCAGCCCGGCCAGCGTACGCAACTCGCCCCAGCAGGCGCACTCTTCGTCGCCTGCACATTCGATCACCAACACATCGCCCGCCTGACTGAGCAACAGCGCGTCGCGCAAGATGCTGCCGTCGGGTGGAAAGACCTTCACGGTGACGACATTGCCCAGCATGCGCACATTACCGAACAACGGTTTGATGCCACGCAAATACCCCTGATCACCAAAATGGCCCAGGGTTGATGGCGCGATCTCCCGGTAGTGCTCAAGCAGTTCGGCGCTGGCGTGTTGTTGGCGGGGAGCAATCATGAGCTTTTCCCCGGGCGTGAAGGTTTCGGCCGGATGAGAGGGCATGTCGAGCAATATTCGACGGGGTCGCAGGCCCGATAGTAGAAGCAGCAGGTACGGCGAAAACGGACACTGCCCCCCTCCTCCATGGGCGTGGGCGGACGGCGGAAGTGCGTCAGCGGGTTGTAATCCAGGCCGAACAGCTCCGGTGGGGCTTCATTGAGCAGCCAATGGAAATCCGCCTCCTGGCGCTGGCGAATCACTGGATCCTGCACCTTGCTGATGCGTTTTTCGTAAAGCGAATAAACCCGCACGGCCGTGTTCTCCCACAGAATGCGGCGCGAAATCCCGCTGACCCGGTTGAACATCTGCCATAACGGCGCCAATACGCCTGCGAACAGCGCTGTCACGACCTCCGCCCGCCAGGCTTCCCGTTCACCGGCGTCGTACCGGGTGGGTGTTCGCTCGGGCATCGGCATGGAGGATGTCCAGAGCCCTTCGTCATGGCCGTACTCGATCACGCAGTCTTCAAGGGACAACATCAGTCCCTGATCACAAACAGACATGGCGTACAGACAAGCACCCGTGGCCAGGAAAGAGAACCGCTTGCCCAGCAGCGACGCGGTGATGGCTCGGGTCGGAGAGCTGATCACGGGACCCAGCCGGTCGAGCAATTGCACGCACGCGTCTTCATCCAGCAATGCGGAGGCGCGCACCGAGCGTAGCCGGTCGTGCTCGGCCATGGGTTTGAGACGCAGCGGACCGCTCAATACCGCCCAGTCTTGCGGTGCAAACGTTGAACTCAGGTTCATTGTGGCAACTCCCGTCCGAACGGGATGCACAGCGGTGTGCCGAAAAACGGATCGGCAATGATCCGGCAGTTGAGATCGAAGACCTGCTTGACCAGTCCCTCGGTCAGAATGTCCGCCGGCCGCCCCTGAGCGAATGCCGTGCGCTGATGTACCGCGACCATATGGTCGGCGTAGCGACACGCCAGGTTCAGATCATGCAGGACCATGACGATGGTCTTGTTTTCCTGACGATTGAGATCGCGCAGCAGATCCAGCACCTCGATCTGGTGGGCCAGATCGAGAAAAGTGGTCGGCTCATCGAGCAACACGATCTCGGTATCCTGGGCGAGGGTCATGGCAATCCAGACGCGCTGACGCTGGCCACCGGACAGCGCATCGACCGGCCGTTGCGCCAGTTCCTGCACCCCCGTCTGCTGCAGCGCCCGTTCAACCATTGCCTCATCCTGTACCGACCATTGTTGCATCCAGCTCTGATACGGATATCGCCCCAGCGCTACCAGTTGCCGCACCGTGATGCCCTCCGGCGCGCTGGGCATTTGCGGCAGGATGGCCAACTCCCGCGCCACCGCCGCCGTCGAGCGTTGCTGAATATCGACACCGTTGAGAATGACCGAACCCTGTCGCGGCTTGAGCAGGCGCGCCAGGGATTTGAGCAAGGTGCTTTTGCCGCAACCGTTGCTGCCGATCAGCACCGAGATTTTGCCCGCCGGCAGTTGCAGATCCAGTGCATCGATAATCACCTGGCGCTGATAGCCCAGGGTCAGTTGATGGGTCGCCATCGAAGCCATCAGTGATTCCTTAATGCCGCTGGTTGATCAAAAGATAAAGAAAGAACGGTGTCCCCAGCACGGCGACAAAAATCCCGGCGGGCAGATCCAGTGGCAGAAACAGGCTGCGCCCGATCAGGTCGGCCAGCACCGCCAGATTCGCACCGACCAGCGCCGCCATGATCGCTTGCCCGGCAAAGCCCGGGGCCACCAGACGCTTGGCGATATGCGGCGCAATCAGGCCGACAAACGCAATCGCCCCGCCCCATGCCACCGCAGCGCCGGCCAGTGCCACGCTGACCATCAACAACCCGGCGCGCAGCCATTGCACCCGCACGCCGATACCTTGGGCCAGCGCATCATCCAGTTGTTGAAACCGCACCTGACGCGCCAGAAATATCAGAACCGGCATGATCGCCAGCAGCCATCCCGCCAGGGCTCGCGGCTCCGGCCAGCTCGCGCCGTACACGCTGCCGGTCAGCCAGACATACGCTGAAAGCGTGGTGGTCAACGGACTGAACACCAGCATGAAGGTTGTCAGCGCGGTCAGCAGCGCCGACACGCCAACCCCGATCAACACCAGCCGCAGGGGCGACGCGCCGCGTTTCCAGGCCAACAGATAAATGCTCAACGCCGCCAGTCCGGCGCCGCCCATGGCCGCCAGCGGCAGGTATTGCGGGCCCAGCAGCACCGAGAAGAACGACAGGTACAACACCGCCGCCGCACTGGCGCCGCTGGTGATACCCAACAGGTCTGGCGACGCCAACGGATTGCGGATGATGCTTTGCAGAATCAGCCCCGACACCGCCAAAGCCGCGCCCACCAGCGCCGCCAGCAACAACCGTGGCAGACGAAGCTGCTCGATGATGAACACCAGACGCTCATCGCCGCCCTGCCAGAGCAGTTGCACCACGGTCAGCGGCGACAGGTTGACCTTGCCAAGCGAAAGCACGCCCAGCATGACCATCGCTGTGAACACCAGCGCGGCGAGCAGATGCCAGAGGGTAGAAAGGTCAATGCGCCGCGAGAACCCTGCGCGCCGCAATATCAGCGAGTCATTCATAACGCCCTCCTCTCCGCGCCAGCGCAATGAAGAACGGCGCACCGAACAACGCAGTCATGACGCCGACAGGCACCTCTTGCGGCAGGATCACCACCCGCGCCAGCGTGTCGGCCAGCAGTAACAGCATCGCACCGGCCAACGCGCAGCCCGGCAGCAGCCAGCGATGGTCGACCGAAAGGCCTTTGCGCACCATGTGCGGCACCAGCAATCCGATGAAACCGATGCTGCCGGCCAGCGCCACCGCACTGCCCGCCAGGCAGATGATCAGTACGCCGAGCAGTAGCCGGATCAACCCCGTCCGCTGCCCGAGCCCCGTCGCGATCGATTCCCCGGCGTTGAGTACATTCACTTGCCCGGCCATCAACAATGCGCCGATCAACGCCACCAGCACGACCGCCAACAAAGGCGCCGCCAATCCCAGGTCGCGTTCGGACAACGAACCTGCCAGCCAGAACAACACCGTATCCAGACCTTCCTGATTGACCACCAGCAACGCCTGGCTGAACGCCGAAAACAGCGCCGTCATGGCCGCCCCCGCCAGCACGATGCGCAACGGATTGAGGCTGCCCTGCCCCCGATTGCCGATGATCCACACCAGACTTCCAGCCACCGCCGCCCCCAGAAATGCGCACCAGAGCCATTGCTGCGGAGCGCTCAAGGCAAACACCGACGTGCCGAGAATGATCGCGAACGTCGCGCCGGCGTTGATCCCGAACAATCCCGGTGACGCCAGTGGATTGCGGGTCAGCGCCTGCATCAAGGCGCCGGCCACCGCCAGGCTGGAACCGACCGCGAGCGCCATCAGCGTCCGCGACAGCCGTGTAGTCACCACCCACTCATGGGACACCCCCAACGCATCCGGATGCATCAGGACATCAAGAACCTGCGCCGGTGCGATCCAGTTTGCACCCGCCGCCAGGCTCAACATCACGCTCGACAACAACCCCAGTAACAAGCCCAGAAGCTTCACGCCTTCGCTCATGAAGCGGCCTCCATGGCGGTCACCCGCGCAATCTCGTCCAGCATCAGGTTGGCCCCGAGAATGCCGCCGGACAGGCTCCAGGCCACATTGTCGACACGCCAGATCAGGCCATCGCGAGGCGCGCGCAGTTGGCGCCAAAGCGGATGCTGCACCAGGTTCTGATAATTGCGCTGTACGCCCTGGCTGTCGCTGCGCTGGAAGATAAAAAACAGGTCGGCATCAACGGCCGCAAGACTTTCCTTGCTGGTGATTTTCAGCGACACCCCGCTGGCTTCCCGGGCCGTTGGCGTCCAGGCAAAACCCAGCTCAGTCAGCACGGAGCCGGCAAAACTCGCCGGCAAATAGCTGCGGATATGATCTTCACGGATGTCCAGCACCGAAACCGTCAACGGCCAGCGCCCGGCGAACCGGGCCTGCAACTGTCGACGCAAAGCGATCACCCGTTGCTCCCACTGCGCCAGCACCTGCGTGGCCTGCGCCTGACGCTGCAACGCCGCCCCCATCAAGGCCAGCGTCTGTTTGAACTCGAACACTTCATCGAGCATCACCACCGTGCCCATCTGCTCCAGCAAAGGGGCGATGCGTTGATGGCGAAAACGCGAGCCGACAATCACATCCGGTCGCAACAGGGCGATGTCTTCCAGGCTGGGCTGGGTTTCCAGCCCGACATGCGGCACGCCCTGCACGGCCGGACGCAGATAGCGGTACATGGGCTTTTCGCTCCATGAATCGACAACCCCGCACGGCGTCACACCCAGTGCGACGGCACTGTCGGTCGCCCCTTGAAAGAGCGTCACCAGCCGCAACGGTTCCGCCAGTGCAATACGCGGCAGCGCCAGAACGCCGAGCGACAGGCGCAACACACTGCGCCTGCCGATCAGCCCTTGAGAATCAACCGCCATGTGCCACTCGCTGGAACGGGTTGACCACTTCACCCTTGCCGAACGGCATGCTGCCCGGCCCGCCGGCACGTTCGATCATCGGCGTCAGCAGCAGTTTCTGCGGCCAGCGTGGCGCGTCGAACAGTTGGCGCTGAAGCATTGCGCGGGCCGCGTCGTCAAAGTCGATTTGCCGGATCAGGGTTTCCAGCACCGTGCGCAAGGTTGTCCAAAGGGCCGTAACCGGTACGGCATAGACCGAAGACAACGTGTCGATGATGGCGCGCACATTGACCTGCACCGCCAGGGTCTGCAGCCAGAACAGCAGGTCTTCCGGGCAGTTGTGATAGAGGGTGTTGGCATGGCCCTTCTTGATCCGGTACTGCGGATCGGCCATTCCGTTGCGCTCCAGCCATGGCACGAAGATGCGCAGCGAATCGTGATCGCGCAGCAGCAGGCCCTGGGCCTGACCGGCCTTCCAGACCAGCACCGCGTTCTGACCGTGAACCTCGCCCAGCATGCCCAGGCGGAACATGCGCAGGTTGACGTCGAAGAAGCGCTCGCACAATTCGCCGAACAGGGTCAGCACCGAGCTGGCCTCGACGGGCAGTTGGCGATAGCTCATCCATTCATCGAAGAAGTGGCGCCGGCTACCGGGCAGTGGCGTGCCGAGCGCAGCCATTGGCAACAGGCGGCAATCAGGATCGTCGAGCAGCGCCTGCGGATAGCTGCGCACCATCGCCGACAGGTGCCGTGGCGCCTCGTCGAACAGCGTCGCCTGCGGCGGCATGAAAGCCCACCACTTGCTTTCGTCGCACAAGTGCAGGGTTTGCGCCAGCACCGGGTCGAGGGTTCGCACCTGATGCAACAGTTTTTCGCTGAGCCCGCCGTTGATCATCTTCACCGCCGGCAGATAACGCGAGGCGCCCAGCGAGTAGATCGCCATCGGCAGCTTGAGATAGTCGGCGCTGTCGAAACACGGCGTCATCGAACGCAGCGACGAGGTGGCGAATACCGTGGCCTCCTGGAAATCCAGGCGCTGGCACACACCCCGGTCGAACTCGCTCCCCAGTTGTCCTTGCAGCACGTGCTCGAACTGCCACGGATGGACCGGCAGCGCGATATGCGTTTCGTCGATCCCGCGCGACGCCAGTTCGGCGGCCAGGCGCTTCTGCAAGTCCGCCGGCAGCAGATAGCGCGCCGGGTAGATGGTTTCCAGGTCCGTCACCCCTTCCCCGCCCTGCAACATGTCCTTGCGCACCGCGACCCAGTTCAACGCCACCGGCTCGGCGAATTCGGCCTGGTATTGCAGGTATTCACTCTGCAACAACCCCTGCTTGGCCTTGGCCAACGGGTGGTACGGACGGTCACGCAGCGACGCCCACTGTTCCATGATCCGGAAGAACGTCGCCCCGTCCCGTGCCATCAGGTGCGTGTCGTCAACCTGATGTTCCTGCGACAGCGCGGTCTGCCAGATGCTGATGTGCAGCACTTCGAGAAACAGCGTCAGGCCTTTCTCGTTATCGGCAAAGCGTGGCCCCATGCCCGTGAACACATGCTTCATGAACTCCACCGGCGACAGACGCACCCAGTGTTCTTCCTGTCGGGCCAACACGGCAGTGCCCGGGACTTTCTCCCACTGCTGGGTAATGCCGGGCCGCAGCGCGATGCTGATGAAGCGCCGTTCCTGCGCGTCGCAGCACCACTCCCAGATATGTTCACCTTCAAGGGTCGGTGCCCGCGGATGAGCCTGGCGCCATTGCCCGGCAGAAAGAATCGACAATGGCTCGCGACCAAAGAAGTCTTCGGCCAGCAGGCAGTCAATCAAGTCCTGCATCACGATGTCGGCGGCCTGAGTAGTGAATTTCATCGAATCAGTTTCCTTCTTGAGAAAGAGTGGCCAGTCGGGCCTGAAGAGCACGAAACGCAATGCCGCGCTCGTCGCCAAGGACAAAGGCGTTGACCCCGCGCTCACGCCAGCGGCTCAGATCACCGCTCTGGCGCGGGATGGCGCAATACGCGATGCCAGCCTCGCGAGTGGCTTGCCAGGTATCGAGCAAGGCTTGCTGCACGGGCGGCTGATCGATCTGCCAGGGCATGCCGAGGGACTGCGACAGGTCCGCCGCCCCCTCCAGAATCATGTCCAGGCCGGGCACCGCCGCGATCTCTGCGGCGCAACGCACGCCCTCTGCGCTTTCGATCATCGCCACCACCATGATCTGTTCGTTTGCCTCGGCCACGTACTGCGCCAGGCTGTGTTTGCCGAACGATCCGGGCCGCCCGGCATTGAGGCTGCGAACGCCCTGCGGGTGGTACTTGCACGCGGCGATGGCCGCCGCCACTTGCCCGGCGGATTCGATCATCGGCAGCACGATGCCCTGGGCCCCTCCGTCAAGCAGCCGCAGCAGGGTTTTCGGATTGAGGTCCGCCACCCGCACCAGTGGCGTGATGCCGTAGGACTCGGCGATGCGGATCATGTTCTCGACGGTCTCCGGGTTGATCAGCACGTGCTCCATGTCGATGATCACGAAGTCGAAACCGGCCTCGGCGATCAGTTCGATGGCGGCCGGCGCCGGAATCGAGCTGATCAGACCGTACACCGCCTCTCCGGCCGCCAGTTTGCGTTTCAGTTGATTGGTTCTCAGCATGCTTGCGGCCTGTGGACGTGCAATGGATTGGGCACCGATTTGAAACGACGCTCGCCATCGCCAAGCAGACGACGCTTGGTCAACTCCTCCACTTCGTAATGCGGCGCGAACACATCGAACAGGCCGAACCGGTCGCGGTGCTGCGGATGGGCCTGCTGGTAATCGAGGATCACTTCAGCAGTCATGCGCCAGAACTGCGCTTCTTCGAGCTGATAGTGCTGACGCAGGAAAATCGCCATCTCCGCCAGGCAGATGAAGAAGAAACAGTCGCAGGAGAAATCCCGTACCGCGTTGACGTCGTCGGTCAGGATGTACGAGTTGCGATTGAGCCGCGCATGACTGGCTGGCAGCGGCACCAGTTCCGGGCACAGTTCGGGGCGCGCCAGATGCGCAGGCGAGTAACGCACGCCATCGTGGAAGTCCTTGAGAGCGATCCGCTGCGGCCAGCCCTGCTTGACGATCAGCACGATGTTCTGACCGTGGGATTCCATGCCAATGCCTTCGGCGTAGAGCATGTGAATGATCGGCGGCACCGTGACTTTCAGCAGTTGCCGGGTCCAGGCTTCAAGGCCGTACTCGCGGATCCACGCCTCGATGAAAGGCTGCTGAGGTGCATCGCCGTAGCGGTTTTCGACGTGGCTGAGGCCGTTGAACGGCACGGCCTGTTCGTCGGCCTTGAGGTACGAATGCAGGCTTTCGCGCCAGATCGCACCGAGCGTGCCGTAGGTTTGCGCACTGCGCGATTGGGGCAGATGGCTGTAATCGAAACTGACGCCGGCCACTTCGCCGAGGATGACGAAATCCAGCGCACGGGCGGTGCTGTCGCTGGCAATCAGTTGTTGCAGCCAGTCAGTGATGATCGGCCCGTTCATCACCGTATGCCGCGCCAGAATCCGCGTGCTGGAGGTGTTGGTCATGCTCATCGCCAGTTTGACGTACGGCCGCTCTCTGGCTGTCGCATTGGCCAGCGTGCGGATCGACTGCTGCGCCTTGTACTGGTCATCCGACGTCCCGAGCCAGATCAGCTCGCCACTGGCCAGCTCCTTGTAGAACGCCGGCACAATCACGTTTTCCCACTGCCACGGGTGAACCGGCAACACGGCGTAGTCCTCGATGGACCGGCCCTGCCCGGCCAATTGACCGGCGATCTGCTGCCAGCGCTGCGCGCCCACTTCCTGCTCGATGAACGCTGCAAAATCCATGTGCCGGGAATGATTGACCGACGCCCGGTTGCGCGCGATCGCCAGCCAGATCACGTTGATCGGTGTCGCGAATTCCGGCCCGTAGGCCCGGTTGTCATCCAGCGAAAAGCCGATACGCGACTTGTAGCAAGGGTGATAGCTGTGGGCGTCCATGAAGTGCTGTTCCAGCGCGTCGACGTCCAGTTCGTGGGGCGCGCCATCAGTCCGGTAACCCTGACTGCGCGATTGCAGATCCTTGAGCTCGGTCTGTTCCAGTTCCTGAATGAAACGCGCCAGGTGCGGGCTGTCCTGATAGTCCTCAAGCAGTTCGGCCAGGGCCTGGTGCAGGTCCGGCACGCTGCGTTCGCCGTGGCTGTCGACGCGCTCCAGTGTTTGCGGATCAAGACGAATCAATTGAAAACTGTCGCTGAGCAGGCCTTTACAGCGGTACTCCACCGGCGACTGCTGCTCATCGCGCCCCATCACCACGAAAACTTGTTGGTCGTTGTCCATTGGCTGGTTGCGATAAGGCAGGACCGCTTCATAGAGCAACGTCTGCAACAACTGGCCAACGACCCGCTGCTGCACCTTTTGATAAATGCGTGAATCGACGCCCGTCAGCCAGGCACCCGGCGCCGAAGACGGTTGAGAGAATGTCGGAAAAGTCGTCGTCATGGTCATACCTTCCAAAGATGCGTTAACGATGTTCGAGCGCGGCCGGCGCAGGCTCGGCCGTCTCGTCGGAAAGAGGGAAACGCCAGGCACAAGGCAGTGCCAGCAGGATCAGCACGCCGGTGGCGAAGAACACTTCGCTGATCGCCGAAGGCGTTGCCGTCAGTTGTGCTTCGGCACCGGCGGCAGCAAGGCGGAACTCCAGCCACAGCGATGCAATGACAATCGCCAATGACGAAACCAGCCGCCGGGAAATGTTGTTCATGGCTGCGCCCTGCGTGACCATCGGCTCGGGCAAGGCGTTTAGCCCGGCGGTGGTGACCGGCATGTAGGACAGTCCCAAGCCAGCGCCGCGAACCATCATCAAGCCGAACACCAGGCCGATGCCCGCGTCGCTCTTGAGCAGGCCCAGCGCCAGGGTCGACAGGCCCGTCAGCAACAAGCCGATCGCGACCACCCGCCGTGGCCCGTGGCGATCCAGTGCACTGCCGCCGATGCGCCCGAACAGACTGGCGAACACCGCCGTGCACAACAGCGACAGGCCCGTCCAGATGGCGCTGTAGCCCAGCACGGTCTGCACCAGCAAAGGCAGCAACACCAGGCACTCGAACATGCCCACCGACTGCACAACGGCAATGACCACGCTCAGCCGGTAACCGCGCAAGGCAAAGATTCGCAGGTTGAGCAACGGCGCCTCGCGGCGCAGCTCGACCTGAACGAACACCGCCAGACAGGCCACCGCTGCCAGCAACATGCCGACGTTGGCCGGTTCGAGCAGCGCATCGGCGTGGTGCATCCGGCTGATGGCGACCATCAGCAAACCAATGCCCGAGGCGATCAGCACATAGCCTGTCAGGTCGAAGGGTTTGCGCTCCGTCGGCTCGGAGTCCGGCAGAACGCCGAGCCCCATCAGCAGCGCAATCAGGCCGATCGGCACATTCATCAGAAACAGCGACCGCCAGCTGAACCACTCCAGCAGCAAGCTGCCGCACAGCGGCCCGACCGCCGGTGCAAGCATCACCGCCGCCCCCCACAGCCCCGTCACCCGGCCGCGCTCATCCTTGGCATACACCGAGAAAATGATCGCCAGCGACAACGGGATCATCAGCCCGCTGGCAATCCCCTGTACCACTCGCGCCGCGATGACCATGGCAATCGAATCCGCCAGCGCGCCCATCAGCGAACCGCCGATGAACAGCGCCACGCCCCACAGGTACAGGCGCTTGCGGCCCATGCGCTGGCTGAGAAAACTGGTCAGCGGCATGGTCACGCCCATGCTGGTCATGAACCCCGCGACGATCCAAGTCGCCAGCAGCGGCCCGATCTCGAACGCCGTCATGAAGGCCGGCAATGCCGGATTCAATGAACTGTTGTTGAGGCTGACCGTGAGCGTGCCCAAAAGCACATTCAGCACCACCCAGCGCCGTGCGGGATTGAAACTCACTGCCACAGGCCGACTCCTTCGAGCAATGCACCCCGATGCACGAAATGTTGTGGCGGGCGTGGATGGCAGAGGAAATCGGCGTGGGAAATGTTGTAGCCATAGGCCCCTGCCATGGGCAGAACCAGCAAGTCGCCGACTTCGACTCCGGTGAGCGGCTGCTGCCGGCTCAGGATATCCTTGGGCGTACACAACTGCCCGACCACGGTCCAGTTGCGCTCGGTGGATTCGGCGGTCGGCGGAGTCTGCGGCAGGTGAATCAGCGGGTGATCATGGCTTTGTGCGGCCGGCAGGCGGAACTGATGAGTGCCGCCACGACACACGATGAAGTGCTCGCCATGGCTGGTCTTGGTGTCCAGCACTTCGATCACGTAGTAACCACAGAACGCACTGATGAACCGCCCCGGCTCGAAGCGCAGGATCGGCGCGTCGGGCTGATCGTCCAGGCGACGTTCCAGATAACGGCATAGTCGCTGCCAGTCGAACCGCTGTCCGCTCAGATAATCGACGCCGATGCCTCCACCGACATTCAAATGCGTCAATTGCTCCGGGTAGGCGGCCAGGGCTTTCCATTCGCTCCAGCGCTGCAAATAGAAATCGAGCAGTTGCTCGTGCCGTTCCACCGACATCTGGTGGGACATGGCATGCACATGAAAACCCTTGAGGCACAAGTGAGTGGCGCGGTCGACCCGTTGCACCGCTTCGCCGAGCTCCGACTCATCAATGCCGAACGGCGTCGCGGTGCCGGCCATCGCCAGTTTGCTCGACTGCTGTGCCGGCAGCTGAGGATTGATCCGGATGAACACCGGCTGCACCCGCCCCGCTTCATTGGCCAGCCGTTGCAGGCGCTCGATCTCGTTCAGGCTTTCGACGTGAATCGCTTCGACCTGATGGGCCAGTGCGGCACGCAGGTCGGAATCGAGCTTGCCGGGGCCGGAAAACACATAAGGTGTGCGGATCGGGCAAGTCACCACCCGCTCGATCTCGCCTCCCGAGGAAATTTCGAAACCACTGACCAGCGGCGCCAGAACCTCAAGCAAGGGCGCTTCGCTGTTGGCCTTGATCGCGTAATACAGCTCGACCTTCGGCGGCAGTGCGTCCATCACCTCGCGCACATGCGTCTGCAACGCGTCCAGGTCGTAGATGAATGCCGCCAGCGGATCCGGATTTGCGGCCCGCACACGGTCGATCGCCTCCAGAACGGGAACCGTCAGATCAGCCATAACGGGCCTCCTCGCTCCAGGGTGAAACGAGCCTGACGTAGCCGGCGGCGCGATCCGCCTGGGCGCTCAGACGGACTTTCAGGTTGGTCTTGCAGGCAATCGGCTGTCCGGCGATCAGCGCATCGAGCTCCGGCGCGGGACGCGTCAGTTCATCGCGTATGACGCGCAGTTGGCGCTCCACCCGCTGCCACATCACAGTGGCCAGGTGTGGGCGTTCCCAGCTCAGGGCGAGCACGGCTTCGGAGAGGTTGTTGATCATCAGGCAATAGGAAATCCGGCTCCAGCCCTGCACACGGCTGTATTGCAGCGACTGGCGCACCCGTGGATGCAGGCCGACATCAATCTGCTTGATGCCCAGTTCCTCTGTGAGCTTCACCCCCTCGAAATCACGCAGCAGCAGCTGTTGCGGCTGGCCTGAATCGTGAACCAGCACCGTGTTCTGCAGGTGCGGCTCCATCACCACGCCATGGTTGAAGAACAATGCCAGCACCGGGCGCAGCAACAGGGCCTGATAGCGGTCGAACCACTCCACCAGTTGTTCGTCGTCAGGTTCCTGACCGAATGCCGCTTGCAGGAAACCGTGCACCAGAGGACGAGAATGGATGTCGTGTGCAAACAGGGTACCGGCCATCACACTGCGGTCGGCACGGGAGCGCAGGCAGAAGTTCTCCCGCAGGATCGCGCCGGTCTGTTCACGGAACCAATGGGCGTCGGCCTCACTGGCCTGGGGCGGCGCCCAGCTCATCGAGCCGGGCTCGGCAATCACCGACAAACCTCCCAGCGTATGCGGCTGGGTTTGCAGGAGACGCTGGAACAGTTGATCGATGATCAGCGTGCTTTCCAGCTCATACCAGGCGTTCTTGCGCACGCAGTTGGTAATGCGCACATGCAGCGAACCCTTGATGAAGTAGTCATGACCTTCGATGTACCAGGTGCGCATCGACGCCGTGGGACTGGCGATCGGGCCGGTGGCACCGTGATCGACAATGTCGCCCAGTTCGAGCAGTTGCTGCACTCGCCGGTCCTGAATAAATAACTGCGCCTGCACCGGGTGCATGCAAATCATCGCGTGACCGGGCCTGGCGCGCTGCTGATCGGCAAACCCGGCCATGACCTGGCTTTCATCGAGGCCGTTGGCGGTAACGCGCAATCCTTGCCGGGGTACTTCGAACAGGTGCAGCGCGGTTTGCGCCTGAAACTCGGGCGCGTAGGTCTGCTGCGAAAGATGCGCCGGCCACAACCGGGCCTTGGGCGCCGGATGATTGGGGTGACCGAACCACAAACCCTGCTCGCTGGCCAGGTAGCTGCTGAGCGGTGCCGGGCGGTGGTTGTCCATGTTGTGGGCGACGATGGCGGCTGTCAGTCCCTGGCTCTGCAATACCTGATCGAGCAGTTCTTCATTGCTGGCGCGGGTCATGTGCTCGCAGGCGCCCAACAATTCAGCGGCAAACTCGGCAAAGCCCAGGCAACGCCAGTCCCCTCGTCCCTGACGCGCATAGACGTCCGACAGATAACGATGACTGCCAAGACGGTCACGGCGGTCCACCATGACAAAGAACTGCTGCTCGTTGGGCAGGCTGATCGTCAGCGGAATGCCCTTCCATTGCAGGCCTTCCAGGTAACAGCCCGGCGCGATGCCTTGCATATCACCAGGCCAACGGTAGTCGAGGCAGTTTTCCGGCAAGGCGAATTCTTTGATCAAACAATTGAGCAAGGCGCGGGTACTCGCCAACTCACTGACCATCCTTGATACAACATTGCGATCTGCTTGATTCATAGGTACTCCACAGTAGCCCGTGAGGTCACTGGTTACATTTGCCGGGACAAAGGACAAGCGCTCGCGCCAACTTGCGAAGCGCACTACAGCAACTTTAAAAAAGTCATCCCGGCGAGAATTAAATAAACAATCGATTACCGAAAGTTCCTGAAAAAGCGCTCATCACTGAAGTGCTTTCTTTAAGCGGCGGTTCGACCATTCACCCTGATCGCTTTCTACATAACGTTCGCCAGGTTCAAACACCTTTTAACAAACGATTACGCACGAACTTCAAGCAGAGCAGCTTCAAGTGCCGTTTCAAATCGCTGAATCACTTGCTGACATTGCTGGTCGTCAATAATCAGCGCAGGCAATAAACGAATGACATTGCCCCGACGTCCGCCCCGTTCCAGGAGCAGTCCCTGCCTGAAGCAATGCTGCTGGATGGCGACGGACAGCACCGGGTCCATCGGAAAATGCCCGAGGCAATCTGCCGGCTGGCGCTCGTCGACGATTTCGATGCCCAGCATCAAGCCCCGCCCGCGCACCTGACCCAACGCTGGATACCGTTGGCGCAAACCGTTGAGCTGATCCTTGAGCCATTGACCGCGTCGTTCGGCCTGGGCCGGAAGCTGTTGATGCTTGAGCGCCTGCAGCGTTGCAAGCCCGGTGGCCATGGCCATCTGGTTGCCACGGAAAGTGCCGGCGTGATTGCCCGGTTCCCAGACGTCGTACTCGCGCTTGATCCCCAGCACCGCCATGGGCAGGCCACCACCGACCGCCTTGGACATGACAATGATGTCCGGCTCGATTTGCGCATGTTCGAAGGCAAACATCTTGCCGGTGCGACCGAAACCGGCCTGCACTTCGTCAAGAATCAGCAGGATCCCGTGCTTGCGGGTCACCTCGCGGATCGCACGCAGCCAGCTGTCCGGCGCGCAGTTGACCCCGCCCTCGCCCTGCACCGCCTCGACGATCACGGCTGCCGGCAAGGTGACGCCGCTCTCGACATCCTCGATGAACTGAGTGAAGTAATGGGTCAGCGCCTCGACGCCTGCCTCACCGCCCAAGCCGAACGGACAGCGGTATTCATGGGGATACGGCATGAATTGCACGCCGGGCATCAGGCCGGCGACGGCGTTCTTCGGCCCGAGGTTGCCGGTCAGGGCCAGCGCGCCGTGAGTCATGCCGTGGTAGGCACCGGAAAAACTGATGATGTTGTGGCGACCGGTGAACGTCTTGGCCAGTTTCAGCGCGGCTTCTACCGCATCCGCCCCCGAAGGACCGCAGAATTGCAGGCAGTAACCCTCTCCCTGCCCCGGCAACAGGCTTAGCAGTGTTTCACTGAAAGCGTCCTTGACCTCGGTCGTCAGGTCCAGGGTGTGCATCGGCAGGCCGGAAGCCAGAAAGCTGCCGATACTGTCCATGATGGCCGGGTGATTGTGCCCGAGCGCGAGCGTCCCGGCACCGGCCAGGCAATCCAGATAGGTCTTGCCTTCGACATCCGTTACCCAGACACCGTGTGCCTTGGCAATGGCCAGTGGCAACTTGCGCGGATAACTTCGAACATTCGATTCAAACTTTCCCTGTCGCGCCAAATAGTCGGCATTGGTCTTTTGCAGAGGACTAATGTGCAATGCGCCATCATTCAACATCGGATTACCCTCGGTAAATTTCGATATGAAAACTATTCTCATCAACTAATTCATGCAACAGGTAGCTGTGAATTTTTTGGAATATTTACATAACGCTGTTTTTAATTAAAAACCTGCGCGCACAACAAATTGCAAGTCGTTAAACCCGAACAAAAATCAACTGACGCGCCATGATATGGCCATACTTTTGTCATGCAACGTTCAACTTTTTATTATCTTTATTGGCAGTAATTCATTGCACAGTATCGGGATAACTACTGAATAGTGTTGTGCATAAAGTTCCTTGCTTCGTGAAATATCTTCAGAAGATTCCTGCGCTGCCCGTCCCTGGGCCAGGTTCCTCGTTTCAGAAGTCGACGGTTGCCGAAAGCAGATAGGTTCGTGGTGTCGAAAGCGTCAGCCCGGGCTCGCTGTCATCGGAGGCACCGGCGGAGCTCCAGTAGCGTTTGTCCGCGACGTTTTCGATGTTGGCTCGCAGGGTGATGTTCTTTTCGTCGACCTTGAACGCGTAGCGCGCGCCCACGTCGAAGCGCTCCCAGGCATCGATCTGCTTGTCGTTGGACTGATCCAGGTATTGCGAGCTTGAGTAGATGCCACGCCCGGTCAGGGTCAGGCCCTGGACGTTGGGCACGTCCCATTCCGCGCCGAGATTGACGTTGAATTTCGGGGTCGCCGGTGCACGGTTGCCATCGAAGGTGCCGTTGGTGGTGTGGGTCAACTCACTGTCGATGTACATGACACCGCCGAGCAGACGAAAGCCCTGAAGCGGTTCGCCGAACACGGTCAGCTCCACGCCATCGTTCTGGCGTTTGCCGTTGGGGCCGAAGACCCGGGTCACGGCGTTGGTCTCGTAGGCCGGTTGCTTGATCCGGAAGACCGCAGCGGTCAGGCCGAACGAACCGGCGTCATACTTTGCGCCCACCTCGACCTGACGGCTGATGAACGGCGGGAAGATTTCGTCTTCGTTCACCGACGTCGACGGCGCGATCTTGCCCTGGCTCAGGCCTTCCATGTAGTTGGCGTACAACGACAGTTTGTCGGTGGCCTTGAACAGGATGCCGCCGGATGGCGAGACTTTTTCTTCATCGTAGGCCGTGTCGCCTTTGACATCGTCGCTCCAGTCGTCGACTTTCACCCGCTGCCAGCGCGCGCCCAGGGTCAGCAACAGGCGGTCATCGAAAAAACCCATCGTGTCGGCCAGCGCCACGCCACTGAAACGGTTTTCGGTATAGACGTCAGCGTCCTGTCGTGTCGGACGCACCGGCGTCGGCGTTTCAACAGGGTTATAGAGGTTGCTCGGGGAAGCGGCGTAGCGCGCACCACCGTTCTCGAAGTCCATGTAGAAGTAGCTGGCGGCGAGATTGATTTCGTGGCTCACCGGCCCGGTATGAAACCAGTTGCGCACCCCGGCCGTAGCGGTACGGACGTTTTCGTCACGGGTGAAATCCCGTGGCTGGACGCTGAAATCGCCTTTGTCGTTGGTGACAGATACCGCGTGCCGAAGGAAATCGTGATTGCTCTTGCGTACGCCGACTCCGCCGTACAGCAGGGTCGAATCGTTGACGTCGAACTCGGCATTCACCGTCCCGAAAGTGTCCTTGGTACGGGCCTTGCTCCAGGACTGTGCATAGTTGTGTCTGACTTCACTGGCACTCGGAACCCGGGCATTGGCACCAACCTGCACGCGCTCTTGCGGCGCGTCGGTATCGCGCTCGGTACGGCCTACGTCGGTGGAAAGACGCAGGCGCTCACCGCGAAAATCAAGGCCCAGCACGGCCATGTCACGGTCAACGCTCTGGTGATCCCACTCGGTATCACCAGACTGTTTGACCCCGTTGAATCGCAGGCCGAACTTATTGTCCTCGCCAAAGCGCCGCCCCACGTCCACTGCGCCACCGATTTGATTGTTCGAGGCGTAGTTGGCGGTCAGTGAGGTGATCGGCTTGTCGGTCGCGTGCTTGGGTACGACGTTGATGCCGCCGCCCACACTGCCCCGTGGCGAAATGCCGTTGATGAGTTGGCTCGGCCCCTTGAGGATGTCGACCCGCTCGGCCATTTCCATGTCGATCGTGTAAGTCGGCAAGACCCCGTACAGACCGTTGTAAGCCACATCGCTGTTGAACAGGCTGAAACCGCGAATGGTGAACTGTTCGTAACGGCCGCCAGCCGGGTTGGTGGCGCGGACCGAAGGGTCACTGGCAATCAGATCGCCCAGGGTGCGGGCCTGCTGGTTCTTGACCGCCTCGCTGGTGTAGGTGGTCATGCTGAACGGCGTCTCCATGAAATCACGCGAGCCCAGCAAACCTTGCGAACCACGGCGCGCCACCTGGCCACCCGCATACACATCGCCGCCGGTCTCGTCGTTGGCGCCGAGAATCGAAGTCGGTGCCAGTTGCAGGCTGCTGCCCTCCGGCGCCGGAACCAGTATGTAAGCCTGCTCGCCGACCGGCTGCAGTTGCAGGCCGGAGCCCGCGAGCAAGCGGGCGAAGCCTTCCTCCACACCATATTCGCCGGACAGGCCGTTGCTGCTGCGGCCGCTGACCAGCGCCGGATCCACTGACAGGTTGACCCCGGCCAGCCCGGCAAACCGGGTCAGTGCGGCGCTCAGACTCCCGGCGGGCACCTGGTAGCTGCGACGAGCTGCCTCGTCGGCCCAGCTCACCGGCATCAACAATGGACTGGCACTCAGGCTCAGCATGAGGCTCAACTGCAACAACGGACGCAAACGACTTGGAAATACTGCGGGCATTGGAAGAAGCTCTCGTTTTTAGTTCACTTACCTGGAATGACCGGCGAGGCGAAAAAAAGGGACAGGCTTCAGGCAATATTTTTTCGAGGAACCAGCGTGACCCAGAAACGCGTGCGCGATTGCACCTCCAGCGGCAGGCTGGCGGCCAGCAGAGACAGGATGCGATCGGTGTTGTCCAGACGGAAACTGCCCGTGACTCGCAGGCTTTCCAGCGCAGGTTCCCAGCGCAGCAAGCCCGGGCGATAACGGCCGAGTTCACGCAGAAAGTCACCGAGCGGCTGGTTCTGCGCCATCAGCACTCCGTCACGCCAACCCGGCAACAACGCGTCGAATGCACCAACAGTGCCCGCACCAGTGGCCTGCAGACTCACTTGCTGTCCCGCGCTCAGCAGCAGTTCGGGGCCTTGCAGCGGTTGCAGGCGCACCGCACCGCTGACAACTGATACGCGGCAATCGCGCTCATTGAGACGCACACACACTTCGCTGCGGCTGACGATGATCCGGCCATAGGGGGCCTGGATCGTCAGTGGCGCGGTTCCTGGCACGTTGAGTGCCATTTCGCCGCGCACCAGGGTCAGCAGGCGAGCACCGAGGTCGATATTCACGGCGCTGGCAGTGTTGAGTTGCAAGGTGCTGCCGTCGGCCAGGGGAATTCGTTTGTGTTCACCGGTGCCGGTCTGCAAGTCCGCCCGCCAGACATCCAGCGGAAGCTGGCGTCCGATCAGCCAGGCCGCCGGCACCAGCGCCGCAACACCGAGCGCCCGTTTGAGTGCGGCCCGGCGAGCAGGATCGGGACGATCAAGGGTCGCCATCGCCAATACCGAAGGCAAGCCGAAGAAACGCTGACGCAGCATCTGCGCCTTTTGCCAGGCATGTTCGTGACTGCTGTGGCTGTTGCGCCAGTTTTGCAGACGTACCTGATCGTCCTCGGTGGCTTCGCCGGATTCCAGCAATGTCAGCCACTGAGCAGCCGCTCTGGCAATCTCGCGCGCTTCGCTGGAGGGTGCCGCGCGCATCACCAGTCCACCAGCAGGCAATGCTCGTAGGCCTGGGCCATGTAGCGTTTCACGGTACGTTCGGAGACTCGCAGGCGTTCGGCGATGTCGCGATAGCCGAGGCCTTCCAGCTGGCTCCACAGAAACGCACGACGCACTTCGCGGGGCAAGCCATCGAGAAGCTCATCAAGCGCCTGCAGGGTTTCAAGCACCACCCAACGTTGTTCGGGAGACGGAACGCAGTCTTCGGGCAAGTGGGCCAGCGCGTCCAGGTAGGCTTTTTCCAGACTGCGACGGGTATAGAAATTACTCAGCAGACGTTTGCCGACGGTCAACAGATAGGCGCGCGGCTCGCGCATTTCGGCGATGGGCTGTGAACTGCACAGCACTCGCATGAACGTGTCCTGACTCAGATCCGCCGCATCCCACGCGTTGCCCAAGCGCTTTCGCAGCCAGTTTTCCAGCCAGCCCCGGTGGTCTCGGTACAAGGTGTGTAGGCTGTGCTCCGGTGGCGTCGCTGCTTCAATCATCTCAAGAGACCCTGCGCGAAGGATATAAATGAGACTGATTCTAATTAATGTTTCACTGCGAAACCAAGCCCTTTTCTGCTGGATAGATCGCAAATATCGGTAGGAACACGGCTTAGGAAGGCACAAAGCCCCGAATTTTTTCCTACACACCCTGCACGGCCACCAAAGCAGCGACGACCTCGCTCGACCCGCTGGCGCACCTGTTTCCCTGCGCAGCGCTGGAATAACAGATGCTGAGCGTCAGCCTAAAGCGATTAAGCGAAGGACTTAATCTCCAAGCCCGACCAGACCTGGATAACAAATCACTTGTACGATGTCCTATCACAGGATATTACTGCGTCTCCAAAAAAAAAATAAAACCACGGAGATCGCTACATGGACTCATCCCTGTCCGCCAAGCCTGACAACCTCGAACAGGTAAAAGGCAATACACGCCGCAGCTTCCTGAAGAAGTCCCTCGCTGTTTCCGCCACGCTCGCCACCGGCAGCGCCTTGTTGCCCAGTCTCTCTGAAGCTGCCGAACCGTTGAGTCAACGCTACCCGGATCCACTGATTCACATCCTCGACGACAGCTTCCTCGACCTGCGTATTTTCAACGCCAGTGTGGAAAAACTCGCCACCGGCATGCGCTGGGCCGAAGGACCGGTCTGGGTCGGTGATGGCCGCTATTTGCTGGTCAGCGACATCCCCAATAATCGCATCATGCGTTGGGACGAAATCACCGAAACCTTCACCGTGTACCGTGAACACTCGAACTTCTCCAACGGGATGTGCCGGGATCGCCAAGGGCGTCTTATCGTCTGCGAAGGCTCTACCACCACCAGCGAAGGCCGCCGCGTCACACGCACCGAATACAACGGCACGATCACCGTGCTGGCCGACAGCTTTGAGGGCAAACCCTTCAACTCGCCCAACGACATCGTCTGCAAAAGTGACGGATCAATCTGGTTTACCGACCCGCCATTCCAGACCGGCAACAATTACGAAGGCCACAAGATCACCCCGAGCCAACCGCACGCCGTTTACCGCATCGACGGTGAGAGCAGAAAGGTGACTCGGGTGATCGACGACCTTAACGGCCCCAATGGCCTGTGCTTCAGTCCCGACGAAAAAACCCTGTATGTCGTCGAAGGCCGCGCCAAACCCAATCGCTTGATCTGGGCAATTGCCGTGAAGGAAGACGGCACACTGGGCGAGCGCCGCAAGCACATCGAGGGGCTGGACTACGCGGCAATCGACGGTATCAAGTGCGACGAAGCGGGCAACCTGTGGTGCGGCTGGGGCGGCAATGGAGATCCCAGGGCCGATCTGGAAAAACTCGACGGCGTGCGTGTTTTCAATCCACAGGGCAAGGCCATCGGCCATATTTCGCTGCCAGAGCGCTGCCCGAACCTGTGCTTCGGGGGGCGCGAAGGGAACAGGCTGTTCATGGCAAGCAGTCACTCGATCTACTCGCTTTTTGTGAATACTCGCGGGACTACGTTTGCTTTGTAAAAACGCCGTTCATCTCGCGATCGCTTCATGAGTATCGAAACAATATCTCGCCGCGCAGCCAAGGATGCGCGGCACTCAATCCGGTGCCGTGCAACCGGCGTAAGCCACCAGCGAATGGAGTCTTCAAGGGATGTCGGGAAAATCATCCTGACAATGCACCAGACAGCGCAATGATCAATATTCGCCCCACTCCCACTACTCTGGAAAAGCTTCACGCTGTGAATTGAGTTTTCCTCTCAACACGAAAAATTGCCGTTTCATTGTCAGCTGGCTTTTTTCCGCCTATCTTGATTAAAACCTATACAAGCTTATTAGCCGCGTACAATTTTTTGCACGACGGATACGCTTTCACGCGAGATTCCGTCACTAGATACCTTAACGAAACGCCCATAACCCTGTACGCGCCCCTCACTGCGTACAAGAAAATGGCTCGAACGTTCTCCCTCAACACCTGCGATCAGGGAGCAAGGCAATGACTCGATTACTGCTGTTACTGGCACTGATGCTCAGCGTCGCAAGCTGCAGCAACGTGGATGTAACCCGCTATGCCGATCAACAACCGGCACTGAGTCTGGAGCGATTTTTCAGCCAGCCCGTCAAAGCCTGGGGGATTTTTCAGAAGCCTGGTGGCGAAGTGACCAAGCGTTTTGAAGTCACCATCGTCAGCCGTCACGACGGCAACAACCTGATTCTCGACGAGCGCTTCCTTTACAGCGATGGCACCCGCCAACACCGCGTATGGACGTTGACGCCCGAGGGCGGGGGACGCTGGAGCGGTCGTGCAGGCGATGTGGTTGGCGCTGCGCAGGGCCAGATTGCCGGGAACGCCGTGCACTGGGTTTATCGCCTGAACCTGGCGGTCGACGATTCGACCTATGAAGTGAGCATGGACGACTGGATGTACCTGATGGATGAGGACACGTTGATCAACCGCACCAGCATGTCCAAGTTCGGGGTGGAAGTCGGTCAGGTGACCCTGTTCTTCCGTCGCCAGGGCACCGAAGCCAGCCAATGAACCGCACAACCCCAGAGCTTGATTGAATGAACGTTACCCGCCGCTTGTGCCTGGTACTGGGCGACCAGTTGTCCTTCGACCTGGCTTCATTACAGGCACTCGATGCCGAGCGCGACACGGTGCTGCTGGTTGAAGTCATGGAAGAAGCCAGCCATGTGCCCCACCATCCACAGAAGATTGCCCTGATCTTCAGCGCCATGCGCCACTTCGCCCAGGCGCTGCGAGACCAAGGCGTGCGTGTTGAATACGTCACCCTGGATGATCCGGAAAACAGCGGTTCGGTGCCGGGTGAGTTACAGCGTTGGCAAGCGCTGTTGCAGGCCGAAGAAGTACACGTCACCGAATGTGGTGACTGGCGGCTGGAGCACTCGATAAAGGAATGCGGCTTGCCGATTCACTGGCACGCCGATACGCGTTTTCTGTGCGGTCGCGAAGAGTTCGCTGCATGGGCCGAAGGCAAGAAACAGCTGCGCATGGAGTTTTTCTACCGGGAGATGCGTCGCAAGAGCCGGTTGTTGCTCAATGGCGACGGCTCGCCGGTGGGTGGTGCGTGGAACTTCGATGCCGAGAATCGCAAGGCCCTGCCCAAAAGCGTGAAAGCGCCCTACCCGGCGCGCTTCAGTAACGACGCCATCACCAGCGAAGTACTTGCACTGGTCAAGGCGCGTTTCAGCCAGCACTACGGCGCGCTCGATGACTTCAACTATCCCGTCACCCATGCCGATGCGCAGGCGCTCTGGGCGTACTTTCTCGATTACGGTCTGGCCGGGTTTGGCGATTACCAGGACGCCATGGCCAGTGATGAGCCGTTCCTGTTTCATGCGCGCATCAGTGCGGCACTCAACATCGGCCTGCTGGACCTGCGCCAGTTGTGCAGCGACGTGGAGTCGGCGTACTGGTCCGGCAGCGTTGCGCTCAACGCCGCCGAAGGCTTCATTCGGCAACTGATTGGCTGGCGTGAATATGTGCGGGGCGTGTACTGGCTGAAAATGCCTGATTACGCGCTGGGCAACTCGTTCGGCAACACCCGTGCATTGCCCGAGTTCTACTGGACCGGCGATACGCAAATGAACTGCATGCGCCACGCCATCGGGCAAAGCCTGCAGCACGCCTATGCGCATCACATCCAGCGGTTGATGGTCACCGGCAATTTCGCCCTGCTCGCCGGTATCGCGCCGAGCCAGATCTGTGAGTGGTATCTGGCGATCTACATGGACGCCTTTGACTGGGTCGAGCTGCCCAACACGCTGGGCATGGTCATGCACGCCGATGGCGGTTATCTCGGTTCCAAACCCTATTGCGCCGGCGGCCAGTACATCAATCGCATGTCGGATTACTGCCGTGGGTGCGCGTACAAGGTCAGCGAAAGCACGGCGGACAATGCCTGTCCGTTCAATTCGCTCTACTGGCATTTCCTGATGCGCCACGGTGAGCAGCTGCGCGGCAATCAGCGCATGAGCATGATGTACAAGAACCTTGATCGCATGCCGCAGGCCAAGCAAGAGGCACTCTGGCAACGGGGCCAAATGCTGCTGGCCCGCCTGGATAACGGCGAGTCGATCTGAAATCGGTGTTCGCCCAAAGCCGTCAGTGAAACTTAACGACGACGCCACCTGTCAACGAATGAACCACAATCAAGCCAGACCGCTTCGCGATGACCACTGCCCCCGTCCGGCCTGCCCGCCCCATGAAACCGGCCCCTGAAAAAACTGACAAAGCAGGTGAGATGGATACCCTCAAACACCTTGATCGCGAAGCACTTGAGTCCGAGGTAAAGCGATTACGCGCCGCGCTGCTGAGCAATGAAGTCGACACTGAGCAAAATGTGGCGGCTCAACTCCAGGCCAGCAAAGCTGCGCTCGCCCGCAGTGAGGAACGCTTCAGCACCATTCTGGAAACCATCGAATCGGCGTTTGCCATCGTCAAAGTCAAATTCGACGCCAACGACGAGCCTGTCGACTACTACTTCGTCGAGGCCAACCCGGCGTTCGAGCGCCAGTGCGGGGTCAACCTGCGCGGTAAATGGGTAACCGAATTCGCGCCCAATCTGGAACGCTTCTGGTTCGAAACCTACGGCCACGTGGCCAAGACCGGGGAACCGGCGAACTTCGAAAATTACGCCAATACCTTCGAACGCTGGTTCGATGTGCGCGCCGTGCGGGTCGGCGATCCGGCCGACCGGCAGATCGCGATCCTGTTCAACGACGTCACCGAACGACGCGATGCCGAGGAGCGCTTGCGCGCCAGTGAGGCGATCGCCCGCGAGAACGTCGAACGCGTGCAACTGGCCCTCGCCGCCGGCGCCATTATCGGCACCTGGCACTGGGACCTGCTGACCGATCGCTTTGCCATCGACGAAGGCTTCGCCCAGGTGTTCAACCTCGACCCGAGTCTGGGGCGCGAGGGACTCAGCCTCGAACAAGTGATCACCAGCGTGCACCCCGACGATCGGGACGGGCTGACCACCGCGATCGACGAAGCCATTGGCCGCGGTGGCGCCTATTCCCATCAGTATCGCGTGCGCCGCGCGGACGGCAGATACCAGTGGATCGAAGCCAACGGCCGCGTTGAGTGTGCCGATGACAACAAACCATTGCGCTTCCCCGGCGTACTGATCGACGTCGAGGAGCGACGCACCGTCGAGGCAGAGCGCGACGGTGCTATCGCCGCCTTGCGTGCGCTCAACGACACACTGGAACAACGGGTTTCAGCGCGCACCGCCGAGTTGATGCAAGCGGAGGAAAAACTGCGTCAGTCGCAGAAGATGGAGGCGGTCGGCCAACTGACGGGCGGCCTCGCTCATGACTTCAACAACTTGCTGGCCGGCGTTTCCGGTGCCCTGGAATTGATGGGTACGCGGATCAGTCAGGGTCGGTTGAGCGAAGTCGACAAATACATGGTCACCGCACAGGGCGCGGTCAAGCGTGCCGCCGCCCTCACCCACCGCCTGCTGGCGTTCTCCAGACGCCAGACCCTCGATCCGCGCCCTACCGACGTCAACATGCTGATGACCGGCATGACCGAACTGATCCAGCGCACCGTGGGCCCGAGCATTCTTCTGGAAACCATTGGCTCGCCGCAGCTTTGGCCGACACTGGTGGATGCCAGTCAGCTGGAAAACGCACTGCTCAATCTGTGCATCAACGCCCGCGATGCGATGCCCGATGGCGGACGCATCACCATCGAGACGGCCAATCGCAGCATGGATTCCGAGACCGCCAGCACGCTGGAGATTCCCGAAGGTGAATATGTGTGTCTGTGCGTCAGCGATACCGGCACCGGCATGTCGGCCGATGTGATTGCCAAGGCTTTCGACCCGTTCTTTACCACCAAACCGCTGGGTCAGGGCACGGGGCTCGGGCTGTCGATGATCTACGGCTTCGCCAAGCAGTCCGGCGGCCAGGTGCGCGTGCATTCGCAGGTCGATCGGGGCACCACGATGTGTATCTACCTGCCGCGGCACTGCGGCGAACTCGTGCAAAGTCTCGATGACAAGCACATCGCACCGGCTGTAGTGCCCAAGGCCAGCGAGACCATTCTGGTGGTGGACGATGAACCCACGGTGCGCGCCTTGCTGACCGAAGTGCTGGGCGATCTCGGCTACAACTTGCTCGAGGCAGGCGACAGCGTTGCCGGGCTGAAGGCGTTGCAATCGAACGTGCATATCGACTTGCTGATCACCGACGTCGGCCTGCCGGGTGGGATGAACGGCCGACAACTGGCCGACGCCGGCCGGGAGATCCGGCCAAACCTGACGACACTTTTCATTACCGGGTACGCAGAAAATGCAGTGATCGGCGCCGGCCAACTGGGCCCCGGCATGCAGGTGCTGACCAAGCCCTTCGCGGTCGACACGCTGGTGGCGCGGGTGATTGACCTGATGTCGTCGAGAGCCAAATAGCAACCCAAGCAGACTGGCTGCGGCCAAGGAGTAAGAAATGGTGACGTTCCTGATTTTTCTGATCGCCTGCGGTGCGGCGGCCACCACCGGCATGGTTTTCAAGCCCGGCCAATGGTACGCGCAGCTCAACAAACCGAAGTTCACCCCACCCAACTGGGTGTTCCCGCTGGCCTGGACGACGATCTATCTGCTGCTGGCCTGGGTTGGCTACCGTTTGACCATGATTCCCGGCAGCGAAATGGTGCTGGCGTTGTGGGCGGCGCAAATTGCCCTGAACACGCTGTGGACGCCGATATTTTTCGGCGCGCAGCGGATTGTTTTCGCGATGATCATTCTCGTACTGCTGTGGCTGGTGGTAGCGGCGATGGTGGTCCTGGCCTTGCGCCTGGATGTGATCACCGGGTTGATCCTGTTTCCCTACCTGGCCTGGCTGTGTGTCGCTGCGGCGTTGAATTTCTCGATCATGCGCAATAACCGGGCAGGATTCGGCTCATGACCTGACGCCATCGGACCGAGAGCACGAGCCGGTGCTCAAATCCGATAACACTGGCGATACCAACTCACAAACTGCGCCACGCCCTCTTCAACTTCCACCTGGGGAGAAAACCCGATCCATTGCGCCAGTGCTGAAACATCAGCCCAGGTCTTGATGACGTCGCCTGCCTGCATCGGCAACATGTTGCGCCGGGCCCTGATGCCCAGTGCCTGCTCGAGGCAGTCGACGAAATCCAGTAACGCTACCGGTTTTCCGCGCCCCAGGTTGAAAATCCGGTTGACGCCCTGCGCCTCCTTGTCCGGTTCTGGAGGCTTTGGGCACAGCCGGACGATGCTTTCGACAATGTCATCGACGTAAGTGAAGTCCCGCGCCATCTGACCCTGGTTGTAGATATCGATCGGCCGCCCTTGAAGAATGGCCTCGGTAAATTTGAACAGCGCCATATCCGGTCTGCCCCAGGGCCCGTAAACGGTGAAAAAACGCAGACCGCTGGCCTTCAAACCGTAAAGATGGCAATAGCTGTCGGCAAGCAGTTCATTGGCACGCTTGGTGGCGGCATACAGGGACACAGGATGCTCGACCGCATCGTCGACGCTGTATGGCAATTTGCTGTTGGCTCCGTATACCGAACTGCTGGAGGCGTAGATCAGATGTGCGGGCGGATGGTGTCGGCAGGCTTCCAGCACATTGAGAAACCCCACCAGGTTCGATTGCGCATAGGCATCCGGGTTGTCGAGCGAATAGCGAACACCTGCCTGAGCAGCCAGATGCACAACCTCGGTGAAATCATGCGTTTTGAACAACGCCATCAAGGCAGGTTTGTCGACAATATCCAGTGTTTCAAAGTTGAAACCCTGCAGACCACTCAACTGTTCAAGTCGCGCCTGTTTGAGATCCACGCTGTAGTAATCGTTGAGGTTGTCGATACCGACAACTTCCTGGCCCTGGAGGCTCAGTCGTTTGACCGTGTGATACCCGATGAAGCCCGCAGCACCTGTAACAAGAACGGTCATAATCCCTGCTCCATTTAAACCGACAGGCGATTAGTTATAGCCTCGGTCGACTTATTGAGTCCAGCCTTTATAACAACACCCAATATTGGGGATAGTTTTTGATCTAAATCACAGCCTCGACCGTGGTAAGAAAAAAAAGTTTCTACCATTCAGACAAAAGGAAATACCATTTAAAAACAACAGATTGAATACTGGCAAATTCATTACTGGATGGATGGCGTGTTTTTTGACTGGTAACGTTTGACAGACCGCAAAGTCTGGCCGATAACTACCAAGGTTGATTTTTTACAGGGCGCGAGCAATCACTTACTCGCGCCCTGTCGCTTCAGGGGCAACTACTTAGTTACCTAACCTTAAGGCTGCGACGAACAGACCGTGCGGTAGCTTTGTCTTCTGAAAAGTTATGCCGACAATGACCCGAAGACGCCGCATAACAGGGCACAACTTCACCTCGCGATGTGCACCAATGAAACACTTGTGATTCATGATTGAAACACTTCACTCCCCCCAATAATAAGAATGCACTTTCACTGCCTGCCATTACTTAGCCTTCATTAGAGCTTCTGCCTGCCATAAACTTTCGATCATCAAAGAGTTTACAAGCATGCCAGTCATCAGCTCGGACCAACCTAATTGGTACCTTTTACAATGCAAGCCACGTCAGGATGAGCGTGCCCACCTCAACCTGCTTCAACAGAACTACGTGGTCTTTCACCCCCAACTCGTCAGTGAGCGCGTCATTCGCGGGAAACGACAGCGAGTCCAGGAATCCCTCTTCCCCGGGTACTTGTTCATCCAACTCAGTCGTGACGACAACTGGGCACCCTTGCGTTCCACTCGAGGGGTCAGTCGCTTTGTCGAATTCAATCATGGTCCCGCGACAGTGGCGGAGCACGTCATCGAGCATCTGCGTGCACGTTGCCTTGAATCAACGTTGTCGGAGCCGGACGAAGCGCTGAAACCCGGAGAAAACCTGCAGATCGTCAGCGGTCCGCTCGCACCACTGGAAGGCGTGTTTCTGGGGTTGCACGGTACCGACCGCGTCATGATCCTTCTGCAGTTTCTTAACCGTGAGCAGCCTGTCTGTTTGCCACTCAGCGTGATTGAACGTCAACAAGCCGGTGTTCACACCTATAACTAACGACTTTGCCTTACATGCCTTTGCTCAGGAGCTCTAACATGGCTTTAAAGTCACGATGCCCTGTCGCACTGATGATGGCCTGCCTCTATCCGGAAATGGCCTGGAGCATCAATCCGCAAGCCATTGATGTTTACGGATTCGACTTCACGCCATCCTTCCTGTTTTCAGAAAGTTACGACGACAACTTTCGCGAGTTGGAAAACAGCAAGCAGTCCTCCATGGTCACCAAGTTGGCGCCCTCTTTCGAGCTCAAGGCCGAGGATCGCAACAGCGCCACCCGGCTGATCTGGCAACCTACTCGCTACATTTATCACGATGAGTCGGATGCCTCGAACACGGCACAACGCGTGCGAGCGGACAGCATCATGGAGTTCACCGACCGGCATCGCCTGAAGCTTGATGCCGAGTACCGGAAATGGGAGCGCACGGAATCGACGGCGGTCGAAGGCATCAACGACAAGCTCAACAACAAACGCGTGGGTGGTCTCTACACCTTCGGTGCTAAAAGCGCTGACAATCAAATCGATCTCGGGGCCAGTTACGCCCAACTGCGCTACGACAACGCTGATGGCATCAACGACGACAAGGAACGCAATACCACTGCCCTGACGAGCACCTGGTATCACCGCATCGGCAGCAATACCCGGGGTCTGGTGGAATATAACCACACCGACTTTGATTACCAGCAGGCCAACAGCCCGCGCAGCAGTAAATCCGACGCCATCATGGCCGGTGCCGTATGGGATTTCACGGCACGCACAACGGGTAAAGTCCGCGTCGGTTACGAGAAAAAGAACTTCGACAACAGCGAATCCAAAGACCTCGACAACCCGACCTGGCAAGTCGATCTGCAATGGAAACCGCGGACCTATTCGACATTCACCTTCGTCGCTCGCCAGGCCCTTGCCGAGGGTGACGACGGCGCTGATGCCGTGAAGTCGACCTTCACCCAGGTCGGCTGGCGTCACGGCTGGACTGAACGGATTACTACCGTGGCACAGGCCGGTTACGGCCGTTATGTCTACGAAGGCCAAAGCCGTACCGACAATCTTCAGGACTACAACCTGGCCGTGGTGTACGCCATGCGCCGTTGGCTGGATATCGAACTGGGTTATCGATATCGCGACAACGATTCCGATGCCGACGATGAAAGCTTCACCCGCAACGTGTTCCAGATCAGCTTCAACGTCAGCCTTTAAGAGGGTTTCGACATGAACGCTCGCTTGGTTTTTCTTTTGTTCGCGTTGTTTCTCACTCCTCACACCTACGCGGCAGATCCCGACACGCAATACAAACTGGCTGCCGGCGACGTGTTGCGAATCATCGTTTTCGGTGAGCCTGAATTAAGCATGAAAAAGATCCGGCTCAGTGACGCTGGCACCTTTTCCTATCCGTTCCTGGGCGAGATTTCCGCCAAGGGGCTGACTCCCGGCCAGGTCGAGAAAATCATCGTCGACGGGCTCAAGCAGGGTTATCTGATCGACCCGAAAGTCAGTCTCAGCCAGATCGAATACCGCTCGTTCTACATCAATGGCGAAGTGAAAAAGCCCGGCAGCTACCCGTTCGTGCCCGGACTGACACTCGAGAAAGCCATCGCGCTGGGCGGCGGCCTGACCGAGCGCGCCTCGATGAAACGAGTAACCATCTTGCGCGGCGATGGTGGCGCGACCGTGACCGATAACGTTACGCGAAGCACCACGATTGCCCCCGGCGATACCATTTCCATTGCACAAGGCTTTTTCTGATCATGGACAACAGCCCTAGCAACTACGTCGAACGTCCTCTTCAAGCGCATCTGCATCCGCAGCACGTTGAAGACAAGGACACCCTGGATCTGCTCAATCTGTGGAGGGTCATCTGGCGCGCCAAATGGAGCATCGGGTGGCTGGTTCTGCTGAGCTGCGCACTGGCGGCCGCTGTGGTCTCCAGCATCACGCCGCAATACATTGGCAGCACCACCCTGCTGTTCAACGACAAAACGCCTCCGCTGATGTCCTTCCAGCAAGTCAAGGATTCAGGCAGCAGCGGCACTGATTACCTGCAGACCCAGCAGGCGCTCCTGCAATCGCGAGATCTTGCCGAACGTGCGGTGAAAAAACTCGGCCTGACGACCCACCCGGTCACCGACCCGCGCCAGCAGCCAAAGCCCTGGTTTGCTCCGCGCCAATGGCTGGCCAATCTGGACCTTGATCAATGGATCCCGGGATTGGGTCGATTTTTACCGCCGAAGAAAGAGGAGCTCACTGAAGCAGAGGTCTTCAATCAGGTCACGCAGAACCTCATGCTGCACACCAGCGTCAAGTTCGTTGGCAAAAGCCAGTTGCTCGAAATCGAAGTCGAGTTGCCAGACCCTGTTCTCGCGGCAGCGGCGGCCAACGCGCTGGCTCAGGGCTTTACCGACAGCCAGCTCGATACCAGCGAGAAATCATCGCAAACGACCACGGCGTGGATGAACACTCGCCTGATCAAGCTGCGCGATAATCTGCGTGCGGCCGAGAAAAAACTGCAGGGTTACCGCGAAGAACAAGGTCTGGTGGATGTTGGCGGCGTCGCCACCATCAGCGCCAACGAACTGGAAATGACCGGCAATCGAATGGTCGACGCCCGTCGCAACCGCGCTGAAGCCGAAAGTGAGTATCGGCAGGCCAAGGCGCTGGGCAACGGCGATCTGAGCCGGCTTTCCAGCGTGCCTGCGGTCTTGAGCAATCCCCTGGTGCAGAAATTCCAGGCCGATCGCGCTGTGGCTCAAGCCAAGGTCGATGAACTGGCAGGGCGCTATGGTCCGAAGCACCCGAGCCTGATTTCCGCACAAACCGAGTTGCGCACTGCCACCACCAGCCTGCAATTGCAGGTGCAGCAAGTGGTGGCCGGTATCGAGCGGCAATACCAGCTCGCCACGGCGAGTGAAGCGTCGCTGCGTCAATCCTTCAATAGCAACAAGGCGCAAATCCAGGACATCGCGCGCAAAGAGTTCCAGTTGCGCGAGTTCCAGCGTGAGGTCGACAGCACACGCGCGCTGTATGAAACCTTCGTCACCCGTCTGAAAGAAACCACGGCCACCGCCGACATGGACTCGACGAAAGTGCGCATCGTCGACCCGGCCATCGTTCCAGTCGACGCGAGCAAACCCCGCAAGACATTGATTGTCGGAATCGTCGGGCTGGTCGCTGCGGTCATCGGCGTCGCGTTGGCATTGCTCTTCGAAAGTCTGAGCAATACCTTCAAAACCGACGAGTCAATCGAGAGCGTGTTGAATGTTCCACTACTCAGCGTTGTGCCGTTGGTGGTGAAAAAAAGTCGCCGGCAACTGGCACGGCTCTTCGAGGACAACGACAACCCGCGTTTTTCCGAAACCATTCGCAACCTGCGTACCTGGCTGATGCTGCAAAGCAGCGAAAAGCCCTCGCAAGTGGTGCTCGTGACCTCGACGGTTGCCGGTGAGGGTAAAAGCACCATCGCCACCAATCTGGCCAGTTCGCTGACACCGCTGGAGCGCGTGCTGCTGATCGATGCCGACATGCGTCAGCCAACCCTGTCGCTGAACTTCGATTTCCCTCCGGACAGCCCCGGACTGGCGAATGTCATTGCCGGCACGGCCAGGCTTGAAGACTGCATTGTTTCAGTGGGCAATCTGGACATGTTGCCGGCCGGGAAGGTCTTGCCGCCGTCGCTGGATATGTTCGTTGCACCGCGCCTTCCTTCCCCTGCCGATCCGCTCAACCCGGTTCAACCGCCACCCCAGGATTTGCTCAGCTCGCCGCGCATGGCACGCATGCTCGAGGCGCTCAGATCACGCTATCGCCACATCATTATCGACTCACCCCCTGCGGAGATGATCAGTGACGCGCTGTTGCTGGCCAGACATTCCGATGCGGTGATCTATGTCGTCAAGGCTGACAGCACCTCGATCAGCCAGGTTCAGCGAGGGATTGCCATGTTGCAACAAAGCCATGTGCCGGTCTTTGGCACGGTGCTCAACCAGGTCGACCTGCGCAAGGCGCGCAAGTACGGCTACCACCACTCCCGGGCGTTCTATAACTACGATTTCGCGCCCAGGTAACCATCGGGCGCATACGCCCGCCGCTACGCCCTCTTCTGCCAACGCACCACTCGCTTCACCTCCGCCGAGCTACGGAAAAGCCATCGGGAGACACGTCGTGTCTGCTCGATTCGCGCTGATGCATGAATGCTGTCTTGAGGTTAAGCCTATGACTTCGCTCTATACCGCTCACATGACACACCGCCGAGGCCTGACGTTCTGGGGCCAGTGGCTGTGCGCACTGTCGCTGGTGACAGCGCTGTTGATGCTGCTCGTGCAGTGGCGCGTCGGCAGTCTGACCAGTGAATACCGCATCCTGATCATTCTGACCGTGCTCGGCTCGGTGCCGATCTACAGCGTGATGCAGGTCTACCACAAGCGCCATGGCTTGCTGGTCGGGCTTGGCAGGTTGCTGGCCGGTTGGTTGATCCTGCTGGCCGTTCTGGCGGCGATTGCGTTCTTCACCCAGACCAGCGCCATTTATTCACGCCAGGTGATCATGGTCTGGGCGGTGCTGGGCTTCGTGGTTCAGGCCTTGAGCTTTTTGCCCCTGCATTACCTGGCCCGCCTGTATTCGCGCAGGGTCTGCAACGGGCGTCGCTCGGTGATCATCGGTACCTGCCCGACGGCCCATGAACTGGCGAAAAAACTGTCACTGCCGAACCGCGCGCTGGTGCTGGGCTTCATCGCCGCTGCCGACAGCAGTGGCCCCGCACCCAGCATTCTGCCGTTGCTCGGCCACGTTTCCGCCATCCGCGAGATCATCACGGGACTGGAAGTGCGTCGCGTCTATATCGTGCTGCCGATGGCCCATGCCGCAACGATCGAAGCGCTCTACATCGACCTGTTGGACATGAATGTCGACGTGGTGTGGATTCCGGATTTCGGCAGCATGGTGTTGCTCAACCATTCGATCTCGGAAATCGAGCGGATGCCGGCCATCTACCTCAACGAGAGCCTGCTCAGCTCGCACCCCGCCAGCCTGTTTTGCAAGGATCTGTTTGAACGCAGCCTCGCCGGCCTGGCCATTGCTCTGCTCAGCCCCTTGCTGCTGGTGGTGGCCGTTGCCGTCAAGCTCACCTCCGCAGGCCCGGTGCTGTTCAAGCAGAACCGTCATGGTTGCAACGGTGAAGTGATCAAGGTCTGGAAGTTTCGCTCCATGCACGTCCACGACGACCAGGAGGTTCGCCAGGCCACCCGCAACGATGACCGCCTCACGCCGATCGGGGGCTTTCTGCGCCGCAGTTCCATCGACGAATTGCCTCAGCTGTTCAACGTCCTGTCCGGCCGGATGGCCCTGGTCGGCCCGCGCCCGCATGCCGTCACCCACAACATTTATTACACCGGCAAGGTGCGCGCCTACATGGCCCGGCATCGCCTCAAGCCGGGGATCACCGGCCTGGCCCAAATCACCGGCCATCGTGGCGAAACCGAGACCGTGGAAAAGATGCAGCTGCGCGTTGCCCAGGACCTCAACTACATCAACCAGTGGTCGCTGTGGCTCGACATCAAAATCCTTATCAAGACCCCCTTCACGCTGTTCTCGAAAAACATCTATTGAGCCCCTGTCCCACTTCTGCCGCTCCCCTGCCCGACCGTTGATAACCGTCACGACGACCTGAGGTTCGACCATGAATGTGAGCGTATTCGGTATTGGTTACGTAGGCCTTGTCCAAGGTGCTGCATTGGCCGAGGTCGGGCACAAAGTGCTCTGCGTCGACGTCGACGCGGGCAGGGTCGAGGCGCTGAAAGAAGGCACGCTGCCGATCTACGAGCCTGGCCTCAAGAGTCTGGTGCGCGACAATTATCAAAGCGGCCGGCTGCGGTTCGGCACAGACCTGGTGGACGCCGTTCACCATGGTGATGTGCTGTTGATCGCCGTCGGCACGCCGCCCGACGAAGACGGTTCGGCGGATCTCAAATGCGTGCTGAGCGTGGCGCAAACCATCGCGCTGAACATGGATCGGCATCAGATCATCGTCGACAAATCCACCGTGCCGGTCGGCACCGGCGACCGGGTGCGAGCGTGTATCGGGCAGGTACTGGCCGACAACGGTCGCAGTGACCTGACGTTCGACGTGGTTTCCAACCCGGAATTTCTCAAGGAAGGCTGCGCGGTCGAAGACTGCATGCGCCCGGACCGAATCATCATCGGCACCGACAGCCCGCGTGCCGAAGAGGTTATGCGCGAACTGTATGAGCCGTTCAATCGCAGCCGCGAAAAAATCATTGTCATGGACGTTCGCAGCGCTGAACTGACCAAGTACGCCGCCAATTGCATGCTGGCGACCAAGATCAGTTTCATGAACGAAATGGCCTGCCTCGCTGAAAAGCTCGGCGCCGACATCGAAAAGGTGCGCCACGGCATCGGTGCCGACCCACGCATCGGTTACCAGTTTATCTACCCCGGTCTCGGCTACGGCGGCTCGTGTTTTCCCAAAGACGTGAAGGCACTGATACAGGCGGCCAACGGTGTAGACGTCGACGCCCGGGTGCTCAAGGCCGTGGAGTCGCGCAATCAGGAGCAGAAGGCCAGCCTGTTCCGCAAAGTGTCCGATCACTTCGACGGTCACCTGCGCGGCAAGACGTTTGCCCTGTGGGGGTTGAGTTTCAAACCCAACACCGACGACATGCGCGAGGCTCCCAGCCGCGTACTGATGGAGGCGTTGTGGCAAGCCGGCGCCCGCGTGCAGGCGTTCGATCCCAAAGCCATGGAAGAGGCCCAGCGCTTATACGGCTCGCGCGATGACCTGACCCTGACAGGCACCAAGGAAGCGGCGCTGAAAAATGCCGACGCCCTGATCATCGTCACCGAGTGGCAATCGTTCCGGGCGCCGGACTTCGACCGGCTCAGCCAGTTGCTCAAACAGCCACTGATTTTCGACGGACGCAATCTGTTCGATCCCCAGCGTTTGAGCAAACGTGGATTCACCTACGTCTCCGTGGGTCGGCAGACCCCTTCAGTTCTCTGAGAGGAGCCGCGCCATGTTCAAACTGGAGATAGTCGGCCACTACTCGGCGAAATTGCTGGAGGCCAACCAGGCCTATTCCTTCATCAACTTTGCCTCGATTGGCAGTTTTTTCGAGCAAACCCCGAGCAGCGTTGCCTATTTTTGCGACGGCATGCTGATGTCAACCTTCATGTCTCGCATTACCGGCAGACCGATTGGTCGGGTCAGCTTCGACTTCACCTCGATAGCCGACGTCGTGCTGCGCAGCGCCGAGCAACAGGGCAAACGGGTTTATTTCGTCGGCGCCCGACAAGCTGAACTCGACCTGTTCATCAGCAAGATCAAAACCCTTTATCCGCAACTGAGCATCGCCGGCTATCACAACGGCTATTTCGACGCCGCCCAGGCCGAAGGCATTCGGGCTGACATCTGTCGCAGCGCAGCGGACATTCTGATCGTCGGCCTGGGCGCCGGACTGCAAGAGCAGTTCGAACAGGATGCCCTGCGCGCAGGCTTTCGCGGGGTCGCCTTCACCTGTGGCGGGTTCATCCGGCAAGAAGCCCTGGCGACGCGGCAGTACTACCCGGCACTGATCAATCGACTGCACCTGCGCGCGTTTTATCGCATGTACCGCGAGCCCCACACGATCAAGCGCTACCTCATCGATTACCCCACCAACTTCCTGCACCTCCTGAACATGATCGTTCGACACAAAGTCGCCATCAGCGTTGGGGAATGACCATGCACATCCTGTTTATCCTCAAGGATTTCAAGCCCGGCGGTGGCATCGAGCGCGTTCAGCAACGGTTGTCCGAGCAGTTTCTCAAGGACGGCCGGCGTGTGAGTTTTTTCGTCATGAACGCGGACATGCCCGACACCCGGGACATTCAATGCTTCAGCGGTGGTGGCAGCGGCATTGCCGGCCTGTTCAAGTCCATCGCACTGTTGCGCCGGCTCATCCAGCGCGAGGGCGTCACCCACCTCATTTCCGCCAAGGAACAGGCGAACCTCTGCACGTGGTTCGCCACCCTGGGCAGTGCCTGCAAGGTCATCTACAGCCGCCACGCGACACTCGATTGCAGCGAACAGAAAACCGGCCCCTCAAGCCTGCGCCTGCTCTACACCTTATATCTGTGTGGCAGCGGCAAGGTGGTGACGGTTTCCTCGGCCCTGCGCCAGACCCTCGCCGATGCCGTGCCTTGGGGGCGGCATCGCATCCGTTATTGCCCCAATGCCGTCGTCACCGATCAACTGTTCCAGGCCGCCCAGGCACCGCAACCCGCCGGTTTCCCCCGCAACTACTGGTTAGGCCTGGGCCGTCTGGTCGAGCCCAAAGGGTTTCATCTGCTGCTGGACGCTTATGCGTTGGCGCTACGCAGCGCAGCGCTGCCGGATCTGGTGATCGTCGGTGATGGCCCGTTGCGCGAAGCACTGGTCACTCAGGCCAATCAATTGGGTATCGCGCAACAGGTGCACTTCAGCGGCTTCCTCAGCAATCCCTATCCCGTGCTCAGACACGCCCGGCTGTTCATTTTGAGCTCCCTGCAAGAAGGCATGCCGACCGTGCTGATCGAGGCGTTGGCGCTGGGCACGCCGGTGCTGGCGTGCGATTGCGAGACCGGGCCGAGAGAGTTGCTGGACCACGGCCGGCTTGGCCAGCTGGTTATCGTCAACGATGTACAGGCGCTGGCCGACGGCATGCTGCGACACCTGACCCTGCGCAATGACATTTCCTGCAGCGACAAGACGCTCACTGACACCCTGCGCCCTTACACCAGCCAGCACGCGGCGCAGGCGTATTACCAGGTCTGGAATCAATGAAAAAGTTACTGATCATCCTCCATGACCTCAGCGCCGGCGGCGCTGAAAAAATGATGGCGCGCCTCGCCAAAGCGCTGGTGGATGCGGGCAATGACGTGACATTGCTGATGCTCACCGGCGGCGGCATTCACGCAGCGCATCTCGACCCGCGGGTGAAAAAGGTTGAATTGCACAGCCCGCGCAGCGTCCGTGCGGTGCCGGCACTGACGCGATTTCTGCGTGCCAATCGCTTTGACGCCCAACTGGCGGCCCTCACCCACGTCAACGTGGTGGCGATCGTCGCGGCGGCCCTGTCCGGTACGCTGGCCCGGCTGCACGTCAGCGAGCGCAATGCCTTTTCCCATGACCGGCACGTGAACCCCGACTTCATGGTGCGGATGGCTTATCGGGTGGCACCGCTGCTTTACCGGATGATTCCGAATCCGGTGATCTGTGTATCGCGCGGTGTCGCCCAGGATCTGGTCGATACCACCCTCGCCCGGCGGCAAGACGTGACCATTGCCGACAATCCGGTGCTCGACAACGATTTCCGCGAGAAGACGCCGGGACTGCCCCGCCACCGCTGGCTGCTGGAAAAGTCCGGCACGGTGATTGTCGCCGTGGGGCGTCTGGCGCCACAAAAAGGTTTCGACACGCTGATCACAGCGTTCGCGGCACTGCCGGATCGCCGTGCCCGCCTGATCATTTTTGGCGAAGGCGCCCTCAGGGCCGCACTGCTGGAACAGGCGAAACAGCTGGGGGTGGCGGAGCGCTTCGATCTGCCGGGCTATGCCAATGATCCCCTGGCAGAAGTGGCCGCAGCCGATTGCTTCGTACTGTCGTCGCGTTTCGAGGGCAGTCCCAACGCGCTGGTCGAGGCGTTATCCACCGGTACGCCGGTGGTGGCGACCCGCTGCCCCCACGGTCCGCAAGACATCCTCGTCGGCGGTCTGGTGGCGCCGCTGGTCGCTGTCGATGATCCCATCGCCCTGGCGCAGGCCATCGCCGAGCAACTGTCCATACCGCGCGATCTGCAGCGTCAGTCACGCCTCGATGCAGCCGCGCGATTCATGAGTGCCAGCGCGGTGCAGACCTACCTCAGAGCGTTGATCGGGAGTACGTCATCATGAGCACATTGACGATCAGGTATTCGACGTTACGCGACGCTTTCACCTTGTTCGGCATCCTGTTTTACATTCAGGTGATCACTTTTGTGCTCGGTTTGGGCAGTGCTGCGAGCTTTGGCGATATCAATAAAGACCTCGAAGGCAACGTCGCCAATCAGGTCTGCGGCCTCATCACCTTGCTGGTGCCGCTGTTCTTTTTCATCCGCAACAAGGTATTCCTCAGCAAGACCTTTTATCGCAGCAACTTCTTCCTGCTGGTGTTCCTGCTCTGTGTCATTGCGTCGATCGGCTGGTCCCACGACCCGATGCTCAGTCTCAAGCGGTTCATCGCCCTGCTCGGCGTGGTGTTTTTTGCCGGTTTTCTTGCCTATAACTACTCCCTTGAAAAAATCACCTTCATGCTCGGTTGCGCCATCGGCATAGCGGCGTTGATCGGATTGTTGCTCGCTGTGGTCATGCCTGAAGTGGCGTTCCTCTCCGGGGGCATTCGCGATGGCGCATTCAAAGGCGTTTTCGCCGAAAAGAATGCCGGCGCCCGGCTCAACGCGATCGCCATCGTGCTGTTGCTGCCAATGATCCGGCAGCGCAATCGCTGGGCACTCTTCTGTTCATTCTTTTCGCTGGTCGCGATCCTGCTTGCCCAGTCAGCCACAGGCGTGGCGCTGATCATTTCCGGCACGATCAGCTACTGGTACTTCCTCACGATGATCCGCCTGGGCATCAATCGCTCACAGCTGCTGTTCCTGGGATGCACCGTCCTTTACCTGCTGGTTTGCCTGTTTCTGTACAGCAACTTTGCGGTACTGCTGGAAATGGCCGGTCGCGACCCGTCACTCACCGATCGCACGTTGATCTGGGAACTGCTCGCGCCTTTCATCGACAGCCAGTTTCTCAAGGGCTACGGCTTCGGCGCCTTCTGGTCCAGCCCTGATGCCGATGCGTTCATCACCCGCTGGGGTTACATCGGCAACGCCCACAGCGGCTACATGGAGACCTTGCTCAACGGCGGCCTCATCCAGTTGACGGCGCTGGCGCTGATGTTCGGTGAAGCACTGTTCAAGCAATACCGCGCCGTGACGGCGAATCAGGCAGCCCGGTTTCGCGCCAGTGCGCTGGTCATCATCGGCCTGTTCGCCATCACCAACTATGTGGCCTACGTGATTCCCAACTACCGCTCCGCCGAGTTTCTGGTGTTCTGCACGCTGGCCCTGACCTTCCGGCACCACCACGCGACCTATCCCGAATCCTCACCGGCAGCGCTGCGTCAGCGTTCATCGGGCAGCGCACTACCGCGCGATTCCGCCAGCGCGTAACCCAAGGAGAATCACCGTGCCAAACCAAGCTCCCCGTTCAGCAAATTCAGTGTGCGTCGTCATTCCGATGTACAACGGCGCCGACAGCATCGAGCAGACACTGACGTCCCTGGCCCGGCAAACCCGACTGCCCGATCACGTGATCGTCATCGACGATGGCTCTACCGATGACGGACCACAACGGGTCAGAGACTTCGTCGCGCCGTTTCGCCTGACGCTGTTGCAGCAAGCCAACGAAGGCCAGGCCAGCGCCCGTAATCATGGGATGCGGCACTCCGCAGAGGCATTTGTGGCAATGCTCGATGCCGATGACCAATGGCATCCGCGCAAGCTGGAATTGCAGCTGGCACTGTATGACGAACTCACCCGCCAGGGCCGGCCGGTCGGGCTGATCGACTGCTACGCGCAAGTCAATTACAGCGATGGCAGGCGCCAGCTGGACGACCGGCTCAAGCACGGCAGGCATTTCTACGATTTCATCCACGCCAACGTCGTCAATGGCGTTTCGACCGCGCTGGTCAAACGTGACGTGATCATGCAACTCGGCGGCTTCGATGCCAGCCTGCGTTATTCCGAAGACCGCTTCATGTGGACCCGGATCGCCGAGCACTGGGAGATCCACACGGTGCCGGAGGTGCTGCTGGAGCGCACGGTCAATGGCGGCAACATGACCGCGAATCCGAAAAAGTACTACCAGAACAAAATCCGCTTCATCGAGGTGTACCTCGCCCGCTACGGCACGCAACTGACCCGCCAGCAGCGGATCGATTTCGAGCTGGGCAACCACACCGATTTTCTCGAAGCGTTTTCCCGACGTGGCGAGCATGACCAGGTCCTCGGCGTGTACCGGCGAATGCTCGATTGCTCATGGCAAACGCTGATCTTCGCCAATGGCAAACCGACCTTGCGCTACCTCTATGCCCGCGCCAGAACCTTGCGCAAGACAACGGCCTCAACCACGGCTCATTGAACCGGTATCCGCCATGGCCAACCATCGCCTGATGACATTGACCTGGATCTTCACCGAAAAATTCGGCCTGATCCTGCTGTCGATGATTACCTTCGTCGCTTACGCCAGGCTGCTGTCGCCAGCCGAGCTGGGTGTGGGCACGGTGATCATTGCCATCGTCGAACTGATCGGTCTGGTGTATTCGTCGGTGCTGGAAGACCCGCTGGTACGACTTGAGCGGCTGGAAGACAAACACATCAGCACAGCCTACTGGGCGGCGGTGCTCGTCAGTCTGGTAAGCATCGGCGTTATCTCGGGCGCCGTCATGCTGTACACCCCGGATCCGGTGCTGCAATGGATGACGGCGGTAGCCTCGCTGAAGATCCTGTTCACCATGATGGCGCGGGTCTATGTGGCGCAGATGCGCCGCAGCAGCAACTTCAGGATGCTGGCGTCGCGCACGCTGCTGGGCAAGGTGGCGGGTGGCGTCGGCGGGATTGCCGTTGCGCTTTGGGGACTGGGTGCGTGGGCGGTCATTGCCCAGGCGCTGATCATGGAGCTGGTGTCGATCATTGTGTTGATGCGCGCAGACCCGCGACGCATCCCCTTTCACATCGACGGTCCGATCCTGCGCGAGTTGTTGAAGTCCGGCGCACCGGTGGCCATCAACGCGCTGAGCTCGCAAACCTTGCAACGCGGGGTCAACGTGGTTCTGGGCATCACCGCCGGCGCGAACGCCGTCGGCATGTTCAACATGGCGATGCGCATCATCGAGCTGCCACGCACCGCGATCTACAACGGCCTGTTGAGTTATGCGTTGCCAGCGTTCTCCCGGCGCAGCGCAGAGCCCAAACGATTGATCGGGATCATCGGCGATTCAACCGCTGTCAGCGGTTTTCTGCTGACGCCGCTGTTCATCGGCATTGCACTCACGGCAAACGATCTGATCCTGCTGATCTTCGGCGCCAAATGGGCCGAAGCCATTCCTCTGCTGCAAGTGCTGGCCTGCACGGCCGCCATCGGCAACAGCGCCATGTATGCCACCACCGCACTGGTGGCGGTCAACCGCAGCCACCTCACAATCAAGGCCGAAGTGCTGACCACCGCGCTGGCCCTGGCGCTGGTCTACACCCTCGGCAATCTGTACGGCGGCATGGCCGCAGCCGGCGCTCTGTTTGCGCGAATGCTGGTCATCACGCCGCTGCAGATCCGTGGCCTCAACACGGCGATCGGTTACAGCTGGCACGGCTTTTTCGAAGCCAGTTACCGCAGCGTGATCGCCTCACTGGTCATGGCGGCAACCGTGCTGGTCGTGCTACCGCAGCTGGGACTACAGGGCTATCTGCACTTGATCGGCAGCATCGTGGTCGGCGTGCTGAGTTATGCCGTGGGTTACAGCGTCATGCACCCGCACTGGCCACAGGAATTCAAATCGGTTTTCACCTCCCGCTGAGTTCAGTCCCCGAGACAGGAAGACCTCATCATGCGCAAAACCACGTTGATTACTGGCGGGGCCGGCTACATCGGCTCGCACACGGCTTTGGCCCTCATTAACGCCGGCCACAAGGTGTTGGTGCTCGACAACCTGTGCAACAGCTGTCGAGAGTGCATCCGGCGCCTTGAACAACTGACCCTGACCCGCGTCGACTTCATCAAGGGCGATATTCGCGATCCGGTGCTGCTCGACGATATCTTCAGCAGGTACGACATCGAGGCCGTGGTGCACTTTGCCAGTCTCAAATCCGTCGAAGAGAGCGTGCGCAAGCCGCTGGACTACTACGCCAACAATGTCGCCGGCACGCTCGACCTGTGCCAGGCGATGGCCCGCAATAACGTATTCCAACTGGTATTCAGTTCTTCGGCCACGGTGTACGGAGAGCCGGAAAATACTCCGATTGCCGAAGATTTCGGCACTGGCAAACCGGTCAACCCCTACGGCCGCACCAAGCTCATGATCGAAGAGTTGTTGACGGATCTGTGCGATTCCGATCCACGCTGGAGCATCGGGTTATTGCGTTACTTCAACCCGATCGGCGCCCACGAAAGCGGAATGATCGGCGAAGACCCGAGGGGCCGCCCCAACAACCTGTTGCCGTGCCTGACGCAGGTCGCCATTGGCCGGATACCCGAACTCACGGTGTACGGCAGCGACTATCCCACCGTAGACGGGACCTGCGTGCGCGACTACATCCACGTGGTCGACCTGGCCATCGGGCATCTCAAGGCACTGCAAGTGCTGCAGCACAACAACGGGATTCACTTCTGGAACCTCGGCACGGGCGTTGGCTACAGCGTGCTGCAGATCATTCACAGTTTCGAGGACATCACCGGCATCAGCATTCCCTACCGCTTCGCCCCTCGACGTCTCGGTGACATCGCCAAATGCTGGGCCGATCCGGGCAAGGCAGGACGCGAATTGGGCTGGAGCGCACAGCGCGGCCTGGAACAAATGATCACCGATACCTGGCGCTGGCAGTCGTGCAATCCGCAGGGGTATCAATCTTCATTCAAGATTCCGGCACCCGTTGCGGTGAAGTGATGCCGATGTTCAAGGAATGTCTGCTGGCCGCGCTGTTTTCGGTTTCGCTGGCAAGCAACGCCGCGCAGGCGCCTCCTGCTGTGCCGAGTACCGGGCTCGTGTTGTGGCTGGACGCCGCCGACGCGTCGACGATGAGCCTGGATGCGCAGAACCGTCTCCAGCGCTGGAGCGACAAATCAGGCAAGGCCAATGATGCGACAGTCGATGGCGCTTCTTCGCCGCCACAACGGATGGAGAACAGCCTCAATGGCCAGGCGGTGGTGCGCTTGAGCGGTAACTCGGGATTACTGGGCCGGGCACTGCGCACGGCCAAAGGGTCTGCGACCGTACTGATCGTGTCCCGCCGGTTGCCAGAGCAGGCCGGGGTCGATCCCTGGCAACGGTTGTTCAGTTCGCGGCCGCAAGCCACCAGCAACGATAACGTGCTGCCGAATTTCGCTGTCAGCCTGCCGCAAACCGGTGCCTATGAACCGACGGTTTCTGTCCTTGAACTGCAGGACGTGCCACTGGGACCGTATGGCGTGGGGCGCAATGCCGTCGGCAATGCCGAAAACTTTCGCGGCGACATCGCCGAAGTCCTGGTGTATGACCGCCCGCTTGCCTCGCTCGCGGAGCGCCAGCGCGTATTTCGATACCTGGCAGACAAGTGGACCGTGGCCATACCGGTTCAGGCCGATACCTGGACACGTGTCGGCCCCCTGGACGCGCTGCCGTCCCACATCCATCCGGATCTGCCGTTGTCCGATCAGGCCAATGCCGGCCGCTGGTTGCTCAACACGACTCTGTCCGACGAGTTCGATGGCACCACCCTCGATCGCACGCGCTGGCACGTCAACAATGCTATCGGCAACGAGTCGCTGGGACGCAAGCCGGCGCTGTTCACCGAGCGCAATGCCAGCGTCAGCAACGGCCATCTGAAGATTGTCTTTCGCAAGGAAACCTTGCCACCGAAGTACGTCCAGCTCGGTTTCAAGGATTACACCTCGGCGATGGTTCGTACCCTTGAGCGCGGTTTTTACGGCTATTACGAAGCACGCGCCAAACCCATGAACTCTGCGGGTTCCAGCGCATTCTGGCTGGCGTGGACAGGGATGGCCGACAACGCCACCGAAATCGATATCTTTGAAATCGGCGGCAAGACCAAAGACGCGGCTTCAGACCGCGCCTACAACATGAACGCCCACCTCTGGGCCACGCCGCAGAGCACCGAACATATCGCCAACGGCAGCACCTGGACCAGCCCCTGGCGGCTGGCCAGTGACTTTCATGTCTACGGCTTCGACTGGCAGCCCGATACCCTGCGCTGGTACGTCGATGGCGTGCTGGTCAGGGAGTTGAAGAACGACCACTTTTTCTACCCCATGCAGATCGTCTTTGACAGTGAGGCCATGTGGAAATGGTTCGGCGTGGTCGACGATGCTGACCTGCCCTCCACGTTCGAAGTCGATTACATCCGCATGTGGCTACGCAGTCCTTGAGCAACCCTACGCCGCTTTGGCCTTGAGTCGGATGTCACACGACACAGTCCTCAGTTATCGATCCGCGCTGACGAGTCTGGAGCGCCTGTACATGAACAACCGGCGACTGAACGAGCTGGACTTGTTGCGCTTCCTCGCAGCGATCGCCGTGGTGTTTTTTCACTATGCGTTTCGCGGGTATGCGAGGGGCGATATGTCTGTAATGCCCTACCCACTATTGGCTGACGTGGCCAAATACGGTTATCTGGGGGTCGAGCTGTTTTTCATGATCAGCGGATTCGTGATCCTGATGACGGCTTCGAGCAACAACCTCAAAGTGTTTTTCATTTCCCGCGTCATCCGCCTTTGCCCGGCATTCTGGGTGTGCTGCACGATCACTTTTCTGGTCACGCTGGCCATTGGGCAGCCAAGATTTTCGGCTGACCTTTATCAGTACGTGATCAACCTGACATTCCTCGGCGACGTGCTCGGAGTGCCGCCCATAGACGGGGTCTACTGGTCACTGTTCGTCGAAATAAAGTTCTACCTGATGATCGCCATTCTGTTGGCTTTCAAGAAGATAGAGAAAATAGAAACGTTCCTTGTACTTTGGCTGCTGGTTTCAGCCACAGCGGAAGTCTTTGCTTTCGAAAAGTTGCGCTCGATATTGATCACCGACTACGCGGCCTATTTCATCGCCGGTGCGACGTTCTACATCATATGGGACAAGGGTTTTACCAAAGCGCGTATTTCCCTGCTGGCCGCTGCACAGGCATTGGCCAGCTACAACGCGATCACCTGGGCCGAGTCGATCGAACTGAAATATTCGACCGAATACGACGCCTTGATCATCTGCGGAGTCATTGCCCTGTTTTTCATGACGTTTCTTTTTATCGCGACGCATAAAACGTCAGCCATCGGGAAGTTCGTTTGGACAGCATTGGGCGCCCTGACTTACCCGCTTTACCTGCTGCATCAAATGATCGGCTTCATGATCTTCAATATGGCTTATCCGGCCATCAATCCACATTTGCTGCTCTGGGGCACCATCGCTTTGATGATAGGTGCGTCCCATGTCATCCATAAAGAAATAGAAACCCCGATGGCCAGACTGATGAAAAAATCGCTTTCATCTTCCTTCAATCGTCTCAGAGTCGATTAATCGGTAGTGCGACAAGCTTTGCAAAATCGGCAGGTGAAAAAGGCGGGAGAGGTTTCGGTGAATACCGAAACCTCTCCCGCCTTTTTTGTTTGAGGCGAAGAGCGCTCGTCACATGGACGATGAGCGCTTCAATGTTTCGCTCGGCAACTCCTTGAACATTGCCCTGTAACTGCTTGAAAAACGGCCCAAATGCCAGAACGACCAATTCATCGCGACTTCTGCCACGGTGGTGTCCGCTGGCGAGCGTTTGAGCAACTCCCGCCGCGCACTGTTGAGCCGGCGTAAACGCAGCCAATGACTCGGCGACATCCCCGTGTATGCCTTGAATGTCTGTTGCAACTGGCGCAGGGAAACCCCGGCCACCCGCGACAGTTCCAGCAGATTGAGGGTTTCTTCCGGCGAATCTGCCGCCCACTCCCCCACGCGCTTGAGGGTGATTCGCTCTTCGGCGCGACGCTGCAAACCACCGCCGTCCAGGCACACGCTCGCGTTGTCGAGGATGAACAGACAGTCCTCCAGCAACTGTTGGGTCAGTGCTTCTTTGCTTGGCTGATCAAGGGTTTGCGACAACTTCGTGAGGGTCGAGCTTAACCAGCGACTGAACAATCCGTTCTGCGCGCCGTTAAGCGGCGCCATGAACAGGCCTTCCAGCCTGGCCACGTCCAGGCCGTTGCGCTGGACGAATTCCGGGCCGAACACCACGGCGATTTCCTGATAGTTCTCCGGGGTGATCCAGATGTTGCGGCTCTCTTCATTGAGCAGATAGAGCGCGTTGTCGCTGCGATCGAAACAGAACGCCAGCGACCCTTCCGGCGCGCTGAAATTCTGCTCGACCCGGGTGTTCATCTGTTCTTCGTAAACCTCCACACCCTGCAAATCCAGATAGCGGATCTGCCCGGCGAAATGCCCCGGCGACATCTGCTGGTAATGCTGAACCCAACCCGGCGTGGCGCGGATCTGCTCGGTGACATCGGCGGTGTTGAAAGCTTGAACCTGTAGCGGATTACACGTTGTCATGGGAGACCTTGCGCACTCTTTTGGTGCGCTTTGGTGCTGCTGAAAGTGGATAGATGGAACGTCAAGGCCCGCCCAAGATAGTCGTCAACGCGCCTCAGGGGAAGTCTGCGAAAGATGAAATCGCTTTCCCCCGCGTCAACAAAACCAACGACGAGGTCTTTATGAATGCCCCTTTCGATCAGCTGTTCACATGGCTGAAAGATCACAAGATTACCGAAGTGGAATGCGTGGTCAGCGACCTGACCGGCATCGCCCGCGGCAAAATTGCACCGACCAACAAGTTCCTGCATGAGCGAGGCATGCGCCTGCCGGAAAGTGTGCTGCTGCAAACGGTAACCGGGGATTTTGTCGACGACGACATCTACTACGACCTGCTCGACCCGGCCGACATCGACATGGTCTGCAAACCGGTGAGCGACGCGGTATACGTGATTCCGTGGGCCATCGAGCCGACCGCCATCGTGATCCACGACACCTTCGACAAGTTCGGCAACCCGATCGAACTGTCGCCGCGCAACGTGCTGAAGAAAGTCCTGCAGCTGTACACCGACAAAGGCTGGAAGCCGATCGTGGCGCCGGAAATGGAGTTCTACCTGACCCAGCGCTGCGAAGACCCGGACTTGCCATTGAAGGCCCCGCTGGGCCGTTCCGGTCGCGCCGAAAGCGGTCGTCAGTCGTTCTCTATCGACGCCGCCAACGAATTCGATCCGCTGTTCGAAGACGTCTACGACTGGTGCGAACTGCAAGGCCTGGACCTGGACACGCTGATCCACGAAGACGGCCCGGCGCAGATGGAAATCAACTTCCGCCACGGCGACGCGCTCGATCTGGCCGACCAGATCACCGTGTTCAAGCGCACTCTGCGTGAAGCTGCGCTCAAGCACAACGTCACCGCGACCTTCATGGCCAAGCCGATCGGCGACGAGCCCGGCAGCGCCATGCACCTGCACCAGAGCGTGGTCGAGATCGCCAGCGGCCAGCCGATTTTCGCCAATGCCGACGGCAGCATGAGCGACCTGTTCCGCCATCACATCGGCGGCCTGCAGAAGTACATCCCGAAAGTGCTGCCTATGTTCGCGCCGAACGTGAACTCGTTCCGCCGCTTCCTGCCGGACACCTCGGCCCCGGTCAACGTCGAATGGGGCGAAGAAAACCGCACCGTCGGCCTGCGGGTGCCGACCTCCGGGCCTGAGGCGATGCGGGTTGAAAACCGCCTGCCTGGCGCCGACGCCAACCCGTACCTGGCCATCGCCGCGAGCCTGCTGTGCGGCTACATCGGCATGGTCGAGGGCGTCGAACCGAGCGCTGCCGTCGAAGGCCGGGCTTACGAGCGCCGCAATCTGCGCCTGCCGATCACCATCGAAGAAGCCCTGACCCAGATGGAAGAGTGCGACACCGTCGCGCAATACCTGGGCAGCAAATTCGTGCGCGGCTACGTCGCGGTGAAACGCGCCGAGCATGAAAACTTCAAGCGCGTGATCAGTTCCTGGGAGCGGGAGTTTCTGTTGCTGAGCGTTTAACCAACACCCACGCCACCTGTGGGAGCAGGCTTGCCAGCTCCCACAAGGGACCGTGCTCACCTGAAAAATCCAATAATTCGAAGAGGTGTCGATATGCGTCTGTTGAAATCCATGATCCCCGCCGCTCTGGCCCTGGCGTGCAGTGCCGGTGCCCTCGCCCAACCCCAGGTCAGCGTCTACAACTGGACCGATTACATTGGCGAAACCACCCTCGCCGACTTCCAGTCCACCAGCGGGATCAAGGTGATCTACGACGTCTTCGACTCCAATGAAACCCTCGAAGGCAAACTGCTCGCCGGCCGCACCGGGTATGACGTGGTGGTGCCGTCCAACCACTTTCTCGCCCGTCAGGTAAAGGCCGGTGCGTTCCTCAAACTGGATCGTTCGCAACTGCCGAACTGGAAAAACCTCGACCCGAAACTGCTGGCCCTGCTTGAGAAAAACGACCCGGGCAACGAGCACTCGGTGCCATACCTGTGGGGCACCAACGGCATCGGCTACAACGTCGACAAGGTCAAGCAAGTGCTGGGCATCGATCACATCGATTCCTGGGCCGTGCTGTTCGAACCGGAGAACCTGAAAAAACTCACCCAGTGCGGTGTGTCGATGATGGACTCGGCCGATGAAGTATTCCCGGCGATCCTCAACTACATGGGCATGGACCCGCGCAGCGAGAAACCCGAGGACTACAAGAAGGCTGAGGAGAAACTGCTGAGCATCCGGCCGTACATCACCTATTTCCATTCCTCGAAATACGTGTCCGACCTGGCCAACGGCGACATCTGCGTGGCCTTCGGTTATTCCGGCGACGTGTTCCAGGCCGCCAACCGCGCCAAGGATGCCAAGAACGGCGTGAACATCGCGTACTCGATTCCCAAGGAAGGCGCGAACCTGTGGTTCGACCTGCTGGCGATTCCCGCCGATGCCGGCAACACCAAGGAAGCCCACGCCTTCATCAATTACCTGCTCGATCCGCAAGTGATCGCCAAGGTCAGCGCCTCGGTCGGCTACGCCAACCCGAACCCGGCGGCCAAGCAATACATGGATGCCGAGCTGGTCAACAATCCCGAGGTCTATCCGTCCCAGGAAGTCCTCGACAAGCTCTACATCTCCTCTACCCCGCCCCAGTCGATCATGCGTCTGATGACCCGGTCCTGGAGCAAAGTGAAGTCGAACAAATGAATCAGTACACCCAGGAACACGCCCACTCCTATTACGCCGCGTCGGCCCGGGCCAGCACACCTTATCCCGAACTGGCGGGTGACCTGATCGCCGATGTCTGCGTGATCGGCGGCGGGTTCACCGGCGTCAACACGGCCATTGAACTGGCTCAGCGCGGGCTCTCGGTAATTCTGCTCGAAGCCCGGCGCATCGGCTGGGGCGCCAGCGGGCGCAATGGCGGGCAACTGATTCGCGGGATCGGTCATGACGTCGAAGGTTTCTCGCGGCATGTCGGCAGCGAAGGCGTGCGCTACCTGCACCGGGCCGGGATCGATTCGGTGGAGCTGGTGCGCCAGCGCATCACCGACAACGCCATCGAATGCGACCTGCGCTGGGGCTTCTGCGAGCTGGCCAACACGCCGGCGCAGTTCGATGCCTTCAAGGCCGAGCAGGACAGTCTGGCGCAATTGGGCTACCGCCATGAAACGCGACTGGTCGCCCCTGAGCTGATTCGTCAGCAAGTGGTGAACGCGGGTGTCTACAAGGGCGGCCTGATCGACATGGGCTCGGGTCACTTGCATCCGCTGGATCTGGTCCAGGGCGAAGCACGGCTGGGCGCCTCCCTCGGAGTGCGGATATTCGAGCAGAGCCCGGTGCTGGAAATCGTCCACGGCCCGACGGTTCAGGTGCGCACCCGGAGCGGCACCGTGCGCGCCGGCAGTCTGGTGCTCGGCTGCAACGCGCACCTGGATGAACTCGAGCAGCAACTCAGTGGCAAGGTGCTGCCCGCCGGCAGTTACATCATCGCCACCGAACCGCTGTCGGCGGAACGCGCCGCCGAGCTGATTCCGCAGAATCTGGCGCTGTGCGACCAGAAAGTCGGCCTCGATTATTACCGGCTCTCGGCGGACCGGCGCTTGCTGTTCGGCGGCGCCTGTCATTATTCGGGACGGGACCCGGCGGACATCGCCGCCTACATGCGACCGAAGATGCTCAAGATCTTCCCGCAACTGGCGGACGTGCGCATCGACTATCAGTGGGGCGGCAAGATCGGCATCACCGCCAACCGCTTCCCGCAGGTCGGCCGTTTGAAGCAGCACCCGAACGTGTTCTACGCCCAGGGCTATTCCGGCCACGGCCTGAACGTCACCCACTGGTGCGCCAAGCTGCTGGGCGAGGCGATTCATGCCGGTCACAGTCAGGGCATGGATGTGTTCAGCGGCGTGCCGCACATGACCTTCCCCGGCGGCCCGGCGCTGCGTTCGCCACTGCTTGCACTGGGCATGTTCTGGTATCGCCTGCGGGAGTTGTTGGGATAAAGCGTCCTGCACATTTGCTCTATCGCGAAGCACTTCTATATTGATGAAGTGCTTTTGCGTTCCTGACGCTCAGTGCCCAATACACTCTGGAGGTCATGGATGGAGTCGTCAGCCGCCGATCAACCGCGAACGCCCGGCCAGGCGCCGGTCAAGACCCGCCGTTTCAGCATTTCGCTGGTGTGGATCGTGCCGATCATCGCGGTGCTGGTGGGCATCTCGCTGGTGGTGCACAACCTGATGCAGGAAGGCCCCAGCATCATTGTCACCTTCAAGACCGGCAGCGGCCTGACCGCCAACAAGACCGAAGTCAAATATCGCAACGTGGTCATCGGCCAGGTCACGGACGTCGAGTTGAGCGACGACCAGAAAAGCGTCAACGCCACGATCAAACTGGCCAAGCAGGCCGAAACCTTTACCCGCGAAGATTCGCAGTTCTGGGTCGTCCGGCCGCGCATCGGTGCAGGCGGTGTTTCGGGCATCGACACGTTGCTGTCCGGTGACTACATCGGCGCCGACATCGGTCAGTCCAACTCGCGCGCAAAACACTTCAAAGGCCTGGAAAACCCGCCGCCGATCACCTACGGCGAACCGGGCAAACGCTTCAACCTGCACGCCTCGGACCTTGGTTCGCTGGATATCGGCTCGCCGGTCTATTACCGCAAGATCCCGGTCGGTCAGGTGGTGGCCTACGCACTGGACGCCGATGGCAAAGGGGTGAACATCGAGGTGTTCATCCACGCGCCAAACGATGCTTTCGTCACCGAAAACACCCGGTTCTGGAACGCCAGCGGCATTGACGTCAACGTCGGCGCCAACGGTTTTGCGGTGAAAACCGAATCGCTGTCGACCTTGCTGGTCGGCGGCATCGCCTTCCGCGCGCCGGAGTACAGCCCCAACGATGTCGCTGCCGCCGAAGAAAAAACCTACGACCTGTTCGACGATCAGCAAACCGCCCTCGCCCCGCCCAACGGCAAGGCGCAGTACCTGAGCCTGCGTTTCGATCAGGCGCTGCGCGGGCTGAAAGTCGATGCGCCGGTGGAATTTCTCGGCATCGAGATCGGCCGGGTGGTCAGCGTCAACCTGGACTTCGACGCGAAAAAACGCAGCTTCCCGCTCAACGTCGGCATCGTGATCTACCCGGCACGCCTCGGCCAGGCTCACATCAAGATGCTCAAGGCACTCGAGCACAATCCGGACGACGAAGCGGCGGCCGTGCGCCTGATCGGCACCTTTATCGACAACGGTCTGCGCGCCCAGGCCCGTAGCGGCAACTTGCTGACCGGCCAGTTGTACATTGCCCTGGACTTCTTCCCCAAAGCCGAAAAAGTCGCGTTTGACCCGACTGCCCGCCCGATCAGCGTTCCGACCGTCCCCGGCAGCCTCGAACAGTTGCAGGAAAAACTCGAAGCGATGATCGACAAGCTCAACAAGCTGCCGGTGGAACGGATTGCCGGCAACCTCGACAGCAACCTCGTGGAATTGCGCAAAGGCCTGACCCAGTTCAACGCCAAGACCCTGCCCGGCGTGCAGAACACCCTCGCCGACGTGAGCAAGACCCTGCAATCGGCCAGCTCGACCCTGGCCGAAGATTCGCCGCAACGCGAACAACTGACCCAGACCCTCGACGAGCTCGGGCGCATGTCCCGTTCGCTGCGTGAGCTGTCCGATTATCTGGGCCGGCATCCGGAATCGTTGATTCGCGGCCGCCCCGACAACGCCGCGCCGCTGGACCTCAAAGGGCCGCCGCGCAATTGAGCACAGGAGCTGTCCCATGGCTTTAAAGCTGAAGTTCACCGTGCTCGCCACCGGCCTGCTGCTGGGCGCCTGCAGCAGCGCCCCGATCAGTTTTCATACCCTGACGCCCACGCAACCGATGCCCGGCCGCGCGGATTCGGAGATCGCCATCGAAAGCATCAGCGTGCCGCCACAGGTCGACCGGCCGCAGATCGTGATCCGCCAGGGCAACAGCGGCCTGGCGATTCTTGAAACCGAATGGTGGGGCGCGAGCCTCAGTGATGAATTGCGCAGCGCGCTGGTGGATCAATTGAGCAATGCCGGCGGCGCGCGCAAAACGTCCGTGCGCATCGATGTGCAACGCTTCGATTCGATTCCCGGGCAATACGGGCTGATCGACGTCAAATGGCGCCTGCGCCAGGCCAACGCCGGGGACGATGCCCTGCTCGCCTGCCGCTCGCTGCTGCAAACCCCGTCCGGGCCGACCATCGACGATCTGGTGGTGGCCCAGCAAAACAACGTCAAGCGCCTGGCTGCGTTGATCAGTCAGGCAGCGGGCACTTCGCGCGGCTGCCCACCGTCCTCTTGAGGAACCGGGCTCAGCGAGACGGCAAAACGACAACCGTTGGGCTCACGCGTGGTGAGCCGGACCTGCCATTGCTCCCGGTTACAGATCCGCTGCACCAGTGACAATCCCAGTCCAAGCCCCTCTCCGCGACGCTCGTCACCGCGCACGAACGGCTGAAACATCGCTTGCCGCTGTTCCTCCGGAATGCCGATGCCGCTGTCTTCGACCACAAACCCGTTTTCCCCGACGCTCAGCGTGACAAAACCCTGATCGGTGTAATGCCAGGCATTTCGCAACAGGTTGCCCATCACTGATTGAAGGAAGGTCTGGTTGTAACGAGCCGCGCCGGCCGGGTTGATGTCGCAGAAAAAATCGAGCCCTTTTTCGCGGATCAGCCGACCCCAGATTTCGCTTTGGACCCGCGCAACCTCCTCAAGCGTCACGCAAATATCGCCACCGGTATCTTCCTGCGAGCGGGCGAGCATGAGGAAGGTGTCCACCAACTGACGCATTTCATGGCTGGCCCGGGCGATTCGGTTGACCTGCGCGGCAGAGCGGGCATCGAGCGACGGATTGGCGAGCAGCAACTCGCAGGCGCCGCCGAGCACCATCAACGGCGTGCGAAGTTCATGGCTCACGTCGCTGGTGAAGAGCTTTTCACGGCTCAGCGTTTCGCGCAGCCGGCCCAGTGTCTGATCGAACGAGAGCGCCAGTTCGCCGACTTCGTCCGCCGCGTAGTCCGGATGCAGGGGCGGCGCCAGTACCAGTAACTGGTCGCGGTGACGAACCTGGCGTGCCAGCCGAATGACCGGGGCCATCACGCGCCGTGCCAGCAATCGACCGAGCACAATCGCCAGCAGAATGCTCAGGATGAATCCCACCGCGACCACAATGAACAACAGACGCTCACGCTGTTCGAGACTTTCCTGGTCACGCAGCAACACGTATTTGCGTCCGCCCACCACCTCGACCATGGCAAAGAATCCGTCACCCTCGAACATGACCTCCTGAAACCCCGGTGACAGCGCCGCCAGTGACGGAACCAGCGCCATGGCACCCGGCCCGCCTTCGAAGAAAAACAGCTCGCTCTTTTCCGGTCGATGGCTCCAACGACTGATGTCATCCATTGCCAGCAACCGATGCAGACCGCCACTCAAGGTGGTGGTCGTCAGCCGATGTTCCACCACATGCACGGTGGCAACGATTCCGAGCGCAAACACCCCGGCCACCAGCGCGCTCATCAAGGCAAATACGATCACGATCCGTTTGGTCAGGCTTTGCTTGAGATCCATTCGTTTCAATGACTCCACAACTGTTTTCGAAGACGCCGGATATTGACCGAGTACAAGAAGCTTCAGGGCAATCGTCAACACTTGTTAAGCCTTGCTCAAAACAAAACAAGGATTTGAGTTTGTTTATCAATTGCTCGTTTAGTTTGCCGATTTATCCGCTGGCAATTTTTTCACATGCTCTTCACTGCGCCCCGACGTGCTCAAACGTAATGTTCAGGAAGTATTCAAGTAACCAACTCTGCCGGTTGATTAAATCGCCGGCCATTGCTGTCGGGAAATTCAAGGGGCGTGTTGTGGAAGTACAGATGCAATTGACTGCCACCGGTAAACAACGCCGTAGGTCTCGACCTGGAAAACTGCTGGCAGTGCTCGGCTCAGCGCTGGTGGTCGTTCTGGTCAGTGGCTTCGTCTGGTGGCCGCGCTCGCCTGTCGATCTGGGGCACGCCGGCAAAACCGTCAAGGCTGAATGGGCGCAGGCCTGGCAGGCCGGAGAAGTCGTGGCGCTGGTACGTCACACCGAACGTTGTGACCGTTCAGATAACGCCTGTCTGGGCCCAGCCGACGGCATCACCCGCGTGGGCACGGCTGCGGCGGCCAAGGTCGGCCAGAGTTTTGTGAGCCTGGGCATGCAGCATGCACAGGTGTTCAGCAGCCCGCTGACTCGAACCACGCAGACGGCGCACTTCATGTTTGGCCGGGACGCCGACACCCAGGACTGGCTGGCGACCTGCGGTCCCACCCTGCGCGACGAGGTGCTGGCGCATAAAGTTGCACAGCGCAATCTGGTACTGGTCACTCATAGTGACTGCATCAGTGACTTTGAAAAGCAGACCGGATTTCCTCACGCGGCCAGCGCTGAATATGGCAGCACATTGTTTGTGCGTATCAATGAAAAGAAACAACTGAAAGTATTGGGCTTCATGAATACCGATGCATGGCCACCAACAACTAAATAATCCCTGAACCCGACTCCATTAAAGACCGGAAACTTCGGTTTTCGTAAATGTTCGTGCACTTTCTGACACGCAGGAACAAACACTTTCGTCTTTACCAGGATCAAGTCATGACGACTGAACACAATCCGTTGCGACACGCTGCCCGCGATTTCACCCAGGCCCGACAAACCACACTTTTCGAACGCTGGGCCATTCCCGGTCTGATCCTGGCTTTCGTGGTGTTTTACCTGCTGCCGTTGATGACTCACGGCCTGTGGATTCCCGATGAAACCCGCTACGGCCAGATCAGCCAGGAGATGTTGCTGAGCGGCAACTGGGTCGCCCCGCATTTCATGGGCATCCGCTACTTCGAAAAGCCGATCGCCGGGTACTGGATGATTGCGATCGGCCAGGCGATTTTCGGAGACAACCTGTTTGGCGTACGCATCGCTTCGGCCCTGAGTACCGGGGCCAGTGTCTGGCTGACCTATCTGTTGGCGCGCAGGTTATGGAACAACCCGCGAATCAGCGTCGCCAGCGCCCTGTTGTTCATGAGCTTCGGTTTGATTGCCGGCCAGGCCGGGTATGCCAACCTCGATCCGCAATTCACCCTGTGGGTCAATTTGAGTCTGGCAGCTCTGTGGTTTGCCATCGACAGTCGTACACCGCGGGCCCGGCTGGGCAGTTGGGCGCTGGTAGGTGCGGCGTGCGGGATGGGCCTGATGACCAAGGGCTTTCTGGCACTGCTGCTGCCGGTGCTGATCGCCCTGCCCTACATGATCTGGCAACGGCGCTTCGGCGAGCTGTTGCGGTACGGGCCGGTGGCCGTGTTGGTCTGCGCCCTCGTCAGTCTGCCGTGGGTACTGGCCATTCATTACCGGGAACCGGACTTCTGGCGGTTCTTCTTCTGGCATGAACATATCCGCCGCTTTGCGGCCGGTGATGATGCCCAGCATGCGCGCCCGTGGTGGTTCTACCTGCCGTTGCTGGTGGCCTCCAGCCTGCCGTGGGCCGTGTTGCTGCCTTCCACGTTCATCCGCACCTGGCGCGAGAGACGCGAGGCAAAAACCGCCTATCTGGCCTTGTGGTTCCTGTTGCCTCTGGCCTTTTTCAGCCTGAGCAGCGGCAAACTGCCGACCTACATCATGCCGTGCCTGCTGCCGCTCGCCCTGTTGATGGGCCACGCCGTGGTGAACTGGCTGGATCAGCGCAGCGCCCGTGTGCTGCGCCTGAACGGTGTGATCAACACTGCATTGGCCAGCGTTGCGCTGGTGGCCCTGCTCTATATGCAGACGACCAGGGAAATCTACGAAAACACCGAGATGTTCAGCCTGTCGCTGGCCTTTATCGTGCTGATCGGCTGGATCATCGCCAATGCCCTGCAAGTGCTGCGGCCATTGACGTTGTGGGCGATGCCGGCGCTGGGCATCGGCCTGCTCGTCGCGCTGTTGCCTGCTGCCATGCCGGCGCAAATCGTTGATAGCAAGATGCCTGACCAGTTCATTGCCGAACATCAGCCGGAGCTTGAGGCGACACACACTTTGCTGAGCAACGACCTGGGCGCGGCCTCGGCATTGTCCTGGCGACTGAAACGGCCACAAGTCGATCTGTTCAACACCGAGGGTGAATTGAAGTACGGCCTCGAAGACCCGGCCATGGCGGGGCGCAAAGTCAGCCTTGAAAGCGTCAGCCAATGGATGACCGACGCCCGTCGCAAAGGCTCGGTGGGCGTGGTCATGCGCGTCAACAGCACGCTTGAAGAACAGGAACTCGGATTGCTGCCGATAGACGGCAAGCATTATCGGCGCGGCAATCTGCAGATCTTCATCTTCCCCCAGAGCCAGCCCTGACCGGAGCGCCCTGCTGCCGGGCCCGTTCAACCGCTACACCACGCCCGCACAGGTAAATGCGTGGCGTATCTCCCTCAAGACTCCAGAAAAACAACGCCGGGCATTGCCCGGCGTCCTCGCCAAGTGACTGCTAACCTGAATGGCAATGACATGTATTAACGGTTTGTTTGACGTTTTTTTCTCATTTGCCTCTCTACATTGCCAGCCAGCCAACATATGCAAATCATTCGCATTGAAACTCCCGCGAACGCTTGCCCATAACGTCTAAAAACAGGAGCTGCCCCGCCATGAGTCCATCCCTTCCGTCCTTTCTGAAACAGGCCGCGCTGGCGACTGCGCTGCTCGCTGCCGGGCAGGCGTTTGCCGCCGATTCCGTCGGCCTTCTGGTCTACAACGCCCAGCACGAAACCCTGACCAAAGCCTGGGTCGCCGGTTTCACCGAAGAAACCGGGATTCCGGTCACGGTGCGCAACGGCGATGACACGGAGATGGGCAATCAGATCGTGCAGGAAGGTGCGGCGTCGCCGGCGGATGTGTTCCTGACGGAGAACTCCCCGGCCATGGTGCTGGTAGACAACGCCAAGCTGTTTGCGCCCGTGGCTCCGGCTACCCTTGAACAAGTCGACGCGGCGTATCGCCCGGCCCACGGCCAATGGGTCGGTATCGCCGCGCGCTCCACGGTGTTCGTCTACAACCCGGCCAAACTCCCGGAAAAAGACCTGCCCAAATCCCTGATGGATCTGGCAAGCCCGGCCTGGAAAGGTCGCTGGGCCGCTTCCCCTGCCGGTGCGGATTTCCAGGCCATCGTCGCCGCCGTGCTGGAACAGAAAGGTGAAGCCGCCACCCTCGAATGGCTCAAGGGCATGAAAGCCAATTTCACCGCTTACCGTGGCAACAGCTCGGTGCTCAAAGCGGTGAACGCCGGGCAAGTCGACAGCGGCGTGATCTACCACTATTACGCGTTCGTCGATCAGGCCAAGACCGGCGAAAACAGCAAGAACACCGCCCTGCACTACTTCAAGCATCAGGATCCGGGCGCATTCGTGAGCATTTCCGGCGGCGGCGTGCTGGCTTCCAGCAAACACCAGGAGGACGCGCAGAAATTCCTCCAGTACATCACCGGCAAGCAGGGCCAGGAAGTGCTGCGCACCGGCAAATCCTTTGAATACGCGGTGGGCAAGGACGCGGCTTCCAACCCCAAACTGGTGCCGTTGAAGGACCTGGACGCGCCGAAAGTCGATGCATCGAAGCTCGACAGCAAGAAAGCCGTCGAACTGATGACCCAGGCAGGACTGCTGTAATTGATGCCTGAACCGCTGCCCGCGGAGATCGCTGCGGCGCCCTCCGCCCATTTGTCACGCCGGACCCGCGCCCTCAATGGACGCGGGAGTCCGTGGGTGGTCGTGCTGGCCATCACCGTGTCACTGCTCTCGTTGGTGCCGATCGGTTTTGTGATCGGCGTGTCGTGGTACACCGGGTGGGCGACTATCGAAGCGTTGGTCTTCCGCCCTCGGGTCGCCGAGTTGCTGATCAACACCGTGCTGCTGGTGCTGATCACGCTGCCGATCTGCATCGTGCTCGGCACCACTCTGGCCTGGCTGACCGAGCGCACCGATCTGCCGGGGCGACGGCTGTGGTCATTGCTGGCGGTCGCGCCGCTGGCAGTGCCGGCGTTCGTGCACAGCTACGCGTGGGTCAGTCTGATTCCGTCGATCAATGGATTGCCGGCCGGGGTGCTGGTGTCGGTGATCGCCTATTTCCCGTTCCTGTACCTGCCGATTGCGGCGACGTTGCGTCGTCTCGATCCGGCGATTGAAGACGTCGCCGAATCCCTCGGGCTCAAGCCATGGGCGGTGTTTTTCCGGGTGGTGTTGCCGCAACTGCGACTGGCGATCTGCGGCGGTGCGTTGCTGGTCGGCCTGCATCTGCTGGCGGAATATGGCCTGTACGCGATGATCCGCTTCGATACCTTCACCACGGCGATTTTCGATCAGTTCAAATCGACCTTTAACGGCCCGGCGGCCAACATGTTAGCCAGTGTTCTGGCGTTGTGTTGCCTGGCGATGCTGGTGGTGGAATCCGGCGCCCGTGGTCATGCGCGATACGCCCGCGTCGGCTCCGGCAGCGCTCGCGAACAACGCACCGTGCGCCTGCACCGGCGCACTGCCGCGATGGGATTGTGCCTGCAAGGCCTGACCTGCCTGCTGGCCCTCGGCGTACCGTTGCTGACCCTCGGCAAATGGCTGATCGCCGGCGGTGCCGAAGTCTGGCAAGGCGAAGAATTGCTGCCGGCGTTGCTGCAAACCCTGTCGTTCGGCGTGGCCGGCGCACTGCTGACCAGCCTCGCGGCGATCCCGATTGCCTGGCTGTCGATCCGCGCCCCCGGCAAGCTGCAACGCCTGCTCGAAGGCTGCAATTACATCACCAGCGCTTTGCCGGGCATCGTCGTGGCACTGGCACTGGTGACGGTGACCATTCATTTCGCCCGACCGATCTACCAGACCACGATTACCGTGCTGCTGGCCTATCTGCTGATGTTTCTGCCCCGGGCGCTGGTCAGCCTGCGTGCCGGGTTTGCGCAGGCGCCGGTCGAGCTGGAAAACATCGCGCAAAGCCTCGGTCGCTCACCGTTGCGCGCCCTGTGGCTGATCACCTTGCGTCTGGCGGCGCCCGGTGCGGCGGCGGGCGCAGCGCTGGTGTTTCTGGCGATCACCAATGAACTGACCGCGACCCTGCTGCTCGCGCCCAACGGCACGCGCACCCTGGCCACCGGTTTCTGGGCCATGACCAGCGAAATCGACTACGCCGCCGCAGCGCCTTACGCCCTGCTGATGGTGCTGCTGTCGCTGCCGCTCACGGCGATTCTCTATCACCAATCCAGGCGCAGTGCCGGCCGATGAACGCTCTCGAAATCATCTCTCTAAGCAAATCCTTTGGCGCGCAAACGGCGCTGGACAACATCTGCCTGTCCGTCCCGACCGGTAGCCGCACGGTGATCGTCGGTCCGTCCGGCTCCGGCAAGACCACCCTGTTGCGGATGATCGCCGGGTTCGAATTCCCCGACGCCGGCAGCCTCACGCTCAACGGCCAGACCCTGGTCGACAGCACCCACGCCGTGCCCGCGTATCAGCGGCAGATTGGTTACGTGCCGCAGGACGGCGCGCTGTTCCCGCACATGACCGTGGCCGACAACATCGGGTTCGGGCTGGCGGAAACCGGCAGCACCCGAACCGAACGCATTCAGGCGCTAATGGACAGCGTCGCCCTGAACGCCGAGATGGCCGCGCGCTGGCCTCACGAACTGTCCGGCGGCCAGCAACAACGGGTGTCACTCGCCCGGGCGTTGGCGCAACGGCCGCGCCTGATGCTGCTCGACGAACCCTTTTCCGCCCTCGACACCGGCCTGCGCGGCGCCATGCGCAAAATGGTCGCGCGCCTGCTGGAAGATGCTGGCGTGACCACGATTCTGGTGACCCACGATCAGGGCGAAGCGCTGTCGTTCGCCGACCAGTTGGCCGTCATGCGCGACGGTCGGCTGGTGCAGTCGGGGCATCCGATGGACCTTTATCGCTATCCCGACGATGAACAGACCGCGCGTTTTCTCGGCGAAGCCGTGGTCATGCCTGCCCGGATCGAAGCCGGTTGGGCCCATTGCGACCTGGGTCGGGTGGCGGTCAACACCAACGGTTTTTCCGGCGCCGCGCAGATCATGTTGCGACCCGAACAACTGCAACTGTCGGACATTCCCGCCGACCCGGATGGCTGTCACGCAGTGGTCACTGACCGGGACTTCGGCGGCAACGTCTGCACCCTGACCGTGGAACTTCGCTCCCAGGCCAGCCCTGGCCGCTCACTGCTGGTACGCAGCTCCGGCATGCACGCGCCACCAGCCGGCAGCGCTGTGCAGTTGTCCATTCTGGGGGCAGCCCACGTCTTCGCAATGCCCTGACTACAGGTCGAAGCGATCCACCGCGCGGCGACGCTCGTTGTCGTCGCGCACGTCGTAGTTGGCAGTTGTCTGGATATTGCTGTGATGCGCCAGCTTCTGGGCGATCGACAGGTCGTGCTCTTCGATCACCCGGGTGATAAACGAACGCCGGAAATCATGGGGCATGATCTTCACCCCGACCTGAGTGCCGCGCTGGCGGGCGATGTAATAGATCGCGTGCTTGGTGATGCGCTCGCGAGTGATGTGGCTGCCACGGCGAATGCGGTTGAACAGAAACGCGTCGTCGCTCTCGCCTTCCTTGAGTTCTGACCGGCGAAACTCAAGCCAGGCATTCAGTTTGGCGAACGCCCAGGCCGGCGCGTACTTGATCAGTTGTTTATTGCCCTTGGCGGTGACGCACAGACTGCGCTCGGTGAAGTCCACCTGATTGAGGTCCAGATCCACCGACTCAGACTTGCGCATGCCGGTGCCATACAACAGCGCAATCACCGCTGCATCGCGCAAACCTTGTGGTCGCGGATCGGCCGCGCAGACTTCCATCAATTCATGAATCAGCGTGCGCTTCAGATTGCGCCCCTGAGACAGTCGCGTACCGGCAATGCCTTTGACCGAGCGCATCTTCAATAGATGGTCCTGGCTGATAAGACTCATGCGCCAGGCTTCATTCATCACACCGCGAATTGCGTTTACATACAGCGAAGAAGTATTCGGTGCGTAGTCGTCTTCACGTAATGCGGCGACTAACGCAACGACATCTTCCGGTTGCAACGCATGCCAGGGAATGTCTTCGACGTTCATGTCTTCGAAGCCGAGACGGTCGGCGGCATCTTGTAAAACGTAACGCATGGTGAGTTGGCTGGAGGGAGCCAGACGCGCCAGATACACGGTCATCGGGTTGGTTTTCAGGGTGTCGGGGGATGCAACGGGTAAGTCAATCAAACGTCGGGCCTTGAGTAAAAGCAGTTCAACACAGCAACTAACAACTGCAACATTCTTAATATAAGGGGAACACTTCCGTAGGACTTTTCTACTAAAAACCGCGATAAACGGTAGAAGTCTGAACAGTGGCTGTATGGGTTTCAGATAAACGATTCGCCGACCGGTTTTTCATGTTCCTTTCACAAAAACGGGCATAACCTTAATTCCACTGAGTCCTGTGCCGGCGCTGCCCAAGCTGCCGGGCAATGCCTGAAAAGTCAACCGAACCCGACGTTATGTCGTCTTGGCAACTTATTGATGCAAAGGATTTTTTCGCGTCTACGCTTTGATTGGATCCAACTTTTCAATGGGTCTATTTCTTTTTTCTTTGCAATGAGGTGTGCATGAGTCAGGCGTTTCTCCCCTTCTCCCGCCCCAGTATCGGTGATGAAGAAATTGCCGCCGTGGAGCAAGTTCTGCGCTCCGGCTGGATCACCACCGGGCCGAAAAACCAGGCCCTCGAAGAACAGTTTGCCCAGTACGTCGGTTGCCGCCATGCCGTGGCACTTTCCTCGGCCACCGGTGCCATGCATGTAACGTTGCTGGCGCTGGGAATCGGCCCCGGCGACGAAGTCATCACCCCGTCGCAGACCTGGGTGTCCACCGCCAACATGATTTCCCTGCTCGGCGCCACGCCGGTGTTCGTCGATGTCGACCGCGACACCCTGATGACCGACGCCGCGCGTATCGAAGCCGCCATCACCCCGCGCACCAAAGCGATCATTCCCGTGCATTACGCCGGCGCCGCCTTCGATCTCGATCCGCTCTACGCCCTGGCCGACAAGCACGGCATCGCCGTGATCGAAGACGCCGCCCACGCCGCCGGCACCCGCTACAAGGGCCGCCACGTGGGTTCGCAAGGCACCGCGATCTTCTCGTTCCACGCGATCAAGAACATGACCTGCGCCGAAGGCGCGATGTTCGTCACCGACGACGAAGCCTTGGCCAACCGCGTGCGCATGCTCAAGTTCCATGGCCTGGGCGTCGATGCCTACGACCGCCTGACCCACGGCCGCAAACCCCAGGCCCAGGTGATCGAGCCCGGTTTCAAATACAACCTGGCCGACATCAACGCCGCGATTGCGCTGGTGCAACTGGAGCGTCTGGACGCGATCAACGCCCGCCGCACCGAACTGGCCACGCAATACCTGCAAAAACTCGAAGGCCTGCCGGTGCAACCGCTGGCCGTGCCGCAATACGCGCAACAGCACGCCTGGCACCTGTTCATCCTGCGCATCGACAGCGAGCGCTGCGGCATGGATCGCGAAGCCTTCATGAAAGGTTTGCAGGAGCAAGGCATCGGCACCGGCATTCACTTCATCGCCACCCACCTGCACACCTGGTATCGCCAGCGTGACCCGCACCTGTTCCTGCCCGACACCGAGTGGAACTCGGCGCGGCTGTGCTCGATTCCCTTGTTCCCCGACATGACCGACCAGGACCTGGACCGGGTCGTCGGGGCCATTGCACACCTGATGGGGAAACGCCCGTGAGACCTTATCCGATTCATTGCGTGTCGATCGTTATCCCGGTCTACAACGAAGAAGACAGCCTGCCGGAACTGCTGCGCCGCACCCAGGCCGCCTGCCAGCAATTGCGCCATGACTACGAAATCGTGCTGGTCGACGACGGCAGCCGCGACGCCTCCGCGCAATTGCTCGAAGACGCGGCTTCGGTCGAGGACAGCCCGTTCGTGGCGGTCATCCTCAACCGCAACTACGGCCAGCACGCAGCGATCATGGCCGGTTTCGAACAGTGCAAGGGCGACGTGGTGATCACCCTCGACGCCGACCTGCAGAACCCGCCGGAAGAAATCCCGCGCCTGGTGGCCGAGGCCGAAAAAGGCTTTGACGTGGTCGGCACCGTGCGCGGCAACCGTCAGGATTCGGCGCTGCGCCGTTATCCTTCGAAACTCATCAACCTCGCCGTGCAGCGCTCCACCGGCGTCGCCATGAGCGACTACGGCTGCATGCTGCGCGCCTACCGCCGCACCATCATCGACGCGATGCTCGCCTGCCGCGAACGCAGCACGTTCATTCCGATCCTCGCCAACAGCTTCGCCCGCCATACCACGGAAATCCCCGTGGCCCACGCCGAGCGCGAGCACGGCGATTCGAAATACAGCCCGATGCGCCTGATCAACCTGATGTTCGACCTGATCACCTGCATGACCACCACGCCCCTGCGCCTGCTGAGCATCGTCGGGTTCACCATGGCCGGGCTCGGCGTGCTGTTCGCGGCGGCGCTGATCGTCATGCGCCTGGCGTTTGGTGCCGGATGGGCCGGCGATGGCCTGTTCGTTCTGTTCGCCGTGCTGTTCGTGTTTACCGGTGGCCAGTTCATCGGCATGGGCCTGCTGGGCGAATACCTGGGGCGCATGTACAGCGATGTGCGCGCCCGCCCGCGTTTCTTCATCGAAAAGGTCCTGCGCGGGCACCCCGCCACGCCGGCCCCCGCCATCACCGTTGACGGCCTTACTTCCAACTCCACGTCCGATCAGGTTCTCTCATGAGCGCAAAAACCGTTGTCTTCGCCTACCACGATATTGGCTGCGCCGGCATTCAAGCCCTGCTCGACAGCGGCTACGACATTGCGGCGGTGTTCACCCATGCCGATGACCCGCAGGAAAACGCGTTCTACGCCTCGGTCGCGCAACTGTGCACCAACAAAGGCATCGCGGTTCATGCACCGGAAGACGCCAACCACCCGTTGTGGATCGAGCGGATTGCCAAGCTCGATCCGGATTACATCTTTTCCTTCTACTACCGCAACCTGCTGAGCGAGCCATTGTTGGCGCTGGCCAAAAAAGGCGCGTTCAACCTGCACGGCTCCTTGCTGCCGCGCTACCGTGGCCGCGCCCCGGCCAACTGGGTGCTGGTCAACGGCGAAACCGAAACCGGCGTCACCCTGCATCGCATGGTCAAGCGCGCCGACGCCGGCGCCATCCTCGCCCAGCAACGCGTGGCCATCGAACGCAGCGACACCGCGCTGAGCCTGCACGGCAAACTGCGCGTCGCCGCCAGCGACCTGTTGCGCGACGCCCTGCCAGCGATGCTTCAGGGCAAAATCACCGAAACCCCGCAAGACGAATCCAAAGCCACGGTGTTTGGCCGTCGTACCCCGGCGGACGGCAAACTGGTCTGGGCCCAACCGGCCGACAAACTGTTCAACCTGGTGCGGGCCGTGACCCAGCCCTACCCCGGCGCCTTCTGCGCCGTGGGCGAGCACAAGCTGATCGTCTGGAGTGCCGAAGTCGTCAAGGGTAACGAAGGTCAGGCGCCGGGCCGGGTCATCAGCGTCGATCCGCTGCGCATCGCCTGCGGTGAAGACTCGCTGGTGATCAACGCCGGCCAGCGCAACGACAACGGCCTGTACCTGAGCGGCCCGCAACTGGCCAATGAACTCGGTCTGGTGGACGGCTCGCTGTTGCGCGGCGCCGAATCCGGCCGTGGCCCGCGCCGCACTCGGGTGCTGATCCTCGGCGTCAACGGTTTCATCGGCAATCACTTGTCCGAGCGCCTGCTGCGTGACGAGCGCTACGAAGTCTATGGCCTGGACATCGGTTCCGACGCCATCGACCGTCTGCGCAGCCATCCGCGCTTTCAATTCGTCGAAGGCGACATCAGCATTCACTCGGAGTGGATCGAGTACCACATCAAGAAATGCGACGTGGTCCTGCCGCTGGTGGCCATCGCCACGCCGATCGAATACACGCGCAACCCGCTGCGGGTATTCGAACTCGACTTCGAAGAAAACCTGAAACTGGTGCGCTACTGCGTCAAATACAACAAGCGCGTGATCTTCCCGTCGACCTCGGAAGTCTATGGCATGTGCCAGGACAAGCACTTCGACGAAGACCGCTCGAACCTGATCGTCGGCCCGATCAACAAGCAGCGCTGGATCTACTCGGTGTCCAAGCAACTGCTGGACCGGGTGATCTGGGCCTACGGTGCCAAAGGCCTGAACTTCACCCTGTTCCGTCCCTTCAACTGGATGGGCCCACGCCTGGATCGTCTCGATTCAGCGCGCATCGGCAGCTCCCGCGCCATCACCCAGTTGATCCTGAACCTGGTGGAAGGCACGCCGATCCGCCTGTTCGACGGTGGCGAGCAGAAACGCTGCTTCACCGACATCGCCGACGGCGTCGAGGCGCTGGCGCGGATCATCGATAACGACAACGACGTCTGCAACGGTCAGATCATCAACATCGGCAACCCGGACAACGAAGCGAGTATTCGCCAGTTGGGCGAAGAACTGCTGCGCCAGTTCGAGGCTCACCCGTTGCGTTCCAACTTTCCGCCGTTCGCCGGTTTCCGTGACGTGGAAAGCAAGGCGTTCTACGGCGCCGGTTACCAGGACGTCGAGCACCGCAAACCGAGCATCGCCAACGCCAAGCGCCTGCTGGACTGGACGCCGACCGTGGAAATGCGCGAGACCATCGGCAACACGCTGGACTTCTTTTTGCGTGAAGCAATGGCCGAAATCGAGAGCAAGCGTTAATGCAGGCCGGTTTGCGCATCGACGTCGACACCTTTCGCGGCACCCGCGAAGGCGTGCCGCGCTTGCTGGAAATTCTCGATGAAGCGCAGATCAAGGCGACGTTTTTCTTCAGTGTCGGCCCGGACAACATGGGCCGGCATCTGTGGCGCCTGATCCGTCCGCAATTCCTCTGGAAAATGCTGCGCTCCAACGCCGCCGGCCTGTATGGCTGGGACATCCTGCTGGCCGGCACGGCGTGGCCGGGCAAACCGATCGGCCGCGACCTCGGGCACCTGATGCGTCAGGCCCGGGCCGCCGGTCACGAGGTCGGCCTGCACGCCTGGGATCACCACGGCTGGCAGGCCAATGCGGGGCGCTGGAGCGATGCGCAACTGGTCGAGCAGATCCGTCAGGGCGTCGATACCTTGAGCGACATCCTTGGCGAAAAGGTCACGTGTTCGGCCGCTGCCGGTTGGCGTGCGGACGAACGTGTGATCGAAGCCAAACAGGCCTTCGGCTTTCGCTACAACAGCGATTGCCGTGGGCAACGGCTGTTCCGCCCATTGCTGTCTGACGGTTCGGTCGGTGCGCCGCAGATTCCGGTGGACTTGCCGACCTTCGATGAGGTGGTCGGGCCGAGTGTGGCGGCGAAGGATTTCAACGCCTTCATCCTCGACCGGTTCCGCCCGGACAACCTCAACGTCTACACCATTCACGCCGAAGTAGAAGGGATTCTGATGGCCGAAGATTTTCGTCGACTGCTGGCCGACGCACGCCAGCGACACATCCACTTTCAGCCGCTGGGCGACTTGCTGCCCGAATTTCTCAACACCCTGCCCGTCGGCCGTGTGCAACGCGGTGCCCTCGAAGGCCGCGAAGGCTGGCTGGGAGTGCAAGGCGCATGAGCAAACGCTGGGCATTGCCGCTGTTGCTGGGGATTTTCCTGCTGGCTTATCTGCTGCCGCTGGGCAGTCATGGTCTGTGGATTCCCGATGAAACCCGTTATGCGCAGATCAGCCAGGAAATGCTGCTGAGCGGCAACTGGGTGTCGCCGCATTTCATGAACCTGCGTTACTTCGAAAAACCGGCGGCCGGTTACTGGATGATCGCCCTCGGGCAGGCCGTGTTCGGGCAGAACCTGTTTGGCGTGCGGTTTGCCTCGGCCCTGAGCACCGGGCTGAGCGTGCTGCTGTGCTTCCTCATCGCCCGCCGTTTGTGGAATGACCCGCGCAAAAGCTTCGTCTGCGCCTTGCTCTACATGAGCTTCGTCATCGTCGCCGGCCAGGCCGGTTACGCCAACCTCGATCCGCAATTCACCTTTTGGGTCAACCTGAGTCTGGTGGCGCTGTGGTTTGCCCTCGACAGCCGCGCCAACGGCCAGCGCTTGGCCGGCTGGGCGGTGCTGGGCCTGGCCTGCGGAATGGGCTTCATGACCAAGGGTTTTCTCGCCTGGCTGCTGCCGGTGCTGATCGCCTTGCCGTGGATGCTCTGGCAAAAACGCTGGAAGGAATTGCTGTTCTACGGCCCGGTGGCCATCGCAGTGGCGATCATCGTCAGCCTGCCGTGGGCGTTGGCAGTGCACAGTCAGGAACCGGATTACTGGCGGTTCTTCTTCTGGCACGAGCACATCCGCCGGTTTGCCGGCGACGATGCCCAGCATGACGCGCCGTGGTGGTTCTATCTGCCGCTGCTGGTGGCGTTCAGTCTGCCTTGGGTCGGCATGTTGCCGGTGGCGTTCAAGCAAGCGTGGCAGACCCGCCGCGAAACCGGCATCGCGTTTCTCGGCCTGTGGCTGCTGATGCCGCTGCTGTTTTTCAGCCTGAGCAACGGCAAGCTGCCGACCTACATTCTGCCGTGCCTGCTGCCGCTGGCCTTGCTGCTGGGCCATGCGCTCGCTGATCGCTTGCGCCTGGAGCAAGGCCGGGCGCTGGGCCTCAATGGCCTGCTGAACCTGTTGCTGGGCATCGCCACGCTGATCGGGCTGGTTTACGTGCAGCTCAAGCGTCCGCTGTACGACCACGAATTGCACAGCCTGGTGCTGGTGTTCATTGCCCTGACCGGCTGGATCATCTGCAACCTGCTGCAAGCCTTCCGCCCGTTGCAATGCTGGGCCGCTCCGGCGGTGGGCAGTTTGCTGCTGATCGCGCTGCTGCCGGCGGCACTGCCCAAATCGGTGGTGGCGAACAAGATGCCTGACCAGTTCGTCCTCGCCCATCAAACGGAACTGGCGACCACCACGCACCTGCTGAGCAACGACCTGGGCGCCGCGTCGGCCTTGTCCTGGCGTCTTAAACGCCCGCAGGTGGCGCTGTACAACACGATAGGCGAATTGAAATATGGCCTTGCCTATCCTGACGGCATTCAACAACGGGTCGATCCCGATCAGGTGCAACAGTGGATGCGCGAAGCCCGCAAGACCGGTTCGGTCGGCGTGGTGATGCGGGTCAAGGGGCAAGACGAACTGGACGAACTCGACAGACTGCCCAAGGACGGCGTTCGTTATGAGCAAGGCAATCTGGTGATCATGATTCTTCCGCAGGAGGCGTCATGAGCCTGTGGCTGCTATTGCTCGCCTGCCTGCTGACCTGCCTGGGCCAGGTCGCGCAGAAATTCGCCGTCGAGAGCTGGCGCGGCGCGAGTCTGCCGTGGTCGCGCAAAGTGCGCTCGCGGTGGCTGTGGCTGGCGCTGTTTGCCCTCGGCACCGGTCTGCTGGTGTGGCTGCTGGTGTTGCAGCGCCTGCCGGTCAGCATCGCCTACCCGATGCTCAGCCTCAATTTCGTGATCATCACCCTGATCGCCCGCTTCGCATTCAAGGAGCCCGTCGACGTTCAACACTGGTTCGGCGTGTTGCTGGTCATCGGCGGTGTGGCGTTGTTGGGGCAACAGTCATGAACCGGCGTCGTGGAATTTTCTTCGCTCTGGCCAGCGTGCTGCTGGTCAGCGTGGCGCAATTGAGCATGCGCTGGAGCATGACGCGCCTGCCCCGGCCGGATCAGTGGCTGGCCCTGCCCAGCGTTGATTCAACCGCGCTGGCCGTGGTGCTCGCGGCGATCTTCGCCTACGCGCTGTCGATGCTCTGCTGGCTCGCCGCCCTGCGCGATCTGCCGCTGGGCCGGGCCTACTCGCTGCTGAGCATCAGCTATGCGCTGGTGTATCTGCTGGCGGCCAGTCTGCCGCTGTTCAACGAATCCTTCAGTTTCTCCAAATCACTGGGCGTGGCGCTGGTCATGCTCGGGGTCATCACCATCAACACTCGTCCGGCCCGTGCGCCCGAATTGAGGAGTTCGCCATGAAAATCACAGTGTTTGGTAGCGGTTATGTCGGCCTGGTGCAGGCCGCCGTGCTGGCCGAAGTCGGCCATGACGTGGTGTGCATGGACATCGACGAGAAAAAAGTCGAGCTGCTGCGCCAGGGTCACGTCAGCATCTTCGAGCCGGGGCTGGCCAGCCTGGTCCGCGAGGGCCTGGACGCCGGGCGCCTGCAATTCACCTGCGATGAAAAACTCGCGGTGCAGCACGGCAAGGTCGCGTTCATTGCCGTCGGCACTCCGTCGAAAGAAGACGGTTCGGCCGACCTGCGTTACGTGCTGTCGGTAGGCGACGCCGTGGCCCGCCACCGTGAACAGCCGCTGATTCTGGTGGAGAAATCCACCGTGCCCGTCGGCACCGGCGACACCTTGCGCACCCACCTGGACAAGGCGCTGGTCAAGGCCGGGCGCCTGTTGCAGTTCGATATCGTCTCCAACCCGGAATTTCTCAAGGAAGGCTCGGCGGTCGCCGATTGCCGTCGGCCGGACCGGATCGTCATCGGCTGCGAGCGCGAAGAAGTGCGCGACGTGATGCGTGACCTGTACTCGCCGTTCAACCGCAACCATGACCGCATCATGTTCATGGACCTGCGCAGCGCCGAACTGACCAAGTACGCCGCCAACTGCATGCTGGCGACCAAGATCAGCTTCATCAACCAGATCGCCGAGCTGGCCGAACACCTCGGCGCAGACATCGAATCGGTGCGCCAGGGCATCGGCGCCGACAGCCGCATCGGCTACCACTTCATCTACCCCGGTTGCGGTTACGGCGGCTCGTGCTTCCCCAAAGACATGCGCGCGCTGATCCACAGCGCCGAAGAGGCGCACTGCTCCAGCGACTTGCTGCAAGCGGTGGAAGCGATCAACCAGCGGCAGAAACACAAGCTGTTCGAACGCATCAACGCGTTCTACAAGGGCGAGCTGCGCGGCAAGACCTTCGCCTTGTGGGGCCTGGCCTTCAAGCCGAACACCGACGACATGCGCGACGCGCCGAGCCGTGTCCTGCTGGAGTCGCTGTGGGCCGCCGGGGCCAATGTGCGGGCGTTCGACCCGGAAGCGATGCAGGAAACCCAGCATCTGTACCCGGACGAATCGAAACTGATGCTGATGGGCACCCCGGAATCGGTGCTCGCCGGTTCCGACGCGCTGATCATCTGCACTGAATGGCAGCAATTCAAGGCGCCGGATTTCGACCTGATCCAGCAACGCCTCAAGGCCCCCGTGATTTTCGACGGCCGCAACCTGTACGACGCCGAACGCCTGGCCCGCAACGGCTTCCACTACTTCCCGATGGGCCGTGGCGAATCGCGCACCCTGCCGATTCCGTTGCAGCAATGGCCGCACGCCTCGGACGTGGCTTGATCGGGTTATCTCCCACTATCCGCCGGCAGTCCCTGATCGCAGGGCTGCTGGCGTTTCTGCTGTTCATCGCCGGCGTGTACGGGCAGTCGCCCATCGGTTTCGAATCGCGTTTCGTGTTGTTCGCCCAGGAAATGCTGCGGCACGGGCCCAGCGTGTTTCCCACCACCTATGGTGAGCCGTACGCCGACTATTCGTCGCTCTCGACCTTGTTCATCTGGCTGTTGTCGTTGCCGTTCGGGACGGTCAACAGCCTGACGGCGTGGCTGCCGAGCGCAGTGGCCGGCTCGGTGATCGTGATGTTGATGTATCGCTTGCTCGCGCCCTCTTCGGTGCGCTGGGCGGTGGTCAGCATCGCGCTGCTGATGCTCACCAGCACCTTCATCACCGAGACTCGGGCGGTGTCGCAGGACCTGATGCTCGCCGCCGTGGCGTTTTCGGTGTTCTACCTCGGCTATGCCCACGACCATTTCGCTGCCGGTCGACGCTGGCCGCTGGTGTTCATTCTGTTGTTGCTGGGGTTCGGTATTCGCGGGCCGATCGGGCTGGTGGTGCCGACCGGCATGCTGTGCAGTTACTACCTGCTGGATCGCCAATGGTCGCGCCTGTTGATCTTCGGCGTGCTGGCTTCGCTGCTGCTGGCCGCTTGCGTCGGGCTGTTATTGTGGCTGGCGGATGTCAGCGGCGGGCCGGCGTTTCGTCAGGACGTGATCCGCATGCAGTTCATGGGTCGCATGGACGGCAGCGAAGGCGTCAGCGGTTCGCTGTATTACTTCACCAGCTCACTGGGCAACTACGCGCTGGCGTATCCGCTGGCCTTGCTGGCACTGGCAGCGGCGTGGCTGAGCAAGCCCCGGCAACGCGGCCCGGCCTTGCGACTGGTGCAGTATTGCGCTGCGGCGGGGTTGATCGTGATGCTCGGGCTGTCGATTCCACAGGCGAAAAAGGCCCGTTACTTGCTGCCGATGCTGCCCATGGCGGCGATCATTGCGGCGTACCCGTTTCAGGTGTTGCATGGCCGGGTGTTTGCCTGGCTGCGTGTCGGCATGCAGGGATTGTGGTTGTTGATTCCTGGATTGTTGATCGTCTTGTTGGGGGTGGCGAAGCGACGGTTTCCTGAGTCGATGACCGACCTGACGCCGGTAATGATCGTGCTCGGATTGCTGCAACTGGCCGCGTTGTCGCGGTTGTGGCTGCCGCGCTGGCGAACCGAAGTCCTCGCGTTCAGCGCCGTGCTGGCGGTCTGGTCGGCGTATGCGCTGGTGTTCGAGCCAGTGGAGCGCCAGCTCTATGACACGCGATCCTTCAGTCAGGCGGTAATGGAGAGGATCCACAGGCAACCCGCGCCGCTGGTGCTGCACGGCATGGGCAAGGACGCCAAGGCGATCAAGTTCATGGTCAACGTCGAGCAGGACCTGCAACCGCTGTTCACCGAAACCACGCAAGCGCTCGAAGCGCTCAAGGGGCCGGCGTGGCTGATGATGGATCGCAGCGACTTGCAGACCCTGCAAGGTACCCCGCTCGGAGCGCTGCAACCGGTGCTGAGCGGGCGTTTCGACAAAAACGATTATGTGTTGCTGTGGCTGACGCCTTAACCTGCGGCCTTGATTTCGACAGGGACAGCAGACTGATGACCTTTACCGTGCGACAGGCCCTGGCAGCCGATGCTATCGCCCTCCCCGCCATCGAGCGTTCGGCCGCCGCGCTGTTTCGCCTCGACCCTTCACTGGCCTGGCTGGCGGATTCCGCTGTGCCGCTGGCCTCGGCGCATTTACCGGCCATTGAACGGGGCGAACTGTGGGTCGCGGAAAACAACGACGGGCAACTTGCAGGCTTTTTAAGAGCGGTGACTGTCGACCAACAGTTGCACATTGAGGAACTGTCCGTCAGCCAACACTTTCAGGGCCGGGGCGTCGGTCGCAAGTTGCTGTTGGCGGCGATTGAACAAGCGCGTCTGTGGCAACTTCGGGCGGTGACGCTGACGACCTTTCGCGATCTGGCGTGGAATGCGCCGTTCTATCAACGCATGGGATTTGCGCTATTGAACGCCGAGGACACCGACGAGCGTCTGGACCAAGTATTGCGCGATGAAATCGCTCACGGATTGCCCGGCAAGCGACGTTGCGCCATGCGCCTGGTGCTCACGCCGTCGCCTTGAGATCAACCCCCAGCGCCTGGGCGAACGCCTTGACCAACGGACTGCGCACGGTGTTGTGGCGCAGGATCAGATTGAACGGCGTGTCGAAGTGGATCAGCTCCGGGCACACCGCGCGAAACTGCCCGGCGGCCACCAGTGTGGCGGCGTAATGCCGGGGCAGAAAGCCCACGAAACGCCCGGTCTTGATCAGCAACGCGACGGCTTCGACCTGGGTCGCCGAGGCGGAAAAACTGTCATAGCGGGCAAAGTTGAGCTTGTCGCGATGGATCGCGTAGCGGTGGTTGATGCACTCGTAATCCTGCAGCACGTTGCCGCCCATCTGCTCCGCCGGCATCTCGAACAACGGGTGGCCGACGGCGCAGTAAGCCTGCGAGCGTTCTTCATAGAGCGGGTAATAATCGAACTCTTCGCGCTTTTGATAAACCGGGACTATTCCGGCAACTAAGCGCCCCTCTACCACGCCTCTTTCCACTTCATCCAGCTGGGTCGCCTGAAGTTGAAACCTTACTTTCGGCGAGTGTTCATTTATCTTTCTAAGCGCGGCAACTAACGGCGAATTATCGTCACTGATGGTGTTATCGATCACGCCCACTCCGAGATCGCCGATAAGTTCGTTCTGCGCCGAACTAAGCCGGTCACGAAAGTTGTCGACCGAGGCAAACAGATCGATCGACGCCTGATACACCAGACGCCCTTCTTCGGTCAGGTGAAACCCCTCGCGGCCACGGGTACACAGGCGCATGCCGATGCGGATTTCCAGGTCGGAGATCTGTTTGCTGATCGCGGCCAGGCCCACATTCAGCTCGTTTTGCGCCGCGCTGAAGCCGCCGGCCTCGACCACCGCCTTGAATACCTTGAGCAGTTTGAAATCCAGTCCGCTGAGGGCCAAAGGTGCCCGGTGAGCGGTTTTGACCGGTGGGTTTCCGGAATTGGAAAGTGGGGTTTCCATAATGCTGATTTACCTCTGGCGCAATGTTCAACAATCTGTGTCCAACAACAAAAACATCGCCGGCTAATAATAATGATCACAGAAAACAAGCCTTGGCAACCGCCAAAAAATCCCGAACATCAGTGCCAACTCACTGATCGCCAAACATTAAAAGCTGACACTTCGATCAGCTCTTGTCTCTTTGCAACTGCCCTCTTGAAAACTGCTTTGGCCTGATTCTGTCCGTTGATTGTTCGGCGAGATTTTTCAGGGCCCAGCACACCGATTTCAGTTCGCGTTACCGACGAGGAAAACAACAAATGTCTCAAACCACCGACCGTCTCTGGGGTGCCCGTTTCAAAAGCGGCCCGTCCGCAGCCCTGGCGGCCCTGTCCCGTTGCCCCGAGCGCTATTTCCGCCTGACGCCGTACGATCTGGCCGGCTCCAAGGCCCACGCCGGGGAACTGCAACGTGCCGGCCTGCTGGACGAGCAGGAAACCCGCACGATGATCGAAGCCCTGGACGGCATCGGTGCCGATTTTGCTGCCGGGCGCATCGCTCCGACCCTGGACGACGAAGACGTTCACACCTTCATCGAGCGCCTGCTGACCGAACGCCTCGGCGCACTGGGCGGCAAGCTGCGCGCCGGTCGTTCACGCAACGACCAGACCGCCAACGACCTGCGCCTGTTCCTGCGTGATCACGTCCGCACCCTGGCCGTGGAAGTGCTGGCCCTGCAAACGGCGCTGGTGGATCAGGCCGAGCAGCACGTCGAGAGCATCTGCCCGGGTTTCACCCACTTGCAGCAGGCGCAACCGATCGTGTTCGCCCATCACTTGCTGGCCCATGCGCAGTCGATGCTGCGTGACGTCCAGCGTCTGGTGGATTGGGACGCGCGCACTTCGCTGTCACCCCTCGGTGCCGCAGCCATGGCCGGCTCCGCGATCGCGCGCCAGCCTCAGCAGTCGGCCAAGGAAATGGGCTACGCCGGGGTCTGCGAAAACTCCATCGACGCCGTGGCCAGCCGCGACCACGTCTCCGAATTCCTGTTCATCGCCAGCATGCTCGGGATCAACATCTCGCGTCTGGCCGAAGAGTTTTGCCTGTGGTCATCGCGCCAGTTCCGCTGGGTCGATCTAGATGACGCCTACGCCACCGGCAGCTCGATCATGCCGCAGAAGAAAAACCCGGACATCGCCGAACTGGCACGGGGCAAGGCTGGCCGCCTGATCGGCAACCTGACCGGTCTGCTGTCGACGCTCAAATCCCTGCCGCTGTCGTACAACCGCGACCTGAGCGAAGACAAGAACGGCGTGCTCGACAGCGTCGACACCCTGCTGCTGGTGCTGCCGGCCATGGCCGGGATGGTCGCGACCATGACCGTCAACGTCGAGGAACTGCGGCGTCAGGCGCCACTGGGTTTCACCCTCGCCACTGAAGTTGCCGACTGGCTGGCCGTGCGCGGCGTGCCGTTCAAGGAGGCCCACGAAATCACTGGCGCGCTGGTGCAGGCCTGCGAAAAACACGACCTCGAATTGTGGGAAGCCTCGCCGGCGCTGCTGGCCGAGATCGACCCGCGCCTCACGGCAGACGTGCGCGACAGCCTGACTCTGGAAGCCGCCATCGCTGCCCGCAGCGGTTGGGGCGGTACTGCGCCGCAACAGGTGCGCGAGCAGATCGGCCGCCTGAAAACCGCCCTCGCCGCGCAGCAACTGTGGACCGAAAACTACCAGGGCTTCCGCCTCTAAGCCGGGTCCCCCTCCCACCGGGAGGGGGTTGATCGAAAAGTACAGTGTACGGAGAAACACCATGAGCCAGACTCAGGCAGAACGACTCCAGGCGGAGCGCAAACTGGCAGAAAACCAGTTCGACATTACCCAGTACCAGCATGTGCCACGGCGTTATTACGGGCGGATCTTCTTCGCCACCGTGATCGTCATCGCCATCATCGGCCTGGTGCGGGCCTTCGCCGAAGGCAAGATCGAATGGTCGTACATCGGCCAGTTCCTTACCTCCGAAGCGATCATGTGGGGCCTGTTCAACACGATCATCATGGCCGTGCTGGCCATGGCGCTGGGCATCGTGTTCGGGGTGATCACCGCGATCATGCGCATGTCGGCCAACCCGATCCTGCGCTACGTGGCAGTGACCTACACCTGGCTGTTTCGCGGTACGCCGCTGATTCTGCAACTGCTGTTGTGGTTCAACCTGGCGCTGATCTTCCCCACCATCGGCATTCCCGGCCTGTTCGAACTCGACACCGTGAGCCTGATGACGCCATTCGTGGCCGCCCTGCTCGGCTTGAGCATCAACCAGGGCGCCTACACCGCCGAAGTGGTGCGCGCCGGCCTGCTGTCGGTGGACACCGGCCAGTACGAAGCCGCCAAGTCGATCGGCATGCCGCGCCTGCAAGCGCTGCGCCGGATCATCCTGCCCCAGGCCATGCGGATCATCATTCCGCCGGTGGGCAACGAATTCATCGGCATGGTGAAAATGACCTCGCTGGCGAGCGTCATCCAGTACTCGGAACTGCTCTACAACGCCCAGAACATCTACTACGCCAACGCCCGGGTCATGGAGCTGCTGATCGTCGCCGGTATCTGGTACCTGGCCACCGTCACCGTCCTGTCCTTTGGTCAAAGCCGTCTGGAGCGTCGTTTCGCTCGCGGCGCCGGCAAGCGTTCTTGAGGAGTCGAACATGAGAAGCATCGTCAAGGCCGTGAGCCTGAACAAATATTACGACCAGTACCACGCGCTCAAGGACATCAACATCGAAGTCGAGCAAGGCGAAGTACTGTGCATCATCGGCCCGTCCGGCTCGGGCAAGAGCACCCTGCTGCGCTGCGTCAACCAGCTGGAAAAAATCGACAAGGGCGGCCTGTGGGTCGACGGCGAACTGGTGGGCTACCGCGTCGTCGGGCACAAGCTGCACGAGCTCAACGAATCGCAGATCGCCCGCCAGCGCCTGGCCACCGGCATGGTGTTCCAGCGCTTCAACCTGTTCCCGCACATGACCGTGCTGCAAAACATCATCGAAGGCCCGTGCCAGGTGCTCAAGCGTTCGCCCAAGGAGGCGCACGAAGAAGCCCTGGAACTGCTGGCCCGGGTCGGCCTGGCCGACAAACGCAACAGCTACCCGATCGAGTTGTCGGGCGGTCAGCAGCAACGGGTGGCGATTGCCCGCGCCCTGGCCATGCGCCCCAAGCTGATGCTGTTCGATGAACCCACTTCGGCACTCGACCCGGAACTGGTCGGTGAGGTGCTGTCGGTGATGCGCGATCTGGCGCAGACCGGCATGACCATGATCGTCGTCACCCATGAACTGGGCTTCGCCCGGGAGGTTTCCAACCGCATGGTGTTCATGGACGGCGGGCAGATCGTGGAGGCTGGAAGCCCCGAAGAAATACTAATAAGTCCGCAAAACCCGCGCACCCAAAGCTTCATTTCTGCCGTTCGAACCTGAGGCCCCTTTGGCCTTCACAACACTCATAAGAGAACGTCCATGAAGAACTTCGTCATTCCAGCAGTACTCACCTCCCTCATGTCTTGCGGTTTCGCCGTGGCCGCCGAGTTGCCGGCCAGCATCAAGGAAAAAGGCGAGATCGTCGTCGCGATCATGCCCAACTATCCGCCGATGGATTTCAAGGACCCGGCCACCAACAAGCTCACCGGCCTTGACTACGACCTGGGCAACGCCCTGGCCGAACGCCTCGGGGTGAAGATCAAGTGGCAGGAAACCGGCTTCGAACAAATGATCAACGCCCTGACCACCGACCGCGTGGACGTGGTTCTGTCGGGCATGACCGACACCGCCGAGCGTCAGGCCAGCGTGACCTTCATCGACTACTTCACCAGCGGCCCGCAGTTCTACACCTTGCAGAAGAACGCAGCGACCAACGAGATCATCGACCTGTGCGGCAAGAAAGTCGGCACCAGCCGCCGCACCACTTTCCCGGCGGAAATCGCCGCGTGGAGCAAGGAGAACTGTGAGGCCGCCGGCAAACCTGCGATCAACGTGATCGGCACCGAAGGCTCGGCCGACGCCCGTGCGCAACTGCGCCAGAGCCGCATTGATGCGGCGATGCAGGGCAGCGAAACCCTGTCGTACCTCAAGACTCAGGAAAAGGACATGTACAAAACGGTCGGCCAGCCGATCTCCGTGCAGTTCACCGGGCTGGGGGTAAGCAAGAAGAAGCCTGAGCTGAGTGAAGCGGTGAAAGTGGCGTTGCAGAGCATGGTGGATGACGGCAGCTATAACGCGATTCTGAAGAAGTGGGATCTGGAGTTGGGTGCGATCAAGGATGTGACCATCAACGCGGGCAAGTAAGGTTCGAGATCGATCCCCCTCACCCCAGCCCTCTCCCCCAGGGGGGGCGAGGGGGAAAGGGAGCCGATCTTCACGCTGTTCAAAGCCTGAGTTCGACTCGATTGCACAGGTCGATGTACATCTCAAGAACACCTCAATCGGCTCCCTCTCCCTCCGGGAGAGGGCTGGGGTGAGGGCTCGATCTGATCAACGCCCAGGATCCAACTGACCAACCCCCGGAGCGCCACACCCATGTCCGCCCCTCAACAACCCACCTGGCCCAACCAGCACAAAGCCTGCCTCGCCCTGGCCTTCGACCTCGACGGCCCGACCGGCGACGCCATGCTCAACGGCTCGATCTGGCACAAACCCGAGTACTTCGGCTTCGGCGGCTACGGCCCCTACCGCGCCCTGCCCCGCCTGCTGGATCTGCTCGACGCCTTCAAGATCCCGACCACCTTCTTCGTCCCTGCCTGGGTCGTGGAAAACTGGCAGAAACAATGCCAGGCCATCGTCGAGCGCGGTCATGAAGTCGCCTACCACGGCTACAAGCACGAATCCTTCTACGCCCTGACGCTGGACCAGCAGCAGGCCGTGATGAACAAATCCCGCGATGTGTTCTGGCAATACCTGCACATCCGCGCCGAGGGCTTTCGCACGCCGTCCGGCGACTGGCGCGCCGAAACCCCGGCGATGCTGGCCGACAACGGCGTCATCTATTCCAGCAGCATGCGCGGCGATGACCGGCCGTATCTGGTCAACGTCCCCGGCCACGACACGCCGCTGGTGGAAATCCCCGGTCGCTGGGAAATGGACGACTACGCCTCCCTCGCCTACACCCGCGCACCGAACTTCCCGTCCGGGCTCGACCGCACCGCCAGCTACGAGCTGACCCTCGACAACTGGCAGCGCGAGTACGACGGCGCGATGGACGAAGGCCTGTGCCTGACCACCCTGTTCCACCCGAAAATTACCGGCAAACCGGGGCGCATCCTGTTGCTGGAAAAACTCTTCGAACACATGCGCCAGCGCGATGACGTGTGGTTCGCCACTTGCCGCGACGTCGCCCGCTGGTGGCTGAAGGAGCATCACCATGGCTGACGCTGACAACCTCTGGCCCGCCGGCAAACGCTGCGCGGTGGTGCTGACCGTCGACTACAACGATATCCACGGCATTCTCACCCAGGCCCCGGAAGTCGCCGGGCGCGACAAGACGCTCTCGGTGTGGCGCTACGGCACCCAACGGGGCGTCGAGCGTTTGCTCAGTCTGTTCAGGGAATTCGGGGTGCGCAGCAGCTGGTTTGTGCCCGGTATCGTTGCCGAGGAAAACCCGCAGCACATCGCGGCCATTCAGGCTGACGGCCATGAAGTTGCCTGCGCCGGCTACCGTCATCAGGATTACGACACGCTGGATCTGGCAGCGCAAAGCGCGGAAGTTGCCAAGGGTTGTGCAGCCCTGGAAGCATTGACCGGCGTGCGTCCAAACGGTTTCCGGATTCCCGCAGGCAACGGCGCGCCAGGCTTCATCGAGGCCTTGAAAGATCATGGCATTCATTGGTCTTCATCATGGCGCGGCGATGACCTGCCGTTCTTGCACCCGACCGCCCCTGAAGTGGTCGAGTTGCCGCTGCATTACGAACTGGAAGACGAACCCTACTTCGCCTTCAACCTGAGCCCGGCCGTGCCACCGGCGCAATCGCGGATCGCCTCTTACAGCCACACCCTGGGCAACCTGCAAATGGACTTCGCCGGGTTCCACCGCTTCGGCCTGTGCTACGTGCTGCGGCTGCACCCGGAAATCATCGCCACGCCGGGGCGCATCGGTGTGCTGCGTGAGTTGCTGCAAGGCATTCAGCAGCATGACGACGTGTGGATCGCCACCGGTGCCGAAGTCGCGCAGTGGTGGGCGCAAACGGCGGCGCCGGTCGCGCTGGATCATCCGGCGTCGGTGTATGAGCGCCATTATCGGGACTACCTCGTATGACGGAACGCATGCAGCGGCTGGCGCAGTTTTGCGTCGAAACCCGGGTTGAAGATTTGCCACCGGCTTTAGTGGAGCAGGCCAAGCGACACATTCTCGACACCTTCGGCGCAGCACTGGCCGGGGCCGACAGCGCGGTGGCGCTTCAGGCGCGGCAGGTGTTCGGCGCCGAGCCGGGCACCGCGCTGGTCTGGGGTTCGTCGTTGCGGGTCGGCGCGGGGCATGCGGCGTTGCTCAACGGCATCGCCGCCCACGCGCTGGAGCTGGACGACACCGGCGGTTGCGATCACTCGGGCGCGGTGGTGTTGCCAGCGGTGATGGCCGCGCTGTCGCTGGTGGATCGGCCGGTGGACGGTCGCGAATTCATCACCGCCGTGGTGATCGGCTACGAAATCGGCCGGCGGGTGCTGGAAGCCTGTGGCAGCTATTCAGCGCACAACGGCGCCGGTTGGCATTCCACCGCCACCTGCGGCGTGTTCGGAGCGGCGGCGGCCTGTGCGCGGATCTTTGCGCTGGACGTCGGGCAAACCGTGTCGGCGCTGGGCATCGCCGGCAGTTTCAGCGGGGGGTTGTGGGCGTTCATTCACGACGGTTCGCAAAGCAAAAAACTGCACAGTGGCCGGGCGGCCGAGGGTGGTTTGCTCGCAGCGCGTTTTGCCCGTGAAGGCGTCAGTGGGCCGTCGGTGTTGTTCGATGATGTCTGGGGTGGATTTCTCAAGACCCTGGCGCCAGGCAGCGCGCAGCCGGATGCGCTGGATGCCGAATTGGGACAGGTCTGGAAACTCGCGCGCTGCTCAATCAAACCCTACGCAGCGTGTCGTGGCACCCACTCGGCGATCGATGCGCTCGGTTTGTTGCTGGAGCAATTGCAAGTCGGCGCCGATCAGGTGGAAGACATCCAGGTGAATCTGTGTGGGTTTCTGCTCGACATGTGCGGAGGTCGCGACATCCAAAGTCTGGCCGCTGCGCAGATGAGTCTGCCCTACGCCCTCGCTGCGCGACTGGTGCACGGTCATTGCCGATTGGAGGCTTACGACGAACAGCCACGCAACGATCTGCGTATCGTTCACTGGCTGACGCGCATTCGCCTTGAAGTGGATGAGCGACTGTCGGAGGATGGCGAGCCAGTGGTCGCTGTGCGAACCCGCGACGGGCGTCAGGCGAGTCTGTGTGTCGAGGTGCCTCTGGGCGCGCCGGGCAACCCGCTGAGCGAGGCGGCGCTGGAGGAGAAGTTTTTCAGTCTGGCGTTGCGGGTCATTTCACCGGTCAAGGCCGAGCCGCTTTTGGCACAGCTGCGGCAACTGCAAACGCTGGATTCCGTGCGCGATCTCGAGCACCTGTTAACCGAATAAGGACATTTGATTTTCCGTGGCCACCTACTCGCTCGTTATCCGCCGCCTGATGATCGTCTCGCTGACCATCGTCGTCAGCCGCGCCATCACCAGTCCGTTGCTCACCCTGTTTTTGAGCAACAAGCTCGGCCTCAACCAACAGGATGTCGGGTTGTTGCTGGGCATCGCGGTGTTCATCGCCACCCTGCTTGCGCTGTACGGCGGCTACATCATCGACCGGCTGGAAAAGCGCCGGTTGCTGATTCTGGCGATGCTCTCCAGCGCCATCGGTTTCGTGCTGCTGACCTTCGCCAAAGACCTGTACCTGACGACCCTGACCCTGGTCATCACCGAAACCGCGTCGGCGCTGTTCCTGATCGGCTCCAAGGCGATCCTCAGTGAAAACCTGCCCATGGGCCAGCGGGCCAAGGCGTTTTCCCTGCGCTATACGCTGACCAACATCGGCTACGCCACCGGCCCGATGCTCGGCGTGGTGATCGCCGGGGTGTACCCGATTGCGCCGTTTCTGATTGCTGCAGGCATCGCTTTCGGCAGCATCTTCCTGATGATCGGCATCCCGAAGGACGCCAGCCCGGTCGCCGCCATCGGCCAGCCGCAAAGCTTCCTGAAAACCCTCATCACCCTGAAAAACGACCGCACGCTGATCATGTTCACCTGCGGCTGTCTGCTCAGCACCGTGGTCCACGGGCGCTTCACGTTGTACCTGTCGCAATACCTGCTGGTGGTCGAAGACTCGCAGCGCGCCCTGCAAACCATGGCCGCCCTGCTCGCCTGCAACGCCATCGCGGTGATCCTGCTTCAATACCAGATCGGCCGCTTTCTCAACCGGGAAAAACTGCGCTACTGGATCGCCGCCGGCACCAGCCTGTTCATCCTCGGCCTGATCGGCTTCAGCCTGGCGGACAGCCTGGTGACGTGGTGCATCGCGATGTTCATCTTCACCCTCGGCGAGATGATCATTTACCCGTCGGAGTTCCTGTTCGTCGACACCCTGGCCCCGGAAGAACTGCGCGGCAGCTATTACGGCGCGCAGAATCTGGCGGCGCTGGGTGGCGCGTTGAGCCCGGTAATTTGCGGCTTCCTGCTGATGCACACGCCGGCGCCGACTATGTTCTACGCCCTCAGCGCACTGACCGCGATGGGCGGTTTCCTGTGTTTCATGAGCGGGCGGCGCGTGGCTTTACTTCAGAAATAATGCACTGAAACTGCATTTATATGAATTTGTCAGCATCGTGATTGATTGGCACACTGTGCGCGTTCCTCCCCCAATAGTTGGAACACTTCGAAGGACTTTCCGCGTTTACGGACAAGTCCTTTTTTTTGCCCTGAATTTTGCAAAGGATCGATTCTGCATGCTCGCTCGCTGGTTGCCCGCCGCCATCAACACCCGCCCCACCGAATGGAGCCGCGCCGCGATCGGCATGGCCCTGGGCACGTTGTTCAGCGTGTGGGCGTGCAGTCAGGTGTTCGGCATTGAAGTGGCCTACCACCTGATCGGCCCGCTGGGCGCTTCGGCGGTGTTGCTGTTCGCGGTGTCATCCGGCGCCCTCGCCCAGCCATGGTCGATCATCGGCGGCTACCTGTGCGCGGGTGTCGTCGCGTTGCTGGTGGCCCACGTCCTCGGCCGAACCCTCGGCAGTGCGTGCCTCGCGGCGGGCATGGCGCTGATCCTGATGTGCTGGCTGCGCTGCCTGCACCCGCCGGCCGGTGCCGTCGCGTTGACCATGGTGCTGGCCGACCCGATGACCATCGCCATGGACTGGAAAGCCCTGGAACCGGTGATGCTCAGCGCCGCCTGCCTGCTGCTGGCCGCATTGGCCTACAACAATCTGACCCGCATTCGCTATCCAAAACGCCCCGCCGAGCCCGCGCCAATGGTTGCCCCGGTCGACATTCAGGCGATCACCGCCGAAGACTTGAAACGGGCATTGGCGGACATGGAGGCCTTCATTGATGTAACCCCTGAGGATCTCGAACAACTGATCCACGCTAGCGAACTGCACGCCAGGCGCCGCAGCATCAGCGAAGTGCTTGCTCGGTCGTAGACGCCGGCCGGTTCACTGAAGGCCCTCATCTACATGCGTTGATCACCTTCCCCGGGGTTTTGTGTGTCCCGAAAGCTATCGATCATTGCCTGGATTTCGGGTGATCGTGGTTTACCTGCTGTGGAACCTGGGCCGATGTAATCGTCGTATTCGAGCTTTTCGATACCCGGCGGCAGGCCCTGGTTAATTTCATCGATCATGAACGCCACGCCAGGCCACAGTTGGTCGTACAAATTTGCTTTCACGTCCGAATAACCAGGTTTGTATAACATCGTCATTGCGCAGTCTGGGGTCATAGGTGTTTTCTTTTCGTCGGCAGTGAAACTGCCGTCGATCCTGGTGTTCGCGTAATTGATGTAGTAATTGATCAGGAATTCTGAAATCAGCGGGTGGCTGATCAAATCCGGGTTGCTGAAAATATTTCGTGCCACCTCACGGTGAACGTCGTCAAGGATTTTCTCCGACTTCAGATTGACCCGCTGTGGCAAAAGACGCGTATCCGAGCAATAAACCACGCAATAAGACTGCAGCGTTTGAAGAGTCGTTTTCAAATCTCCATTCGAGTTTTTGATGAGGGTATTGAACGGCTTCAGAAAGTCTGGCTTGAGTCCCAGGTTATTGAAATGTGCTGCGTCCATGTGGGAAACACCGGTCGCCAATTCTTGCCCTATGTCGTCCGAGGTTTTGTTGAACGCAGGTGCGCCCTTGACCCTATGGCCGACTCCGGCCTGATGAGTGGCACGATCGAACTCGATCGCTTGCGAGGGCGTCAGGTCAAACGCGGGCAAAAGCCTTTCGAGCACATCACAACCCATTTGGACATTGACACAAAACCTGAAGAAATGACTGGCCCGCATACTCGCATGCTGCGGCAAGAGCGTTGCAAGGCTGCCACTGAATATTGGAGCGTCTTGATTAAAAGACAGAATTTTGCGTGTGTGCTTTTGCACGGTGGGGGTAGTAGAAAATTGCCTGCCCGCACGGGCCATACCACTCCTTAGTTGCAACAATCCGATTCCCGGAAACATTTTTCTTCCTCTGGTAATGGACGAACATCCTGTTAACACCGCTCAGTAGGGTGTAGCACAACCGCTGAATACCACTAACCCATGCAAAGGCTGCGTGTGCCCGCAGGCGTCTGCCAACACGCATCAATGCCATGCAAAAATGCAAATCCCTCCTGCAGTTATTCGCGTTGTACACGGCAAATTTGCACTGTTACGATCCAGTAACGCTCGCGCGCGAGCTTCTCGAATAAAGACAATAAAAGCAGGGAGTTAGTGATGACTGCTCAGGCTTCATCCCCGCGGACTTCGTCCATGGATGCCACGCCACACGAAGTGCTGGCCGAGGTTCGCAATCACATCGGTCATCTGACCCTCAACCGCCCCGCCGGCCTCAATGCCCTGACCCTCGACATGGTGCGCCAGCTCCGGCAACACCTGGACGCCTGGGCCGCTGATGCCGATATCCACGCGGTCGTGCTGCGCGGTGCCGGCGAGAAAGCCTTCTGTGCCGGTGGCGACATTCGATCCCTGTACGACAGCCATAAAAGCGGCGACACGCTGCACGAAGATTTCTTCGTCGAGGAATACGCCCTCGACCTGACGATCCACCACTACCGCAAACCGGTGCTGGCGCTGATGGACGGTTTCGTTCTCGGCGGCGGCATGGGTCTGGTGCAAGGCGCCGATCTGCGGGTGGTCACCGAGAAGAGTCGTCTGGCGATGCCGGAAGTGGCCATCGGTTACTTCCCGGATGTCGGCGGCAGTTATTTCCTGCCGCGCATTCCCGGCGAGCTGGGGATTTACCTGGGTGTCAGCGGCGTTCAGATTCGTGCAGCGGATGCGCTGTATTGCGGCCTGGCCGACTGGTATCTGGAAAGCGGCAAACTCGGCATCCTCGACGAACAGCTCGATCACCTGGAGTGGCACGACACGCCGCTCAAAGACCTGCAAAACCTGCTGGCCCGCCACGCCGTGCAAACCCTGCCGGATGCGCCGCTTGAAGCCTTGCGCCCGGCCATCGACCACTTCTTCGCCTTGCCTGACGTGCCGAGCATCGTCGAGCAACTGCGCGCCGTGACTGTCGCCGACAGCCACGAATGGGCGACCACCACCGCCGACCTGCTGGAAACCCGCTCGCCGCTGGCCATGGGCGTGACCCTGGAAATGCTCCGTTGCGGCCGGCACCTGAGCCTGGAACACTGTTTCGCCCTCGAACTGCATCTGGATCGCCAGTGGTTCGAACGCGGCGACCTGATCGAAGGCGTGCGCGCCCTGCTGATCGACAAAGACAAATCACCGCGCTGGAACCCGCCGACCCTTGCTGCGCTGCACGCCGAGCACATCGCGAGTTTCTTCCACGGTTTCGAAGAGAGCGGGAGCTGAGCCATGCACGATCTCGAATTGACTGAAGACCAGGTAATGATCCGCGACATGGCCCGGGACTTTGCCCGTGGCGAAATCGCGCCTCACGCCCAGGGCTGGGAAAAGGCCGGCTGGATCGATGACGGTCTGGTGGCGAAGATGGGCGAACTCGGCCTGCTGGGCATGGTAGTACCGGAGGAATGGGGCGGCACTTACGTCGACTACGTGGCTTATGCGCTGGCGGTGGAAGAAATTTCCGCCGGTGACGGCGCCACCGGCGCGTTCATGAGCATCCACAACTCGGTGGGCTGCGGGCCGGTGCTCAACTATGGCAGCGAAGAACAGAAACAGACCTGGCTGGCGGACCTGGCCAGCGGCGCGGTGATCGGCTGCTTCTGCCTGACCGAACCCCAGGCCGGCTCCGAAGCGCACAACCTGCGCACCCGCGCCGAACTGCGCGACGGGCAATGGGTGATCAACGGCGCCAAGCAATTTGTCAGCAACGGCAAGCGGGCGAAACTGGCGATCGTGTTTGCCGTCACCGATCCGGATCTCGGCAAGCGTGGGATCTCGGCGTTTCTGGTGCCGACCGATACGCCGGGTTTCATCGTCGACCGCACCGAACACAAGATGGGCATTCGCGCCTCCGATACCTGCGCGGTGACGCTGAACAATTGCAGCATTCCTGAAGCGAATCTGCTGGGTGAACGCGGTAAGGGCCTGGCGATTGCCCTTTCCAACCTGGAAGGCGGGCGCATTGGCATTGCGGCGCAAGCATTGGGCATCGCCCGTGCGGCGTTCGAGGCAGCGCTGGGTTACGCCCGTGATCGAGTGCAGTTCGGCAAAGCGATCGTCGAACACCAGAGCATCGCCAACCTGCTGGCAGACATGCAGATGCAGATCAACGCGGCGCGCTTGATGATCCTGCATGCGGCGCGACTGAGGACTGCGGGTAAACCGTGTCTGTCGGAGGCTTCGCAGGCCAAGCTGTTTGCTTCGGAAATGGCTGAAAAGGTGTGTTCGTCAGCGATTCAGATTCATGGCGGGTATGGGTATCTGGAGGATTATCCGGTGGAGAAGTACTACCGGGATGCGCGGATTACCCAGATTTATGAGGGATCGAGCGAGATACAGCGGATGGTGATTGCTCGGGAGTTGAAGGACTATCAGTTGTAACCGTGTCGGCCCCTTTCCCTCATCGGAACGCCGCCCGCCCAGCCCTCTCCCGGAGGGAGAGGGAGCCGACCGAGGTGTCTCAGGTCTGACATCGACCTGAAACAACCCGGTCGATTATGGAATTGCCAAACGAAGACACCAATCCCGCGCTATTCAAGCCAGAGTTCAACTCGGTAGCTAAGGTCGGTGCAACTCCCGAAAACAACCCGGTCAGTCCCCTCTCCCTCCGGGAGAGGGTTAGGCGGGCGGCGTTCCGATGAGGGGGCTCTTGAGGGCGCCGCATTACTTGCCTTGGAACTCCGGCGGCCGCTTGGCCACAAACGCCGCCATCCCTTCCTTCTGATCCTGCGTCGCAAACGCCGCATGGAACACCCGGCGCTCGAAGCGCACGCCTTCAGTCAGGTTCACTTCGAACGCGCGGTTGACGCTTTCCTTGACCATCATCGCAATCGGCAGCGATTTGCTGGCGATCACCGCCGCCACTTTCAGCGCTTCATCCAGCAGCTCGGCACTCGGCACGATCCGCGCGACGATGCCGCAACGTTCGGCTTCCACCGCGTCGATCAAACGGCCGCTCAGGCACATTTCCATGGCCTTGGCCTTGCCCACGGCGCGGGTCAGGCGCTGGGTGCCGCCCATGCCTGGGAGCACGCCGAGGTTGATTTCCGGCTGGCCGAATTTGGCGTTGTCGCCGGCCAGGATGAAGTCGCACATCAGCGCCAGTTCACAGCCACCGCCAAGGGCAAAACCGTTGACCGCCGCGATGATCGGCTTGCGGCGGTTGGCCACGCGGTCGCTGTCGCTGAACAGGTCGTCCATGTAGATCTGCGGGTAGGTCAGATCGGCCATTTCCTTGATGTCGGCGCCGGCGGCAAAGGCTTTGGTCGAGCCGGTGATGACGATGCAGCCGATGTTCGCGTCGGCTTCAAAACCATCCAGTGCGCGGTTCACTTCGCTGACCAGTTGCGCGTTGAGGGCATTCAGCGCCTGCGGGCGATTGAGGGTGATCAGGCCGACGCGGCCATGGGTTTCCAGCAAAATCGTTTCGTAACTCATGTGCAGATTCCTTCTCAAAGATTGCGCGAAATGACCATGCGCTGAATGTCGCTGGTGCCTTCGTAGATCTGGCAGACCCGCACGTCGCGGTAGATGCGCTCCAGCGGGAAGTCGTTGAGGTAACCGTAACCGCCGAGGGTTTGCAATGCCATCGAACAGACCTTCTCGGCCATTTCCGAGGCGAACAGTTTGGCCATCGACGCTTCGACCAGGGCCGGCTGACCGCTGTCGCGCAGGGCGGCGGCGTAATGCACCATCTGCCGCGCCACGGCGATCTGGGTCGCCATGTCCGCCAGACGGAACGCCACCGCCTGATGCTCGATGATCGGCTTGCCGAAGGTGTCACGTTCACGGGCGTAATCACGGGCCGCTTCGAACGCGGCGCGGGCCATGCCCACCGATTGCGAAGCGATGCCGACACGGCCGCCTTCGAGGTTGGCCAAGGCGATCTTGTAGCCCTCGCCCTCCTCGCCCAATCGGTTGGCCACCGGCACTTTCACGTCTTCGAACAGAATCTGACAGGTGTCCGAGGCGTGCTGGCCGAGTTTGTCCTCGATGCGGGCGACTTTGTAGCCCGGCGAGTCGGTCGGCACGATGAAGGCGCTGATCCCGCGCTTGCCGGCACTCGGGTCGGTGACGGCAAACACGATCACGATCCCGGCGTTCTGCCCGGAGGTGATGAACTGTTTGCAGCCGTTGAGCACGTAGTGATCGCCTTCAAGGCGTGCGCGGGTTTTGAGACTGCTGGCGTCGGAACCGGCCTGCGGTTCGGTCAACGCGAAAGCGCCAAGCATCTCGCCGCTGGCCAGCGGCTTGAGGAAGCGCTCGCGCTGATCGTCGTTGCCGAACTTGAGGATCGGCACGCAACCCACCGAGTTGTGCACGCTCATGATGGTCGAGCAGGCGCCGTCGCCGGCGGCGATTTCTTCCAGGGCCATGGCGTAGGCCAGGTAACCGGTGTCGCAACCGCCCCACTGCTCCGGCACCAGCATGCCGAAGAAGCCCAGCCCGGCCATTTCGCCGATGGCTTCTTTCGGGAATCGGTGCTCGCGATCCCACTCGGCGGCGAACGGTTTCAGCCGTTCCTCGGCAAACTGCCGGGCCATGTCGCGGATTTGTTGTTGGTCGTCATTGGGAATCATGGCAAATCCTTAACTCGGGTTCAGACGCACTCGACAGCCATCGCCGTGGCTTCGCCGCCGCCGATGCAGATCGCCGCGACGCCGCGTTTCAGGCCTTTCTGGCGCAGGGCCGAGAGCAAGGTCACCAGAATCCGCGCGCCTGAGGCACCGATCGGGTGGCCGAGGGCGCAGGCGCCGCCGTGGATGTTGAGCTTGTCGTGAGGAATTTCCAGGTGGGTCATCGCCGCCATGCCGACCACGGCGAAGGCTTCGTTGACCTCGAACAGATCGACCTGATCCAGCGACCAGCCGGTTTTCTTCATCAACTTCTTGATCGCGCCAATCGGTGCCACCGGGAACAGGCCCGGGGTGTCAGCGAAAGCTGCGTGGCCGTGAATCACCGCCAGTGGTTTCAGCCCCTGTTTCTGCGCTTGCGACTGGCGCATCAGCACCAGTGCGGCGGCGCCGTCGGAGATCGAACTGGAGTTGGCCGCGGTCACGGTGCCGCCCTCGCGGAACGCCGGTTTCAGCGAAGCGATCTTGTCCAGTTTGGCTTTTGGTGGTTGCTCGTCGTTGCTGATCACAACCTGTTCCTTGCCGACGGTCACGGTCAGCGGAACGATCTCGGCCTTGAAGCTGCCGTCCTTGATTGCCTGCTGGGCGCGGGTGGTCGAGGCGATGGCGAAAGCATCCTGAGCCTCGCGGCTGAAGTCGTTGGTTTCAGCGCAATCCTCGGCGAAGGTGCCCATCAGGCGGCCCTTGTCGTAGGCGTCTTCGAGGCCGTCGAGGAACATCGAATCCAGCACCCGGCCGTGGCCCATGCGGTAACCGGCACGGGCGCGATCCAGCAGATACGGCGCGTTGGACATGCTTTCCATGCCGCCGGCGATCACTACATCGGCGCTGCCGGCCAGCAACATGTCATGGGCCAGAATCGTGGTTTCCATGCCCGAGCCGCACATCTTGTTGACGGTGGTGCAGCGGGTGGATTTATCCAGCCCGGCGCCCAGCGCAGCCTGACGCGCAGGCGCCTGGCCGAGACCGGCCGGCAGTACGCAGCCGAACAGCACTTCATCGACCGCATCGGTAGCAACACCGGCGCGCTCGACCGCAGCCTTGATAGCAGCGGCACCCAGTTGCGGCGCGGTCAGGCTTTTCAATTCGCCTTGGAAGCCACCCATCGGGGTGCGGACGGCGCTGACGATGACAATCGGATCGTTGGAGATGGTCATGGGAAATCCTCCTTACTTGGCGGCCATGCGCAAGGCACCGTCGAGACGGATAACCTCGCCGTTGAGCATGCTGTTTTCAATGATATGCCGCACCAGCGCAGCATACTCGGCAGGCTTGCCCAGACGCGGCGGGAACGGTACGCCGGCGGCCAGCGAGTCGCGCACTTCCGGGGTCATGCCGGCCATCATCGGCGTTTCGAAAATGCCCGGGGCGATGGTCATCACGCGGATGCCGAAGCGCGCCAGTTCGCGGGCGGCAGGCAGGGTCAGGCTGGCGATCGCGCCTTTGGAGGCGGAATACGCGGCCTGGCCAATCTGACCGTCGAACGCCGCAACCGACGCGGTGTTGATGATCACGCCACGTTCGCCGTCAGCGTTGGCTTCGCTTTCGGCAATCGCCGCCGCTGCGAGGCGCAGCATGTTGAAGCTGCCGATCAGGTTGACGTTGATCACCTGCGCGAAACTGGACAAGGCGTGCGGACCGTTTTTGCCGAGGATCTTCTCGCCGCGAACGATACCGGCGCAGTTCACCAGACCATTCAGGCTGCCGAAAGCTTTTACCGTTGCCTGCACGGCGGCTTCGGCGGCGGCTTCGTTGCTGATATCGGCCAATACGCTCTGCGCGCCGAGGCGTTGGGCCTGGGCGGCAACGGCTTCGGCGTTCATGTCCACCAGCATCACTTTGGCGCCGGCGTTCACCAGCAACTCAGCGGTAGCGGCACCCAGGCCGGACGCGCCGCCGGTGACGATAAAAACCTTGTTCTCGATCTGCATGACTGTTTCCTTGGATTCAAGCTGAAACGTTGTTCGCCGCGGCCTCTTGAGCCTTGGCGATTTCCTGGTTGCGCAAGATAAAGCGCTGCAATTTGCCGCTCGGGGTTTTCGGCAATTCGCTGACAAATTCGATTTCACGAGGATACGAATGCGCGGCCAGACGCTTGCGCACGTGTTGGCGCAGTTCTTCGGCCAGCGCCGGCTCGGCGCGGTATTGCGGGTTGAGCACGACGAAAGCTTTGACCAGTTCGGTGCGCTCCGGATCGGGTTTGCCGACCACGGCGGCTTCGACCACGGCCGGGTGTTCGATCAGTGCGCTTTCCACGTCGAACGGGCCGACCCGGTAGCCGGAAGTGGTGATCACGTCATCGCTGCGGCCGACAAAGCTGATGCTGCCGTCCGGGTTCCACTCGACGGTGTCGCCGCTCAGGTAATAATCGCCGACGAATGCCTTGGTCGGCGCACCTTCGTAACCGGCGAACCAGCACATCGGCGATTGCTTGCGGTCGATGGCGAGGATGCCGGGCTGGCCGACGCCGAGTTCGTTGTACTGATCGTCGAGCACAACGATGCGATGACCCGGCGAAGCGAAACCGGCAGCGCCGAGGTGGATCGGATGTTCGAGGCCGTGGTGGTTGCACAGCACCATGCCCAGTTCGGTCTGGCCGTAGTGGTCGTGAATGACCACGCCGAGGTTGTCGGCGAACCAGCGGATCACTTCCGGATTCAACGGCTCGCCGGCGCTGCTGACGATGCGCAGCTTGCCCTTGATCGACTTGGCGAATTCATCGCCGCCGGCAATCAGCAGGCGATACGCCGTGGGCGAACCGGTGAGGTTGGTGATGCCGTACTTGTTGATCACCCGGCAGGTGCTTTCGAGGGTGAACGGGCCATCGTAGAACGTGATCGGATGGCCCATCGACAACGGGCCGGTCACGCCGAAATAGATGCCGTAGGCCCAGCCCGGATCGGCGACGTTCCAGAACGCATCTTCCGGGCGCAGATCCACGGCATCGCGGGTGTAGCTCTGGAACGCGACGACAGCCTTGAGCGGCACCGACAGCGCCTTCGACGGGCCGGTGGTGCCCGAGGTGAACATCAGCAGGAACGGGTCTTCGCCGGTCAGCATCACCGGTTCGCAGACACTGGAATGGTTGGGCAACTCGGCCCAGAAACTGAAATCGCCCCGGACGATGCCCTGGCCTTTCGGGCCGCCGACGGTGACCAGCGTCGGGCAGTCGGCGACTTCGCTGAGTTTTGGCCGGTTGGCGGCGTCAGTCACCACGACTTTGGCGCCGGAGCTGTTGAGGCGATGTTCGAGGGCTTTCGGGCCAAACGCGGTGAACAGCGGTTGATACACCGCGCCGATGCGCCAGGTGGCGAACACGGTGATCAGCAATTCGATATTGCGCGGCAGCAGGCCGGCGACCTTGTCGCCCTTCTGCACACCCTGGGCGAGCAGGAAATTGGCGAAACGCGCGGCTTTGTCCTGCAGGTCGCTGAAGGTGTACGTCGCACTGGCGCCATCGCGGCCTTCCCAGAACAGCGCGATGCGCCCAGGCAGCGCGTGGCGGTCACAACATTCGACGCAGGCGTTGAGCGCCTCGAGCGTGCCGCTGAGCGCGGCGTCCACGGTGTGCTGATAATCAAACTGTGCGGTGGCAGACAAGTAATCGCGCATTGCCAGAATCCCTCTGTTCTTATTAGGTTGGGGAACCGTAAACAACAGAGGAATACTCGCGCCATGCGGGGTGCGGGGCAATGGTCAAAGCCATCAAGATGGATGACTGGTTTGGCCAAGGTTTGCGTTATGTAGCGCGTGACAGGCCGCCATCGCGACGATTCGACTTGCCCGCGAAGAGGCCGGCGCAGACACCACAATAATTGGATCAGTCTGCTTCGTTCAGAATAAGCGTGCGGTAATGCCCAGGATTGGTCCCCGACCACTTGCGAAACGCCTTGTAGAACGAGCTCGCATCGGCAAACCCCAGCCGCGTGGCGATCTCGGCAAAACTGATCGAAGGCTCCGCCAGCCAGGTGATCGCCAGCTCCTTGCGCACGCTGTCCTTCAGGCCCTGATAGGTCTGCCCTTCTTCAGCCAGACGCCGACGCAGGGTCGAAGCCGACATACACAACTGTTGGGCCAACGCATCGGTTTCCGGCCAGTGTTCGGCGGGCAACTGCCGCAGATCCTGCTTTATCCGGCTCGCAAGGCTTTCCGGGTCGCGGTACTTCACCAGAATGTTGGCCGGGGCATGGGCGAGGAAGCGCTTCAATTCCTCGGCACTGCGCTTGATCGGCAGATCCAGCACGTCAGCGGCGAAGATCATCCGCGTGCGCGGCCGGTCAAAGCGCAGGTTTTCCGAGAACATCACCCGATAGTCATCACAGAAATCCGGTACCGGGCAGCGCAGCTCGATGGCGAGGATCGGAATCCGCCGCCCCGCCAACCAGCACGCCACGCCGTGGACAATCATCCAGTAGGTGAAATAGGTGAAGGCGCGGCGCGGTTCAGGGTCGTCTTCGAGCAGGACAATCTCCGCCAGGCTCTGCTGATGCACCAATTGCGCCGGCATGCGTTCGAGCATCAGCGACAGGAAGTTCAACCCGGCGCTCAACCCTGCGGCCAGGTTCGGCTGGGCCATAGCGCTGCGGCAAAGAAACTCCAGGCTGCCGGATTTCAGCTTGCGCGGGTCCATGCCAAAGAACTCGTCATCACCGCGCCGGGCCAGCAGGCGCCACAACCGCGCGTACTGGCTGGCCGGCACGCGAGCGTCATCGGTGGACAGCAACGCCGGATCAATCCCGACCTTGCTCAAGACTTCTTCCGTGGCCACGCCCGGGGCACAACTTTGCAGCAGTGCTTCACGCACCAGTTGAATGGCGATGGTGTCTTTTTCCGACATGGAACGCAGGCAATCCTGTTGTTGTTCGAGTGGCGGGCATCTTAGCGCAGCTGGCTGGGCGACGTGGATGTTCAGACTCGTTCAGCTCCGGTTCAGGTAAATGTCAATGGATGCCATGTGAGAATGACTTTCATTATGTTACAACTTGTAACCTCATTCCGTTACACAGTGATCGTCGAATGCTCGTTCCCTTTTTGATCATGTTGCGCGAAGGCATCGAAGCCGCGCTGATCGTTGGCATCATCGCCAGCTACCTGCAACAGACCGGCCGTGGCCAGTGGATGCCGGCGGTGTGGATCGGGGTGTTTCTCGCCGCCGCGCTGGCGTTGCTGGTCGGCGGTGGCCTGGAACTGGTCAGCGCCGAATTCCCGCAAAAACAGCAGGAACTGTTCGAAGGCGTGGTCGGGCTGGTGGCGGTGGGCATTCTCAGCTCGATGGTGTTCTGGATGCGCAAGGTGGCGCGTTCGATCAAACATTCGCTGCAAGCCTCGCTCGATCATGCGCTGACTGCGTCGAAACATCAGGTCATCGCGCTGATCGCCATGGTGTTCTTCGCCGTGGCTCGGGAAGGACTGGAAACCGTGTTCTTCCTGCTCGCCGTGTTCCAGCAGAGCGAAGGCCCGGCCGCACCGATCGGCGCCCTGCTCGGCCTGATCCTGGCCATCGTCGTCGGCTTCCTGATCTACAGCGGCAGCATGCGCCTGAATCTCTCGGCGTTCTTCCGCTGGACCGGGCTGTTCATCCTCGTGGTCGCCGCCGGGATTCTCTCCAATTCGGTGCAGGCGCTGCATGAAGCCGGCGTCTGGAATCACCTGCAAACCGTGCTTTTCGACTTCAGCGCGACGCTGCCGATGGACGGCCCGCTGGGCTCGGTGCTGGCCGGCATGTTCGGTTATCAGGATGCCCCGACCGTCAGCACCCTCGGCGCGTACCTGATTTATCTGCTGGTGGCGCTGGTGATGTTTTTCATGCCGGCGCCCAAACCTGCTGCCCAATCGTCTTCCGTTTCCAGCCAATAAGGGCCTTCATGTCAAAGCCTGATATTCCTCAGAACTCCCCTCCCCGCGCCTTGCGCTGGGCGGTGGCCGGTTCGGTGGTCGTGATGATCGCCGCCGGTGGTCTGTTCTACTACGCCTCGAAAATGGCCGCCGCCAAACGTCAGCACAACCGTGACGAAGTGGTGGTGAACATCCATCCGCACAGTTGCGAACCGAATGCCCTTACCGTTCCGGCCGGCCGCGCCAGTTTCCGCATCGTCAACCGCTCCGACCGGGCGGTGGAATGGGAAATCCTCGATGGCGTGCTGGTGATCGAAGAGCGCGAGAATATCGCGCCGGGCCTGAGCCAGGTGATCAACGCCAACCTGCAACCCGGCGACTACGCCATCACCTGCGGCCTGCTGAGCAACCCGCGCGGCACCCTGCACGTGACACCAACCGCCGCTTCGGATGCTGCCGCCAAGGCCAAGCCGTCGATGGTCGCCTTTGTCGGGCCGCTGTCGGAGTTCCGCGTCTACCTGGCGAGCCAGGGCAGCGCGCTGATCAAAGCCGTGACGGCGCTGAATCAAGCCATCGACAGCGGCGATCTGGCCCAGGCTCAGGCGTTGTATTTGCCGGCCCGCGCCGCGTACCAGCGTCTGGCTCCGGCCGCTCAACGCTTGGCCGAGATGGACAACAGCATCAATGCCCGCGCCGATTACTTCGAGAAACGCGAGCAGGATCCGGCCTTCGTCGGCTTCCACCGCCTCGAATACGCGCTGTTCCAGCAACGCAAACTCGATGGCCTGGCACCCGTCGCCCAAGGCTTGCTCGACAACGTCACCACGTTGAAACAACAGCTGCTGGCCCAGTCGCTGCCGCCGGAGCAACTGGTGGAAATCGTCGTGCGCAACCTCAACACCCTCGCCGACGTGCGCGCCGCCAGCGGCGAAGAGGAACGCTACAGCCACAGCGATCTCAACGGCTTCGCGGCCAATCAGGAAACCGCGCACAAAGTCGTCGAACTGCTGCGCCCGCTGCTGAGCAAATCCGCCGCCGACCTGCTGCCGAAAATCGACGGCGCGTTGACTGATTTCGATACCACGCTGAACAGCCTCAAGGTCAAGGACGGCTACGCCAGCTACGACACCGTCAACGGTGAGCAACGCAAGCAGATCGCCGACAAGGCCAAGGCCCTGGCCGATGCCCTCGACGCCATTGATCCCGCCCTCGGCCTCTCCGGCCTGTAAGCAGAAGACGAATACCGATGAACGATTCCGAACACTTCAACCTGCAACGTCGCCGCGTACTGATGGGGATGGGCGCCGCCGGTGTTGCACTGGCCGGCACGGCCCTGAGCTGCCCGGCGATGGCCGCCTCCCCTGCGCAAGTCACCGAGGCGCCGAGCAGCGACAAGACCCAGGATCACCACGACTTTTACGGCGTGCATCAGAGCGGCATCGTCACCCCGCGCCCGGCAGCCGGCATGCTGGTCTCGTTCGATGTGCTGGCCGGCGACCGTGAAGACCTGGAGCGCCTGTTCCGCACCCTCAACGAACGCATCGCGTTCCTGATGAAAGGCGGCCCGGTGGCGCAGATCGATCCGAAATTGCCGCCGCCGGATTCCGGCATCCTCGGCCCGGTGGTGACGCCGGACAACCTGACCATCACCGTGTCGGTGGGCGAATCACTGTTCGACGAGCGCTTCGGTCTGGCCGCTGCCAAACCCAAGCGCCTGATCCGCATGGTCGGTTTCCCCAACGACGCGCTGGAAGCCGATTGCTGCCACGGCGACCTGAGCCTGCAGTTCTGCTCCAACACCGCCGACACCAACATCCACGCCCTGCGCGACATCGTGAAGAACCTGCCGGACCTGCTGCTGGTGCGCTGGAAGCAGGAAGGCAGCGTGCCGCCGCAAGCCCCGGCCAAACCGGGTGTACCGGCGCAATCGGCGCGTAACTTTCTGGGCTTCCGCGACGGTTCGGCCAACCCGGACTCCAACGACGGCAAAGCCATGGATCGCATCGTCTGGGTGCAACCGGGCAGCGACGAACCGGCCTGGGCGGCCCACGGCAGTTATCAGGCGGTGCGGATCATCCGCAACTTCGTCGAACGCTGGGACCGCACGCCGTTGCAGGAACAGGAAAGCATCATCGGCCGGGTGAAAACCACCGGCGCGCCGATGGGCGCCAGCCATGAAACCGAAGTCCCGGATTACAGCAAGGACCCGGAAGGCAAGCTGACCAAGCTCGACGCGCACATCCGCCTGGCCAACCCGCGCACCACAGCGAGCCAGGCCAACCTGATCCTGCGCCGGCCCTTCAACTATTCCAACGGCGTGAACAAGAACGGCCAGCTCGACATGGGCCTGCTGTTCATCTGTTACCAGGCCGACCTGGAAAAAGGCTTCATCACCGTGCAGACCCGCCTCAACGGCGAGCCGCTGGAGGAATACCTCAAGCCGGTCGGCGGCGGTTACTTCTTCACCCTGCCGGGTGTCACGGGCGACAAGGATTTCATCGGTCGCTCGCTGCTGGCTGCCACACAACCCAAAACCAACGCATAACAACCTCAGAACAACAGTCACATCAGGAGCCGCCCCATGAAAAAGACGCCACTCGCGTTATTGCTGACCCTTGGTTTGCTCAACACCCCGCTGTCGGCGTTCGCCGCGACTGCGCCACTGGATCTGGTGGGGCCGGTGTCGGACTACAAGATCTACGTCACCGAACAACTGGATGAGCTGGCCAGCCACACCCAGCAGTTCACCGACGCGGTGAAAAAAGGCGACCTGGCCACCGCGCAAAAGCTCTACGCGCCGACCCGCGTTTACTACGAGTCGATCGAGCCGATCGCCGAACTGTTCAGTGACCTTGATGCCTCCATCGACTCCCGCGTCGACGACCACGAGCAAGGCGTGAAAGCCGAAGACTTCACCGGTTTCCACCGCATCGAATACTCGCTGTTCTCGGAAAAGAGCACCAAGGATCTCGACGCCCTGGCCGATGGCCTGAACAAGGACGTGAAGGACCTGCAGACCCGCGTCGCCGGTCTGACCTTCCCGCCGGAAAAAGTCGTCGGCGGCGCCGCTGCGCTGCTCGAAGAAGTCGCCGCGACCAAAATCTCCGGTGAGGAAGACCGTTACAGCCACACCGACCTCTATGACTTCCAGGGCAACATCGACGGCGCGAAGAAAATCGTCGACCTGTTCCGTCCGCAGATCGAGAAACAGGACAAGGCCTTCGTCGCCAAAGTCGACAAGAACTTCGCCACCGTGGACAAGATCCTGGCCAAGTACAAGACCAAGGACGGTGGTTTCGAGACTTACGACAAGGTGAAGGACAACGACCGCAAGGCGCTGGTCGGGCCGGTCAATACCCTGGCTGAAGACCTGTCGACGTTGCGTGGCAAGCTCGGTCTGAACTGAGATACCCCTGCAGCTGGTCCGCATTTCCCCGGCAAGTCCACATCACGATGTTGGCTTGCTGGTGTTTATGCATTGTTCGCTCGCTCGAGCATGAACTCGAACATTTCCAACGAGTCCCTGAAGCGTTTCCATATCGGCTTGCCAACAAACTCAATGGCGCACCAGGTCTGACTGGCCAGCTCAAGGACATAGAGTTCTTCATCAAGTTGCCCGAAATAGATGAAGTCTGCGCTGAAGGTTTCGCGCAAATCATTGTTCGCTTCCAGCAAGGTTTCCTGAAACAGAGGCTCTGTTGCGGCAGGCCAAATGATCAGACCGTTATGCAAAACGCCGTTCGCCCTTCGTAGAACCCGCTTGTAAGCTTCGGGAAACGCCATGCCGAAAGCCTGTTTGAAAGCGGCCTCTGCCCCCTCGATAGTTTTCTCGGAACAGGGTTGAGGAATGGCCGGCACTTCGCTCGGCAGCAGATCGGCCGTCATATGATCGACCCACGATTCAATGGTCATCGTAAATACTCAGCAGATCGACATTCGCCACGCGTTCCGAGTCGTAGTTCATGGCCGGGTTGGGGTAGACAATCGAATCCATCGGCGGCGTCGGCAACGCAACCATTACCCATTCGCCTGGTTTGAGCCGGTCAATGCTCAGTTCCGCAGGATTGTAATGGCCATGCACCGCACGATGCTCCACATCATCGCGAATCAGGATGAAGTTATCCGTGTTGTTATCGCCGCTATCATCGAGTGGCTTGCGATGGTGCACCTGATAGGTCTTGCCCGCGACGACAGGGTTGAGGCCGTCGCGCGCCATCTTGTCGATCACCGCCTGGGGAAACCCGGCATTACGCAAGACCTGGGCATGGCTGACCGCAATGTCCTTGAGCCACTGGCGCTTGACCTTGGGATACTGCTTGTCACGCTCATAGTCGTATTGATTGCGGTCGAGCTTTTTTTCGAACCTGAAATTCTCGAAAGTAAAGCCGGTCAGCAGACGCACACCGGAATGGTGGTAGACCAGAGTGGCATCAGGCTCGCCGGCCTGTCTTCGCTTCTCTTGCCAGTCCAACAGTTTTTGATTGAACATTTCCAGCGTCTGATCGTCATGTCTGCGTGTCTTGAACAACACTTGCAGAAAACGCTTGAGGTTGACTCGCAGCTTGTTATCGCGCATCAGCTTCATGACTTCGTCATAGCCTTGAGCGATGACCGCTTTCAGTTCAGCCGCCGTGCGCGGATAAGTAATCAGGCTTGTCATTGGATTCTCGGCGGCCTCAGATGAACGATTCGGCGGTTTCAGCCTTGCTTGGCAGGCTCATGCGTATTTCGACCGGCAATGTCTGGACATGCTGGAGGGCTTCACCGAGATCTTCATCATTGAGCAGTGACTCTTCCGGCCCAAGGTCTACCCAGTAACGCCAGGCAATGTCACGACCAACCAGTGCCAGCCATTGCGCTTTGGAGCGAGTATCACTCAATGTGAGAATGGCAACCCTGCAGGCAGCGCGCTCGCGAGCGCTGAAACGCTTCCAGCGCTGGGGATCGGCATGGAAGAACAAACCATCGATTTCTTCACGCAACACCACGGCCTCCGCCGGACGGCGAGTCAACAGTTGCGGTGCAAGCCCGGCGGGCAGGCTTGTCCCCTCCCAGCTATTGGCGCTCGGCAGACGCGATTCGGCCCGAGCCAACGCCTGGTTCAGGCTTTCGCCTTCAATGACCAACCCATCGAGCCATTGAGCCAGTCCCGTGCTTTGCCCCAGCGCTCGCTGGCTGAACTCATCGAGTACACGACCGGCTTGCGTCTGATCCTGCTCCACGGACTTGAGTGCAGCATCCAGTGACTGGCTATAGGACGCGCCCAAAGCGTCGATCTGCGGGTGAAGCGCGATATCGTCGAGTATGTCCCGCCCCAGCAAACCGACCTCCAGACAGCCATCCTTGAGTTCGATCAACTGATTATCGAGTGCGCGATGAAATGTACTGGCGAATGTCGAAGGTCGCCCTACGGATTGGTCGGCCATTTGCTCCAGCAATTGATCCACACTCAGGCCCGGCGTCAGATTGACCTTGCTCGCCCGCCATTCTTTGACCTCGGGCAACAACGATCTCAAACCCAGACAGGCCTGACCATCGTGCACCCTCGTACCATTCTGCCCTCTCTGGCCCGCAGGCAATGCCCGAAGACTCTCATCCAGATTGTCCGGGAAGGGGTAAACGAAAGGGCTGAGCGGGTTTTTCCCGAGCGCGCCTTCATCGGGCAACAACGTTCGCCAGCCGGGGTCGACGCAGTCTTCCTGAATCGATTGCAACACCAGTCCCGAAGCACTTTCTGGCAGCGTTGCAGCAGGATGAAGACGGATTTCAAGCAATTGCTCGCGCAGGGCCGGCCCATCCATCGCAGTGGCGACTGCGCTTTTCCATAGCAATTGGTAGACGTATAGCAAGTCGCCTTTGAGCATTGAAGCTGCACGGTCTGGCGTCAGTTCGTAGTCAAGGGGCTCCAGCATCGGATGAGCCGATAAAGCGTGCGAAGTCATTGAATGCTCTCCGATTCGTGCAGCGTCGATCCCGTTGTATCCGGCAGCTTTTGGGAAATTTCGGATTGCCCTTCATAAAGCGCTTGCAGCGCCTCCATGACGCGCTCCGGCCAAAGTCGCCTTGCACGCCAACCCAATGCCAGCATTCGGGCTGTGTTGAGCGCCGGGTAGGTATCGAGCTGTTGCAAAGGTCCGGTTGATAGCTGCATCGAGATGTCACCGGAGTGCCCCCGCAGTGTTTTCTCGATGGCCTTCAATGCTTTGTCGGCGGATGCCGGATCCTCGGTTTCCCAGATCACGGCAGGCTGCTTCGAAACAGGGCAGGCAAAGGTTTTCAGTACTTGATCACCTTTCAGGGGAATTTCCACCTGCACCATATACCGAGCCGGTTCCTTCGCGGCCTGCTGGACAAGGTCCAATAGACCCAACTGCACTCGACCAATGCCCTTGGCGGGCACGTTCGGCCTGCTGCGACCGATCCTGGCCGGGTATTGTGTGCTCAGCAGGTGGTCGAGCAGATTTCTTGCCAGCGCGCTTTTGACCAGCCCCGCATCGAGCCCCTGTGCAGGCTGGTCAAAGGCATCACGCAGGGTCGCCGGCTCGAGATTGTTGAAGCGCACCCGCTTGATGTGCGGGCCACTGCCGCCGGCGCCCAGGTCTGCACGGGCCAGGCGCTCCTGAAGCACCCTGAGGCAATGCCAGGCAATCAATTCGCCTTCCGCATCCGCATCCGTTGCCAGGTAAACCGTGTCCAGATCAGACCACAACCTTGCAACACGGTCGAACACCCTCAGCCCCGCGTCGTTCAAAGGTCCCCACACAGGCTTCGAAGCTTGCCTGGCGTCCCACTTCTCCGGGGCCTGAAGCTGCGAAATATGGCCTCCGGTGGCTTGAATCTCCCATTCGATACTGTCGCCCAGAGCGGCATGTACAACACTGCGTTTGTGCGGCGACTCGACCAGCACCAGATGACGCTGGTTCAGTCGCGAGCCACCAGTGGCTAGCGCATGCCATAAATAATCGCTGGGTTTGCTCAAGGTCTCGGCGCTAAGACTGCGGCCATAATCCAGAGCGTTCTGGGACAACGCTACGATGAACATTTCCTTCGCACGGGAAACCGCCACATTGATCAGGTTTGCGCCCTTGTCATAAAAGTGCTGCGCATCCGGGTCATGTGTATCGACCATGGCAAAGATCACGATGTGTTTTTCCGCGCCTTGCAACGAATGTACGGTGTCGATCACCATCCGGTTGTGCAGCGCGTCTTTGTTATCCATGTCGTGCTGGACGCCATAACGCTCGGCCAGTGCCCTCTGAAGCACCGGGATCTGCCCCTTGAACGGCGTCATGATGGCCACCAGATCGCTCAGCGGCTTGCCGTAATGCCGAACAAGGCTCGCCTCGTTTTCATGAACCCACTGCGCGATGCACTGCGCCTCTTTTTCATTGCGCCGCGATCCGCTTGGGTGCTTCGTCTCCTTCACTTCCTCAGTCACCAGAAAGCCGAGCCTTTGCAGTTCAGGGCGCCACAGCGTCGCCGGAGCGCGCGTCGCCACCGCAAGGTCACCCGCGTAGACCATGTCATTGCAGATCGTGATGATGGGTTCAAGGCATCGATAATGGTTGGTCAGCGTCAATCCCGGCGCATGGACGAAGGCCGGGTTGAACCACTGTGAGACTTTCTGCGCCATGCGCATCACGCTGCCGCTGGCAAGCAAAGCTCCACTGGGCTCCAGCGCCCGGTAGGGTGTCAGTTCCGCGCCAGTGACATGGGAGGCCAGTTCGAAACGCTGCACCAGACTGGTATAGCTGGCCTTCTCCATCGCCCATACGGGCTCCAGTTGCGCAACATCCCCCACCACGATGGCCTTGCGGGCGAACATGAAGGCACTGGCACCGATGTCCGGCGTGCCCTGTCCCGCTTCGTCAACGATCAACAGATCCGCCATCCCGAACAGGTACAGCTGCGAATCGACATTCAGGTCCTTCACGTCACAGCGCATCAGTTTCGGTGCGGAATACGCTGTCACGACAAACACCGGGGCAAGCATCGCCAGTTCACGCAGTTGCGCTGCATTGGACGCAACCCATGTTTCGTCCTTTTTCAGGTTGGCTGTGCGCAGATGCCGCGACAGAATGTAGCGGCCTTCCCAATACCGCGCGGCTCCATGGAACAACGCAGTGCGCACATTCACATCCAGCCAGTCCTGGAGCTGCTTGAGCAGTGCCGCCAGATTTTTAAAGAAATCCGCCGAAGGTGCCTGACCGGCATGGCAGCATTTCTGGAGCATCTCCAGACGGTCTGTCAGCAACGCTGGATGCGACGGATCCAGCCCAAGGCGCTGCAACGACTGTTCGACCGACACCCGCGACAGAGCCAGTTGCTCCTGAGCGGATTCATAGGTGCGCCAATGCTGATCCAGCTCAAGCAATTGCGCCTCTTCTTCAGCGTGACGCTGCTCGAGCTTGTCCAGGCGGATCATGCACGCTGTCCGGGCCAGCGTTAAACGGGAACGATGAGCCTCCACCAGAGCCGGCCATTGACGGCGTCCGTCCGGGTCCATTGTCAGATGGACGCCGCAACGGCTCATGTACATCGCCAGCCCTTGCGCCGCCTGATCCTGCAAGCGGTTTTGCAAGACCTCAATACGATCGGCCAGCAAACCGGCGTATTCCTCGTAGCCTTGCCTGTGCGCAGGCACGACAACTCCGCAAGCCCTCAACGCTTCGGCCAGTTTCGCCAGATCGCGCTCCTGAGCTCCCGGGGTAAAAACCGCCGCCAGTTTTTCCCCGATCCACTGGAGGACGCTGTATTCATGCTGTTTCTTGATCGTCGCGCCGACCTTGCCTGCCAGTGCCAGCGTCTGCCGGGTGTGGGCAAACGCTCCCTGTGCGTTCAAGACATCGTCGTCTGGCAATTGATCCAGCAAGCCTGCGTAGCCATCGCTCAGCCGATCAAAGTCGATGAACGGCGCCAGCCTCGCGAGCCGGGTGTTGATGCTTTCGATTTCTGACTGCAGACGGCTGCGCAAACCGTGATCGGCAGTGCGATCCCTCTTCTGTTGCTGTAATTGTCGACGCGCGAGTTCCTGGCCCGGAGTCCAGGGGGCAACCTGCTCGAGGTCGGCCAGCAGGGCCAGCCATTTAGACAAGGACCGATACAGATCGACAATGGCGGCATGACCGGTCTGAACCTGCCCGCGAAGCTTGCCGACCGCCTCCTCCAGGCTAAACGACTGCCCGAAATATTCGCGCGCGCACCTCAGGAAACCCGATTCAAGCTTCTGTGCACTGACACTCCCGAAAGGTTTGACGCAACCGTCATATGTCCAGGGGTCGCGATGGGAACTGCGCAACACCCACTGGTAGTTCCCGTAATCACGCCGTCTTTCCTGGTTGTCACTGGGCGGGGCAAACCAGCCATAGGAGTTCAGATGGGGTAACCAGCGACTGTCGAGTCCGGTCACGGCGTCTTCCAGCAGGTTACCGGCGCTGTCGAACAGTGCCGGTCCCGGCGCTTCCTGAAAGCTGGAAATGACGTTGGTCACCGCCTGATTGGTCGCCGCGCAGGCAAGGATCATGGGGCAGGCCGGATCGTCGACCTCCGATAACAGTGGCTCGACCCAGGCGCTGGCAATCACACCTCGCAACAGGCTGGTCTTCCCCGTTCCCGGGGGACCATTGACCGCCAGCAACTGACCGTCATCGGTGTGCCTCAACGCAATCAACGCGTCGCGCTGTGCGGGATCCAGGGCGTAAGCCTCTCGCTTGCCGTTCTTGAGCGAGTCCATATGGCCGAAATAGGCCAGCAGATGATCAGCGCCATACTGCTCATGGAAAGGATCGTAAGTCCGCTCATTGCCGGGTTTGTCGATCTGTGACAGTCGCTTGAACAAATTGAGCTCGCTGCGGCCCATCAGCGATTCGTCGGCCAGCAGTTGCTCATAGGCATTACAGACATGCTGGGTTGCACCTTTGACGGCACCGCCATTCACCAGCGTGAAAACCGGCTTGTAGTATTTCAATGCCGGAAAGTTGGCCTGAGTCAGGCGAAAACGCTCAATCCAGCCACTCAAGCCTTGTGCCCTTGAAAGCCTGGAAAACGCCTCATCCCACAACTTCAGCGCTTCTTTCAGCGACTGCTCGGGGGCGACCTCGTCAGTGCCTGTGCTTTTGATCGACATCTGCCCGAGCGCCCACTGGTCGTAGGCTTCAACGTCATCGAACAACAGACCCGGCAGGCGGGCTGTTTCCCCCAGAAGGTCGCGATTGAACAGCGGGACACGCTCTTTTGAAAGTGCCCATCCACAACAGCCGGATTCGGAGCCAGCGAGCGCAATGGCTTGTAACGGCAAAACACTCAACACTGTGGAACTCAGCTTGCCCGCAACGTTTTTTTCGAGTTTGAGCACCAGATGGCGCACCGGGGCCGATGGCGCATCGAACGACAAGCCCTCGCAAGGTTCCGTCAGCAATCGCGTTGCGATCATCTCCAGACTGAATGGGCGTCGGGGCTTGTCACCCAGCAGGTTTTCCAACTTGCCCATCGCATCGAAAGCCGTGCTTTTGAGCCCTTCAAGCCAATAGCCAACCAGCTTGTGGTTGATGGACGCAAGCTTCGAGGCATCAAGCCGGGTAAAGCCACTTTTACCGGCCTTTTTATACGTTTCAACGACTTCTTGCTTTTCTTCCCAGCTGGCTGCGGCAGCCACACTCTGGCGCAATTGCGGGGTAATGCACTCAAGACCCCTGATCAGGTATTCCAGCTTCCGCCTTGCGTTAAGCTCAGCCTTGGCGGCCTGCTCCTGCTTCTGCGCGGCACAATGTTGCTTGAACTGATCCCCAAACTTCCCGATGAATGCGTTGCAGCCAGCCAGATCACTCAAGGCAACCGCCAGGACCTCGGGCGTTACCAGTTCGGGCAGGGCCTTGGCGATTTTATTGATGTAGGCGCGCTGAGCGTCAGACGGAGTGGCGCTCACGCCTTCCTCAGAAAGTTTTGCGGCGCTTGCAGCTGTATCTTTATGCCGCGAGATGAATGCACTGCACTTTTTCTTATCGCTGCGCACGTCGGCGGGGACAGGGATGCCGGCCTTTTTGGCCAGATCCTCTGCGAACTTGATCTGTCCGGGGGATGGCTGAACGGTATCGTTTTGCATAATCGTCCGTGATTCGAGGTGCTTGCCTTGTACGTCGACGGTACATGCCAGCGAAGAAAAATAGTGGCGCTTTAATGGCACGCATTAAAACGTAAAAGCCGTTGAATAGAAACTCCACGCCTTATCCTTGAGGCGTGGATGTCTCCTTTCAGAGGATGCGATAGAGCAACCGCTCGACCCGCACCCGGCTCACACGCTTGAGGAACTTGGCCACGCCCGCCGGGTAATCCGGCAAGGCTTCCAGATCCTGGAAACGCGCAATCCGCGTGGTGTGAACGAAAATGTTCTCCAGCTCCACGCGGCGCGGTTCCAGCCACTCGCCTTTCGGATCATCGATCAGCAAGGCGTTTTCCAGATCAAGGCGGAACGCCCGCGGGTTGAGGTTGTTGCCGGTCAGCAGCGTGTAGCGCTGGTCGATCCACATGCCCTTGAGGTGATAGCTGTTGTCGCCCTCACGCCACAGGTGCAGGTTCAACTGGCCGCTGTCGATGTTGCGCTGATGCCGCTTGGCGAAACGGCGCAGGCTGATCTCGTAGAGATACGGCAGCGCGGCGATCACCTTGAACGGCTCGCTCGGCGGAATGTAGAAGTCGTTGGCGGTCTTGTCGCCGACCACGATGTCGATCTTCACGCCGCGCGCCAGCGCCCGGTTGATCTCGCGGATGCCCCCCAGCGGCAGGTTGAAGTACGGCGTGCAGATGGTCAGTTGCTTCTGGGCGCTGGCGATCAGCTCCAGAATCACCCGGTTCAACGGGTTGTTCTTGCCCACACCCAGCAACGGACTCACCGACAGGCCGGTATGCGCCGTGCTGCCGGCGCTGGTGTCGTAGGCCGCATATTTAAGGCGGCTGCGCAGGTCGCCAATGTCGTTGCGCAGGCTGCGGGTGGTCGGCAGGTTCGGCAGATCGAGGCGATGCACCGCTTTCGATTCGATCAGGCCATGCTGGACCAGGTGGTGCATCGAGTCCGCCAGTTCGCGGCTCTGCAACACGTGATAACGGTCGAAGCGATACTTGTCGAACTTGTGCAGGTAGACATTGTTCAGGCTCGCACCGCTGTAGACCACGCAATCGTCGATCACGAAGCCTTTGAGGTGCAGCACGCCGAACAGCTCGCGGGTCTGCACCGGCACGCCGTAGACCGGCACCACGCTCTGGTGGGTGCGGGTCATTTCCTGATACCACGCCGAGTTGCCCGGCTGTTTGCCGGCGCCGATCAAGCCGCGCTGGGCCCGCAGCCAGTCGACGACCACCGCGATTTCAAGCTCGGGACGCTTGAGTTTGGCGGCGTGCAAGGCATCGAGGATTTCCTGGCCGGCTTCATCGTTTTGCAGATAAAGCGCGACGAGGTAGATGCGCTGGGTCGCCTGGGCGATTTTCTCCAGCAGGCAACGGCGGAAATCGGCGGCGCCGGGCAGGATCGTCACGGCCTCGGCGGTCAGCGGAAAGCTGCGCAGTTTGGGCAGCAGAGAGCGTTTGAAAAGCAACGGCATAGGGCTCGCAATGGGTCGAATCCGAAGAACCCGAGAGCTTACACCATCAACTCCTTCGGGTCTTGTGAGTGTCTGTAATGACTTCATCACCAGCCGCCAGGTTCCCTCGGCTGAAATGCATTCCTCTGTGGGAGCCAGCCTGCTGGCGATCGCTATTTTCCAGATGAAAGAAATATCCGCTTGACCAAGGAGAACGATCGTTCTACTGTTTGCCACATGAACGAAATCACAAGCAACGACACGACCCGAGACATCATTCTGGATGTCACCGAAAAGTTGATCTACAAAAGTGGCATCGCTGCCACCGGCATGGATCTTCTGGTGAAAACCGCCGGCGTTTCCAGAAAGAGTATCTACCGCTACTTCACCAACAAGGAAGAGCTGACCGTCGCCGCCCTGCAACGCCGCGACGTGCGCTGGATGCACTGGTACAGAAGCGCTGTCGATCAGGCCGAAACCCCGGCCGATCGCCTGCTCAACCTGTTTACCGTGCTCAAGGGCTGGTTCGCCTCGGAAGGCTTCCGGGGCTGCGCCTTCATCAACACCAGCGGCGAGACCGGCGATCCCGAGGACCCGATCCGCCTGGTCGCCAAAGACCACAAACAAAAGCTGCTCGACTACCTGTGCGAGCTGTGTACCGAACATGGTGCCGAGGACCCGCAACTGCTGGCCAGACAGTTGCTGATCCTGATTGACGGCGCCATTACCGTAGCGCTTGTGATGGGTGATCACAGTGCCGCCGATAATGCGCAATGCATGGCGCGAAAGTTATTGGACCTGTAACGCCTTAATAAGCCTGACAAGTTGTTTAACTGTTAATAGATCGGGAGACAAACATGTCTACTGCAGCCGAAGTTCGTCCGCCATTGCCACCGTTCAACCGTGAATCGGCCATTGAAAAAGTTCGTCTGGCCGAGGATGGCTGGAACTCCCGCGACCCGCAGCGCGTGTCGCTGGCCTATACCCTGGACACCAAATGGCGCAACCGCGCCGAATTCGCCAACAACCGCGAAGAGGCCAAGGCCTTCCTGACCCGCAAATGGGCCAAGGAACTGGATTACCGCCTGATCAAGGAACTCTGGGCCTACTCCGACACCCGCATCGCCGTGCGCTACGCCTACGAATGGCACGACGACTCCGGCAACTGGTTCCGCTCCTACGGCAACGAGAACTGGGAGTTCGATGACAACGGCCTGATGTTCCAGCGTTACGCCTGCATCAACGACATGCCGATCAAGGAAAGCGAACGCAAGTTCCACTGGCCGCTGGGCCGCCGCCCGGATGATCATCCGGGGTTGTCTGAACTGGGTCTGTAATTGAGCCGATCCCTCCTGCACAGTGTGCAGGAGGGATTTTCAGGCGACTTCGGCAGTTCGGGCTGATTGAGCTTTGGCTTCCAGTTCCCGCACCAGCGGCAACACCCGCTGACCGAAATACTCCACCTCTTCCTGAAAATGCAGGAACCCCGCCAATACCAGGTCCACACCCACCGCTTTCAACGCCACGATGCGCTCGGCAATCTGCTGCGGCGTGCCGATCAGATTGGTCTTGAAGCCATCGTTGTACTGCACCAGATCTTCAAAGGTCGATTTCGCCCAGTTGCCCTCGCCCTCCGGCGACGCCCTGCCCGCCTGTTTCGCCGCATCACCGAAGGCATTCACCGCTTCCGGGTCAGCCTGATCGATGATCTGCGCCAGCACCGCTTTGGCTTCTTCCTCGGTATCTCGGGCGATCACAAAAGCATTCACCCCGATTTTTACTGAATGATGGTTCGCTGCCGCTTTGGCGCGAATGTCGTCGACCTGTGCCTTGATGCCCTCAACGCTGTTGCCGTTGGTGAAATACCAATCCGACACCCGTGCCGCCATGTCACGCGCGGCACGGGAGCTGCCGCCCTGAAAGATTTCCGGCCGGCCCAGCGGTTTCGGCTTGAGGCTGTAGTTGTCGAAGCGATAGAAATCGCCACGGAAGGTGAAATTGTCCTGACTCCAGATCCCCCGCAATGAACGGATGAATTCTTCCGAACGACGATAGCGCTCGTCGTGCTCCAGCCAATGCTCGCCAATCGCCTGGAACTCGCCTTTGAACCAGCCGCTGACGATGTTCACCGCAATCCGACCGTTGGTGAGTTGATCGATGGTCGCCAACTGTTTCGCCGCCAGCGCCGGTTGCCACGGGCCGGGCAAGATGGCGGCGATGACTTTGAGTTTACTGGTGGCAGCGAGCAGCGCATGGCTGAAGGCAACCGACTCATGCTGGAACTCGGCGCCGTAACCGGCGGTGAAGCGGATTTGCGTCAGGGCGTATTCAAAACCCGCCGCTTCGGCCAGTTGCGCCAGTTTGCGGTTGTAGTCGATGCCCCAGTCGGTCCGTTGCTCGATCTTGCTGACCACCAGCCCACCGCTGACGTTCGGCACCCAGTAGGCAAATTTCACGGCTTGCTGACTCATTGGCGTGTCCTCGGGACAGTTGATGAAGGTGAGAGAGCCAGAGCAGCAAGCGTGCCAGCGACGGGATGCCCGGTTTTATTGGGGCCTCAGGCAATCGACATGCATGGTGGGAGGGTGATTTGTTGGGTGTGTGCTGGATGGGCAACAGTTGAGCTGTCGGTGGTCGAGTCTTATGGGTCGCCGCAACATTCGGAAATGAGTAACATGACTGCCCTCCCCGCAGCCCAGCTCTGCAACCTGCCGAATAAGCCGATTCCATGCCTTTCGAACTCAGCGTTGACCTCACCACCCTGGCCGTTCTGGCCCTTGTCGCTTTCATTGCCGGATTCATCGATGCCATCGCCGGCGGTGGCGGTCTGTTGACCACGCCTGCGTTGCTCACCGCCGGCCTGCCGCCGCACTTGGTGCTGGGCACCAACAAGCTGAGTTCGACCTTTGGTTCGGCCACCGCCAGCTTCACCTTCTATCGACGCAAACTGTTTCATCCCAAGCAGTGGATGCATGCCATCGTCGGCACGCTGGTCGGCGCACTGACCGGCGCGATCGTCGCGCACTATCTGCCAGCCGAGTGGCTGAACAAGATGCTGCCGGTGATCGTCTTCGCCTGCGGCCTGTACCTGTTGTTTGGCGGCACGCCGAAAGCGCCGCTGGACAGCGACGCACCGATCAAGAAGAAGTGGCAATCGACCCAGGGCTTCAGCCTTGGTTTCTACGACGGCGTGGCCGGCCCCGGCACGGGCGCGTTCTGGACCGTCAGCAGTCTGCTGCTCTACCCGATCGATCTGGTCAAGGCCAGCGGCGTAGCGCGCAGCATGAACTTCGTCAGCAACATTGCAGCACTGTCGGTATTCGTGTTTTCCGGGCAGGTGGACTGGATCATCGGCCTGAGCATGGGCCTGTCGGTGATGGTCGGCGCGTTCTTCGGGGCGCGCACCGCGATCAGCGGCGGCGCCAAGTTCATTCGTCCGGTGTTCATCACCGTGGTGCTGGGGTTGACCGTGCGTCTAGCCTGGCAGCACTGGTTCAGCGTGGCCTAAGCGCCGCGCCACGTAGACGTCGATCAGGTAACGGGCAATCGATTTGGACGCCGGCAACGGCGGCAGATCATGCACGTTGAACCACTGGGCGTCTTCGATCTCGTCTTCCTGACAGACAATCTCGCCACCGGCGTATTCGGCATGGAAGCCGAGCATCATCGAGTGCGGAAACGGCCAGCACTGGCTGCCCATGTACTGAATGTTCTTCACCTCGATCTGCACTTCCTCGCGCACTTCGCGAATCAGGCAATCCTCGGCCGATTCACCCGGTTCGGCAAACCCGGCCAGCGTGCTGTAGACCCCGGTGACGAAACGCGGTGAGCGCGCCAGCAGCACTTCATCGCCCCGGGTCACCAGCACGATCATGCTCGGCGAAATCCGCGGATAACTGCGCAGATCGCAGGGCTGGCAATACATCGCCCGCTCCCGTGGCACCTGGGTCATGGCCTGACCGCAATTGCCACAGAAACGGTGTTCGCGCGCCCAAGTGCCAATCTGTGCGGCGTAGCCCAGCACTTTGTAGATCGTGTGATCGCCGTCGAGCATGAACGCCCGCAGGCCTTTCCAGTTGCAACCCGGCACCTCGCTGGTGCTGCGCAGTTCCAGCAGATACACCGGCTCGCCATCGAGATGACCGATACCGTGCTCGGCAAGGATCGACAAGTCCTGACGCTTGAGCCATTCCCGGGGGAACAGCGCGCCGTTGTCATCGAACAGGAAACCCTCGGGGCTGCGCGCCACGGCCCAGCCGCCGGGTTGATCGGTGTCCAGTACTGCAGTGGTCCAGCGAGATGTCATGGTTTCTCAATCCAGAAATTCGGGTTTCTGTTTGCTCATATGGGCGGCCATGGCCACGCGCAAATCGTTGGATTGCAGCATGGCGGCGTTCCAGGTGGCAACGTACTCCAGACCATCGTCAATGCGATGGTCGCGCATGTAGCTGATCATTTCCTTGGTGCCGGTGACCGCGATCGGCGACTTGCCGGCAATTTCCCGGGCAATGTCCATCACGCCTTCGATCAGGCCGTCCTTGTCGCTGTAGACGCGATTGACCAGACCGATGCTGCGCGCCTCTTCGGCGCCAAAGGTGCGACCGGTGTATGCCAGCTCACGCAGCATGCCGTCACCGATGATCCGTGGCAACCGTTGCAGGGTGCCGACGTCCGCCGCCATGCCGATGTCGATTTCCTTGATCGAGAATTGCGCGTCTTCGGCGGCGTAGCGCATGTCGCAGGCGGCAATCAGGTCGATCGCGCCGCCCAGGCAGTAACCCTGGATCGCTGCGAGTACCGGTTTGCGACAATTGTCCACGGCATTGAACGAGGCTTGCAGGGTCAGGATCTTTTTGCGCAACAGGCGCGCATTGCGGCCGACGTCCTTGCCCAGTTCATTGGCCACGCCGGCCAGCATCATCAGGTCGATGCCCGAGGAAAAGTGCTTGCCGGCGCCACTGAGCACCACCACCCGCACTTCGTCGGTGTCGTCGATCCACTGGAACACCTCGACGATTTCACTCCAGAACGCGGCGTTCATCGAGTTGATCTTTTCCGGACGATTGATCTGCACATGGGCGATGTTGTCGGCCAGTTCGACGCTGAAGGCGGTGTATTGAGTCATGGCAGAAATCCTTTACCGGGCTGAAAATGAGGCCCGAACTATAACAAGGCATCAGCACGGCGGTTCGGCCAAATGCGGGACTCTAGCCGTTCTTCACGGCGACGAAGGCCGCCGTCTCGTAAGGCACCGTCACCACGTCCCTGCCCCGCAGTTGCGGCTCGCCGGCAATCAATTCAGCAATCTGCTCGTCGATCTTCGTGCGCTGCTGGTCGCTCAGCGCGGCAATGAAACTGGTGGAGCGCACCCGGTTGAAAATCACATCTTCCGGCGAGCCGGTGTGGCCGTGCTGAAAGTGCTCAGCCTGCAACGGTCCGAACGCCGGATGGGGAAAGGCCTTGCGCCATTCGCCGGTGTAGAAGCGCGGAGTGTCACCTTCCAGCGCATTGACGATGGCGTCCAGTTTGGGCACCCAGTCGACCCGGGTGTCGCGCAGGTTCCAGATCAAACCCAGTTTGCCGCCCGGTTTGAGGACCCGGGCGATTTCATCCAGTGCCTCGCGACTGGCAAACCAGTGAAAGGCCTGCGCGCAGACCACGGCATCCACCGAGGCGTCGGGCAGCGGCAAATCCGTTGCGGTGCCGCTGACGGCCAACACTTGCGGCCAGGCCAGTGACAGTTTTTCCAGCATCTGCGCCACCGGCTCCACGGCAATTACCTGGGCGCCGGTCGCCACCAGCCGTCCGGTGAACTTGCCGGTGCCGGCGCCGAGGTCGATAACGGTCTTGTGGCCATCGAGGCCCAGTGTGCCCGTCAGCCATTCGCTGACGGCCGGCGGATAGTCGGGCCGGCCTTTGACGTAGGTGTCGGCGGCGGTTTTGTAGCCGCTGGCGGCCGAGTGGTGAACCTGATCTTTCATGGCCAAACTCCCATGGTAGAACTGCAGATCGACAACGAATGCTGACGAGCATAGCGCCGGAAAAAGGGCTTTCCTTTAACAAAGCCTGACAAAGCAATGAATAAATTTTCACCCTGCGGTGTTCAAAGTAAAACATGACCCCCTGTGGAGCCTTGCCCATGACTATCCGTTCCGTTATGTTCGCCGCCCCGTTGCTGGTGGCCGCCGTTTTCGCGACCCCCCTCGCCTTCGCCAATGGCGATGAAGAGGCGCCGGTGCAGAAACCCAACTGCCCGAAAGGCCAGGTGTTCGACACCAAGACCCAGAAGTGTGTGATGCAGACCAGCCATCTGGTGCCCGACGCCGACCGGACCGATTACGCCTACCGTCTGGCCAAGGCCGGTCGTTATGAAGAAGCCCTGGCCCTGCTCGACACGCTGCAACAACCGAATACCGCCAAGGCCCTCAACTATCGCGGTTACGCGACGCGAAAACTGGGGCGCACTGACGAAGGCATCGGCTATTACCTGCAATCGGTGAAACTCGATCCGCAGTACGCGCAGGTCCGCGAATATCTGGGCGAAGCCTATGTGATCAAGGGCCGTGTCGATCTGGCGCAGGAACAGTTGCAGCACATCCAGAAGATTTGCGGCACGACCTGTGAGGAATACCGGGACCTTGCCGAAGCCATCAACGATTCATCGAAAACCTGACACAACACGTGGAGGCGAACATTTTCAGCGATCAGGCCTTCAGAGCCGAACTCGGGCAACACCTGGCGCGCCTGTGGCGCTACGGCTTGCTGCTGTCGCGCAACCGGCATGTGGCCGAGGACCTGGTGCAAGCCACCTGCGTGCGGGCGCTCGAACGTTCGGTCCAGTACGTGGCCGGCACGCGCATGGACCGCTGGCTGCTGAGCATTCTGCATTCGATCTGGCTTAACGAAGTGCGCGCCCGCCGGGTGCGCCAGGGCCAGGGCGTGACAGACGCCAACAGCCAGCTGACGTTCGATGGCGAATACGCCGCGCAGACCCACGTCATGGCGGCACAGGTGATCCGCCGGGTCGATGCGTTGCCGGAAACCCAGCGCGAAACGGTTTATCTCGCTTACGTCGAGGGCCTGTCCTACCGCGAAGTCGCCGAGATCCTGCAAGTGCCGATCGGCACGGTCATGAGTCGACTCGCCACCGCCCGCCTGAAGCTGGCCGAATACCCGCCGCTGCAAGCGGTACCGAATACCCCCGCAGGAGACCGGCAATGAATGCGCCTTCCGACGAGCAACTGGTGGCGTATCTGGACGATGAACTGGACCGCGAACAGCGCAGCCAGCTCGACAGCCTCATCGCCGACGATCCGCTGCTGAGTTTGCGGGTGCAATGGCTGAGCCGCAGCAACCTGCCATTTAAGGCTGCCTACGACGAACTCGCGCAACAGGCGCCTCTTGATCGCTTGCAGGCCCGGCTCGATGCCGCGCCGTCACCGCAGAAGCCAGGTTTCAGCCGACGCTGGTTCATCGGCGCAGCGGCAGCGGGCGTGGCGCTCGCAGGTATCGCGGCGGACCGCTTGTTCCTGGCCTGGCAAACGCAGCAATCGCACAACTGGCGTGAGCTGGTGGGCGATTACATGGCGCTGTATGTGCCACAGACCCTCGAACATCTGCCCACCGATGAAGCTTCGCAACTGGCGCAGTTGCGAACCGTCGATGCGCGGCTGGGCGTAAACCTGTCGCCGGCGAAACTGAAACTGCCCGGCGCACAGTTCAAACGCGCGCAATTGCTCGAGTATGACGGCGTGCCCATCGCCCAGATGACCTGGCTTGACGCCACCCACGGCCCACTGGCGCTGTGCGTCACGCGCACCAACAGCGGCAGCCAGCCGCTGGCCCATGAACGCCGGCACGGGATGAACGTGGTGTACTGGACCGAGCGCGAACACGCCTGGATGCTGATCGGCCATCACCCGGCTTCCGAGCTGGAAGACATGGCGAAAATGTTCAAGACCCGGCTGAACGTTTAAAGAATTTTGTCACTATGCTGCCCGGGTGATTTTCCAAGAAGGATGGATTTATGCCGATTTCGCCACGCACAGCCCTGCTGGTCATCGACGTGCAGAACGACTTCATTCCCGGCGGCCAGTTGGCCGTGCCCGAAGGTGATCTGGTCGTTCCGCTGATCAACCGGCTCGCCGGGCAGTTCAAACAAGTGGTCATTTCCCAGGACTGGCACCCGGCCGGACATGCTTCGTTTGCCTCCAGCCATCCCGGCCGCCAGCCCTACGACCTGATCCAACTGCCGTATGGCGAGCAGACGCTGTGGCCGGATCACTGCATTCAGGGTTCACGCGGTGCCGAGTTTCATTCGGGACTCGACTTGCCCCACGCACAGTTGATCATCCGCAAGGGTTGCAACCCGGACATCGACAGCTATTCGGCATTTCTGGAAGCGGATCGCGTCACGACCACGGGTCTGGCCGGTTATCTGAAGGAACGCGGCATCGACACGGTGTACATGGTCGGGCTGGCGCTGGATTTCTGCGTGATGTTCTCCGCGCTGGATGCGCGGGCGGCGGGGTTTAACACTTTTGTGGTGCTGGATGCGTGCCGGGCAATCGATTTGAATGGCTCGCTGGCGACGGCGATCGAGCGGATGCAGGTGGCCGGGGTCGGATTGATTCAGTCCACTGAACTGCTTTGACCGACTTGATGATCGCTCTGGGTGGGAACTCAGCGATCATCAAGTCGGGGTTGGCAGCCAGAGCATGAACCGAGCCCCACCCAACGGCGAACCTTCCACCGTCAACGTCCCGCCCTGCGCTTCCAGCGCCCGACGGCTGATCGCCAGCCCCAGGCCAAACCCGCCGGTCGCCCGATCGCGACTGCGATCCAGGCGATAGAACGGCTCGAAAATCCGCTCCCGCTCGTCTTCCGGAATGCCGATCCCGTCGTCATCCACCCAGATCTCACAGCCCTTCGGGCAGACCTGCACACCGATCTGAATGCGTTTTTCGCAATAGCGCATGGCGTTGCGCAGCAGGTTCTGAATCGCGCGGGCCGTCAGGCGCGGGTCGAGGGAGAAGCGTTCCAGCTGATTGTGCAGCAGCACATCAATGACTATTTCCGGGGATTCCAGCTCCTCGTCGACGCTGCCCAGAATGCTGTCGATGAACTCGTCCAGCGACACTTCGACCTGCTCCGGCAACTTCGCCGGATTCTGCAGGCGGCTGTAGGACAGCAACTCCAGCACCAATTCATCCAGTTCGCGAATGTGCGCGACCAGCCCTTGCAGGCGTTCGCGGCTGGCCTGCGGCAAGTCATCGGACAGCGCCAGTGCCAGGCCGAAGTCCAGGCGGGTCAGCGGCGTGCGCAGTTCGTGGGACACGGCGTTGAGCAGATCCCGTTGCTGGTTGAGCAGGTTTTCGATGTCGCCGGCCATGGTGTCGAACACGTGGGCCAGACTGCCAATGTTGGAACTCACGCCGATTTGCGTGCGCTCGCTCAAATGGCCCTTGCCGAAGCGTTCGGCCGTGCCCTTGAGGCGTTCCAGATCGCGCCAGTGCGGGCGAAACCACAGCAACAGGCACGCCAGCAGGCTCGCGCCGATCAGTACGTTGATGCTCCAGTACAACAGATTCACGTCCATCGGGTCCGGCGGCACCACCATCTGCACCGCCATTTCGTCGTTCAGCGGCGTGACCGCCAGCGTGCGCCAGCCCCAGTCGCCCACCCGCACCATGTTCTCGCCGCGCCGCAGACGTTCCTGCTCGATGGCGGTGAAGTCCGGGTCATCAATACGGGCAAGGACGATGTGCAGCGGCTGAAAATCCTTGTCCATCGACGCCGCGAGTGCCGGCCACTGATCCTGCGGCACCGCGCGAAACTGCTTGGTGATCAGCGACTGCAGGCCACGGGAATAGTCGAGGTTGTAGGTGACGAATCGCTGCTTGAACGCCATCACCACCAGATCCGGCACCAGATAGATCGCCGCGCTGTAGGAAACGATCGTCACCAGATAGAGGCGAAACAGGATTCTGAACATCGAATCAGCATTCCCACTCGGAACGGCTGAACAGATAACCCTTGCCCCACACGGTCTTGATCTTGCGCGCCTCACCGGCGTGGTCGTCGAATTTGCGTCGCAGCTTGGAGATCGCCACGTCCACCGAACGGTCGGTGCCGTTGAACTCGATGCCGCGCAGGCGTTGCAGGATCTGGTCGCGGCTCAGCACTTCGCCGGCATGACGGGCCAGCACCACCAGCAGGTTGTATTCGCCGCTGGACAGCTCGACCGGCTGGTCGCGCCAGGTCACCGTGCGCTCGGATAGATCGATGCACAGATTGCCCATCAGAATCCGGTCGTTGGCGGTCATCGGCTCGCCGAGGCTGCTGCGCCGCAGCAAAGTACGGACCCGCGCCAGCAGGACTCGTGGTTCGCAGGGTTTGGTGACGTAATCATCGGCACCCATTTCCAGGCCCAGCACCTGATCGTGGCTGTCGTCACGAGCGGTGAGCATCAAAATGGGTAGCGTTGCCGAATCGGCGCGCAACAGGCGACACACCTGCAAGCCGTCGAGGCCCGGCAGCATCAGGTCGAGAATCACCAGGTCCGGCGGATTGAGCCGCGCCCGTTCACGCACATGGTCGCCACGGCCGATCACGCTGACGGAATAGCCGTTGCGCTCGAGATAGCTGGAGATCAGTTCGGCGAGGGCGGTGTCGTCTTCGACCAGGAGGATGTTGGGCATTTAGGTGATCCAGAACAGGCGGTGGCGACTGGCAGGGCCTCTTCGCGGGCAAGTCGAAACGTCGCACCGCCGCTCCCACAGTGATTGTTGGTGTTCACAACATCTGTTTTCACACCGGATCTGTGGGAGCGGGCTTGCCCGCGAAGGCGGCTTATCTGTCGCAATAAATATCAAGGCGTAAAGGATATACGCCCTCACTCGTCCCTGAGCAAAACCCTTACACAATTTCACACAGCACCTACAAAGCTTCACCGCTACCCTCGGCGACTGTCCGTAGGATGCGCAGATCAATATTGGGGGTTGTACATGTCGAAGAATCTGCTGGCCGGGCTCGGCCTGATCGCATTGGCGCTGACGCTGAGTGCCTGTGATAAATCCTCGAACGCCGAGGAACAGGCGCCGCCGGCCACCGTGCGGATCGAAACCCTTGAGGCGCGCCCCCTGTCGATCAGCAGCGAACTGAGCGGGCGGATTGCCGCGCCGCGCATTGCCGAAGTCCGCGCCCGGGTGGCCGGTGTCGTGCTGCAACGCACCTTCCGCGAAGGCAGCGACGTGAAAAAGGGCGACGTGCTGTTCCGCATCGACCCGGCACCGTTCAAGGCTGACCTCGACAGCGCCGAAGCCGCTCTGCGCAAGGCCGAGGCCAATGCATTCCAGGCAAAACTGCAGGAACAGCGCTACGCCCAGTTGATCGACGACAAGGCCATCAGCGCTCAGGACTACGACAACGCCCGCGCCAACGCCCGGCAGACTGCCGCTGACGTTGCGGCCAACAAGGCAGCCGTTGAGCGCGCGAAACTGAATCTGGGCTACGCCACCGTTACAGCGCCGATTTCCGGGCGCGTCGGCCGCGCTCTGGTGACCGAAGGCGCGCTGGTCGGCCAGAACGAAACCACGCCCATGGCGCTGATCCAGCAACTGAACCCGATCCACGCCGACCTCACCCAGTCCACCCGCGAACTCAACGAGTTGCGCCGGGCATTCCGTTCCGGCCAGTTGCAGCAGGTTGGCCAGGATCAGATCAAGGCCACGTTGATTCAGGACGACGGCAGCCTCTATCCACTGCCGGGCAAATTGCTGTTCAGCGATATCACCGTCGATCCGGGCACCGGGCAAATCATTCTGCGCAGCGAGTTCCCCAACCCGGATCTCGACCTGTTGCCGGGAAGCTATGTTCGCGTGCGTCTGGAACAAGGCGTGATCCAGCACGGCCTGACCGTGCCGCAACGCGCGGTGCAGCGTGACAGCGCGGGTGTGGCGCAAGTGTTGACGGTCGACGATCAGATGCGCGTCGCCCAGCAGCCAGTACAACTGGGCGCCGTGCAGAACGATCGCTGGATCGTCACCGGTGGCCTGAAGGCCGGCGACCGCATTGTCATCGAAGGCCTGCAACACGCCCGCCCGGGTGAAATGGTGCAGATCGACGACACCCCTCTTCCACTTGCCCAGACCTCTGGTCAGTAAGCAGGACGCTTTTCTATGCCGCAGTTCTTTATCGACCGCCCGGTGTTCGCCTGGGTCGTCGCGTTGTTCATCCTGTTGGCCGGTGCGCTGGCCATCCCGCAATTACCGGTGGCGCAATACCCCGACGTCGCGCCGCCGCAGATCGAAATCTATGCCGTCTACCCGGGCGCCTCGGCGCAGACCGTCGACGAAAGCGTGGTCAGCCTGATCGAGGAAGAACTCAACGGCGCCGATCACCTGCTTTATTTCGAATCGCAGAGCAGCCTTGGCAGCGCCACGATCAAGGCAACTTTCCAGCCGGGCACCAACCCGGAGCTGGCACAGGTCGATGTGCAAAACCGCCTCAAGGTGGTCGAGTCGCGCCTGCCGCAAGCGGTCAATCAACAAGGTTTGCAGGTGGAGAAAGTCTCCGCCGGTTTCCTGTTGCTGATCACCCTGACCTCCAGCGACGGCAAGCTCGATGACGTAGCACTCAGCGATTATCTGGCGCGCAACGTGATGAACGAGATCAAGCGCATCGACGGCGTCGGCAAGGCCCAGCTGTATGGCGCCGAGCGGGCGATGCGGATCTGGGTCGATCCGCAGAAGCTGATCGGTTTCAACCTGACGCCGGCTGACGTCAACGCCGCTATCGTCGCGCAGAACGCCCAGGTCTCGGCGGGCAGCATCGGCGATCTGCCGAACCCGAGCACACAGGAAATCACCGCGACGATTCTGGTCAAAGGGCAGCTTTCGACGCCGGAAGAGTTCGCCGACATCGTGCTCAAAGCCAATCCGGACGGCTCCACCGTGCGCATCAAGGATGTGGCGCGAGTCGAGATCGGCAGCCAGGAATACCAGTTCGGCACCCGTCTGAACGGCAAGCCGTCCACCGCCGTCGGCGTGCAACTGTCGCCGGGCGCCAACGCCCTCAGCACCGCAACGCTGATCCGGGCGAAGATGGACGAGCTGTCGCGCTATTTCCCGGCCGGCGTGGAATACAAGATTCCCTACGACACCTCGCCGTTCGTGAAGGTCTCGATCACCAAAGTGGTCTACACCCTCGGCGAAGCGATGTTGCTGGTATTTGCGGTGATGTTTCTGTTCCTGCAGAACATCCGCTACACGCTGATCCCGACGCTGGTGGTGCCGGTGGCGCTGATGGGCACCTTCGCGACCATGCTCGCGCTGGGTTTCTCGATCAACGTGCTGACCATGTTCGGCATGGTGCTGGCCATCGGCATTCTGGTGGACGACGCCATCGTGGTGGTGGAGAACGTCGAACGGATCATGGCCACCGAAGGCCTGTCGCCCAAAGAAGCGACGCGCAAGGCGATGCGGCAGATTACCGGCGCAATCATCGGCATCACGCTGGTGCTGGTCGCGGTGTTCATTCCGATGGCATTCATGCAGGGTTCGGTGGGCGTCATCTACCGGCAGTTCTCGCTGTCGATGGCCACCTCGATTCTGTTCTCGGCGTTCCTCGCCCTGACCTTGACCCCGGCGTTGTGCGCGACGCTGCTCAAGCCGATCGCCAAGGGCGAGCATCACGAGAAGACCGGGTTCTTCGGCTGGTTCAACCGTCGCTTCGAGCAACTGACCGATCGTTATCAGGGCTGGGTCGGCTACGCGCTGAAACGCACCGGTCGTTATCTGCTGATCTACGTTGTGTTGCTGGTGGGTCTGGGTCTTTGCTTCGCGCGTCTGCCCTCCTCGTTCCTGCCGGTCGAGGATCAGGGTTACACCATCACCGATATCCAGTTGCCACCGGGCGCGACCAAAAATCGTACCGTGCAGGTCGCCGAGCAGCTCGAAGCACACAACAATGGCGAACCGGGCATCAGTGACAGCGTGGTGATTCTCGGTTTCAGCTTCTCCGGCAGCGGGCAGAACGCCGCACTGGCCTTCACCACGCTCAAGGACTGGTCGCATCGCGGCAACGACGACTCGGCCAGCTCGATTGCCGACCGTGCCAACATCGCCCTGAGCCAGATCAAGGATGCGATGGCATTTTCGGTACTGCCGCCGCCGGTTGACGGCCTCGGCACTTCCAGGGGTTTTGAATTCCGCCTGCAGGATCGCGGCGGCCTCGGCCATGCGACCTTGATGGAGGCGCGCACCCAGTTGCTGGAAGCCGCCGAGAAAAGCCCGATTCTGATGAACGTGCGTGAAAGCGCCCTGGCCGAAGCACCGCAAGTGCAGCTTGAAGTGGATCGCAAGCAGGCCAATGCCCTGGGCATTTCCTTCGCAGACGTCGGCAACGTGCTTTCCACTGCCATTGGTTCTTCGTACGTCAACGACTTCCCCAATCAGGGGCGGATGCAACGGGTGGTCGTGCAGGCCGAAGGCGATCGCCGCAGTCAGGTCGATGACCTTCTGAAAATGCACGTGCGCAACGACGCCGGGAAAATGGTGCCGCTGTCGGCGTTCGTCAAAGCCACATGGACTCAAGGCCCGGCGCAACTGACCCGCTACAACGGCTACCCGGCAATCTCGATTTCCGGTGAGCCGAAACCCGGTCACAGCACCGGCGAGGCCATGGCGGAGATCGAACGGCTTGTGGCCCAAGGGCCGAAAGGCATGGGTCAGGAATGGACCGGTCTGTCGCTGCAGGAGCGTTTGTCCGGCAGTCAGGCGCCGATCCTGCTGGGCCTGTCGCTGCTGATTGTGTTCCTGTGTCTGGCGGCACTGTACGAGAGCTGGTCGATTCCGACTTCCGTGCTGCTGGTGGTGCCGCTCGGTGTGCTCGGCGCGGTGCTGGCGGTCACACTTCGCGGGATGCCTAACGACGTGTTCTTCAAGGTCGGGCTGATCACCATCATCGGTCTGTCGGCGAAAAACGCGATCCTGATCATCGAGTTTGCCAAGAGCCTGTATGACGAAGGTCATGACCTGATTGACGCCACGCTACAAGCCGCGCGTCTGCGCTTGCGGCCGATTGTCATGACTTCGCTGGCATTCATTCTGGGTGTGGTGCCGCTGGCGATTGCCACCGGCGCTAGTTCGGCGAGTCAGCAGGCGATTGGTACCGGGGTGATTGGCGGGATGATTACCGCGACGTTGGCGGTGATCTTTGTGCCGGTGTTCTTCGTTGTGGTGATCAAGCTTGTGCGCAGGTTCGCCAAGCCCGATTGATTGACCACTCCCTGCGCGGTGGCCACAGGTCGCCGCGCTGGGCTAAGGTGTCTGAACCACCCTGGCCCGTCGAGTCCCCATGCGCTTCCTCGCCCGAACCCACCCTCGCCTCTCCGCTGCCGCATTGGTCGGCCTTGCCGCCGGCCTCCTGGCCCCGGCGGAATCCGTCATCAGCAAAATCCTCATCGGCTGGAATGCCGGGGTCTGGACGTACTTGATCCTGATGCTTTGGCTGACCATCCGCGCCAAAGCGCCGGACGTCAAACGCATTGCCGAAGTCGAGGATGAAAATGCCGGGCTGGTGCTGTTCGTCGTCTGCATCGCCGCTTTGGCCAGCCTGGCCACCATTACCGTCGAGCTGGCAGGCAGCAAGGATCTGGAAACCAGCCGCAAACTCCTGCACTACGGTTTTACTGCATTGACGGTGATCGGTTCGTGGCTGCTGATCGGGGTGATTTTCTGCGTTCACTACGCCCGGCTGTTTTACACTTGGGACGGCAAGGAACCAGCCCTGCGCTTTGCCGAAGGCCTGACCACGCCCAATTACTGGGACTTTCTGTACTTCTCGTTCACCATCGGCGTGGCGGTTCAGACGGCGGATGTGGGCGTTGCGACCCGGGAGATACGCAAGATCGTGCTGGCGCAGTCGTTGATCGGGTTTGTGTTCAATACGGCGATTCTGGGTTTCTCGATCAACATTGCCGCCGGGCTCTTCGGCTGAGCACATAAAAAAACGCCCCGGCATTGCTGCACGGGGCGTTGTTGTTTCAGCGCATCAAAAGAAGTAACTGACTCGCAGGCTGCCACTCCAGTCCTGATTGACGGTGTTGCCCTTACTGCCGCCGACCTGGCCTGAAACCTGCCAATTGCGCTGGACCGGCGTCCACTTCAGACCCGCTCCATATTCGACTCCGCTGCTGGCGCGATCATCATCGAAGCTGTCGTCGTTGATCTTGACCCGGTTGGCTTTGACGAACTCATGGTTGGCACCCAGCGACAGGCTCGGCTCCAACAGACTGCCGTTTTCAAGCGCGATGACTCGACCGCCCCTGACACCGACATTGCCCTGAAGCGAACGCATGGTGTCGGCCTCGACCTCAAGGCCATTGTCCAACCGATAGCTGTCGCTCTGGGTCACGCCGGTCGATACCCGGACCTGCGGCTCGACAAACCAGTTGTCCTTCAGACGAATGTGCTTGCCCACCGCCACCGAACCGCTGGCCCCCAATGCCTTGTAATCACCCTTGGCCCGCGTGCCATCGCTCATGGTGACCTTGGCTTTGTTGTCGAACTGGTTGACCTTGGCCATGACATTGACGAACACGCCGCTTTCAATATCGTACGTGCTGCCGTAAACGCCGGCATTCAGGCTGTCGACTGTCGCGCTGGAGCCATATTTGAGGTCCATGTTGGTGCGACTGGCCCCCACAAAGCCACCGATGACCCAGGCACGGCCGGCAATGTCCACCGTTGTATCGGCACCACCGGTGATGCCGTTCTGGTTCTGGGTGTAACCGTCACCGAAGGCATTTTTGACGTTGTACTGGTTGCCATAAGTGCGTACCCAGACGCTGTTGCTCAGTTTAGTGGTGTCACTGTCGCTGGCCGCGCGAAGCGAAGCATCGGGGCGGATGCTCAGACCACGATCACCGATCTGGTCGCTGAGCATGTTCATCTCGGCATTCAATACACTGCGGGCACTGCCGGCGAGGGCCAGGGCGGTGTTTGTAGAGGTACTGACGGTTTCCTTGTCCGGGGTGAGGTACAAGCCCTGCCCCTCCTGTTTCAATCGGTAAACGAATGTACCGGCATCCACTGTGTCCTTATTGGCCAATGCAAAAGCGGCGGTACCGGCGGCAATGTTGCCGACTTGCACTTGCTCTGCGGTAACCGGAGTCGTGCCCGTGGCAGAAACCAGCAATTGATGCTGACCGCTTGCGGTGCCGGTCACGTTCAGGAAGTCAGTACTGCCTGTTCCCATGTCCGTTCCCATCACGAACGTGCCATTACCGGTGAGATTGCCAACATTCAGTTGCAGGAACTGCTCATTGGTGCCCATTTGCACGACACCGTTGTTCATGCCCAGTTGCTGCACGGTGCTGTCGCCGGTCATGACCCATCGCGCAGCATTGTTGACAGTCAGGTTGCCCGAGTTGTTGATCTGGCCAGTGAGCGCTGAGCCGTTGTCCAGCAACACGCTGCCGTTGGTATCACTGGTGACGTTACCGGTCAGCGTGCTGCCATTGTTCAGCGAAAGGCTGGCGACATTGTTGACGTTGCCGTTGATTTCCGAGCCCCCGTCCAGTGAGACACTACCGTTGGTATCGCTGGTGACGTTACCGGTCAGCTTGCTGGCGTTATTCAACGAAAGGCTTGCGACATTGTTGACGTTACCGTTGATGACCGAGCCGTTGTCCAGGCTGACAGTGGCCGCCGTTCCCGCGACGGCTTCTACGTTGCCGTTCAAGGCAGCGCCAGTGTCGAATCGGGACTGAGTGACATTCTGCAGATTGCCGTTGAGCGTGGCGCCGTTCCGCATCAGCAGTGCAACCGTGCTGCCGGTCTCGGCAACCACATTGCCGGTCAAGGTACTGGAATCGACATTGAAGTTGGCGGTGGAGCGGTTGATCGCCTTCAACACCGAGCCATCGCCGCCGACAAGTTCTGAGTTGCCACTGACATTGATGTTGGCGACAGTCCCGGCGCTGCCGGAAGAGCCCAACACGATGGACGATCCGGTCCCGCCGGTCACACGGGTGTTGTTGAGCGTCACGGTGCTGGCGTTGACACCCGTGTTGTCCGTCACGATTTGCAGACCGTCCTGTGCGCCGATAATCGTGCTGCCTGTTGCCGATAACGTTGCACCGCCCAATTGCACACCGTAACTGGTGGCGCCTGTGCCGACGACTGTCGAGTCCGTAAGATTCAGCACTGCGAATCCCACAGCGTTCGCGCCGCCGGGAACACCGGTGATCACGCTATTACCAGTGACGGTTGCAGAAGACGATGCAGGCGTATTGATGTTGCGTCCCAGCAAAAGCCCGAAACTGTTGGTGCTGGTGAGCGTGCTGTTATCGATTGTGGCAGAGCTGTCGCTAAGGGCCATCGCCCCCCTGCCGGTCGAACTGTTAACCGTTGCACCCGACAAAGTCAGCCTGGAAGCATCACGTGCGTCGATACGCTGGCTTTGACCACCATTGAACACAACATTGGCCGCTAGCGAAGTAACAGATAGGGTGTCTGCGTTGTTGATTGTCAGAGTTCCGCCCTGGGAGACCGTCCAGACTTCTGGCGCCGGAGGGTTGGTGACCGTTTCGCTCTCACCGGGGTTCAATATTCGAGCGTGCGCATTGGAAGCGCCGAGAAAAACCGCCGCAAGTAAATAACCGGTAGTTGCACAATGGTTTAAACGTGATGATAGAGGCATGAGTACTCCGTTCAGCGAACATATTCGAAGCGACTTTTCTGACAGACTGCGAGAAAAGCGCCCCAGAAAACGCCCGACAGATTAATCAGCAAGCTCTTTGCAAGATGTAGGAAAAGTCCCATCATCTGTCGGATTTATCTTCAAACAACTATGGAAATCTGCCTCTCACTCTTCAGAAAGCGATCAATATCGCGGGAAAGAGGAATCTCTCCCGCGATAAAGTTCCCTCAAGCCCCAACCTTCATGTTGCCGGCACAGGAGTCCGGTCGCAGTACTCTGCGCTCGAAGTAATCGTGTCGAGTTTTTTGACGAGTTCAATCGATGTTTGAACCCCACCGATGTTTGCGGTGTACCACAACTTGATCCAGGCAAGCGCATTCTGTTTGGGTTGTGCAAGTTTGAAGATTGCAGCAGTACCGACGCTTGCTACATCAGGAGTACCAGCAGCCAGGATCGTATAAGGCTGGGAGTCCGCCGTGTTGGGAATCAAGGCCGTTGCTGTCGCATTACTGTGTGCTTCCATGTGTACAGTGATGACAGTACCAACCGGCAGATTGACGGGATCCTTGGGGATACCGAGTGCCAATCTCCAGTTGGTGGCGGCATTGTTCATCGCGAAACAGTCACACTGGTCTTTCAGCGGATTACGAATCCGGATGGTTGGTTGCAGCAAGTCGATTTTCTTGCCACTGACCGCTACATCTTGTGAGGGAGAACTGACAACGTTTTTATCAATACCGGTTTTCTGACGTGTCCAGTGGGCTTTCACCGTTGGCGTTGGCAAGGCACCAATGGTAATTGCCGGGACGGTAACGCTGAACGTCGTCATGTCCGCGAATGGTGAAACCTCATCGACATACTTGCCATCCAGATAGAACTTGGCCGTTTCAGTCGAGTTCAGGGGTGGATCCGCAAGTGCCAACGTCACTTCAATTTTCCCCGGCTTGTCACGATCCCCCGGTTGCAAGGTGTTGGGTACATTGGAAGCACCAGTAGTCACTGGCAAGGCAAACGCCGGGTTCACCAGTTCAGGCAACTCCGGATACAGCCCCCCTGCTGGATAAAGATCTGCCCAGAAGAACAACTCCGGAGAAGGGAACGTATTAGCGCCACGAACAACCTCAGCCCAGATCTTGAATTCCGAAGCCTCTTCGTACGGACCGAAAAGGTCGGCGAAGAATCCTGTATAGGGCACGGGGAACGTCACGTCCGCATTGGTGATAGCCACCGGGCCCAGCATCTTGAAGTTTGTTGGGTCCAAGGCATCTTCGATGTAAACCTGGACCTCGTCGCCCGGTTCCAGATTATCGATGAACGCCCGTTCAACGATCGAGGAAATAGGCTCTTCAGTGCCATCAGGCTTGAGGAAGTTATCCAGATAGATCGTCGTGGTGGCATTGGGATCAGTGGCCGGCACCAACGGGGCTTTGCGCAAAACCGGATCCAGTGCGAGCCCAAGTGTCAACAAGGCTGCGGGGGTGGAGCTGGCGCTTCTGTTCCCGACATGGTCGGTCCAGAAGTAATGAGCCATCACTCGCCCGTTTCTGTGTTTGCGCAGTTCGGTATTAGGTACCGTAATAGCGCCAGAGGCCGGGACGACAGCATCAAATACAACGATATCCACGATGTTCGGAGCCACACCCGACACCAGATGGAGTTCCAGCTTGTCATCAAGTCGACGATTCGGATAGGCAACGCCGAAAACCAGCTGCAGGTTCGCGTTGGCCTGCATCCAGGCTTCGTTGACAAGTCGTTGCGCATCGGCCGGTGCATTGGTGAACGTGGCGTTAGGGGTTGGCGGTGTCAGTCGTTTGGTGGGGAACTTGAGTCCAAAAGGTGGGTTTTCGTCAATAACGACGCTTACGACGTTAGATGGGTCATCGGTGCCCGCACCATTCTTGTAAACCAGCACTTGCAGATCGTACGCAGTAGGAGTCGCGGGTTGAGGCAAATCCGGTAGCAGCGCCTTGTCTATTTCTATCAACATGGGGTCCGTACGATCGGCAATCGGTCCCAATATTCCATAAAGTATTTGCTGGAGTGGCTGCCCGGCGACGGCCGCCCAGACATCATAGTCATCATCCTCCTCTGGTTGGGAGAGGGCAGCGAGTTTGATAATGACCTTTCCTGTATCCAACTGACTCTTTGGAATGAAATCATCCGCGATCGTATCCACCGTAATCGCCGTCGTAAAAATACCATTCACGCTCGCACCCAGCTTTGGTGGATTTTCTCTTGCTTTAAAAGTTACTTGCTGTTGAGCAGTCATTTGCATTTCTCCTTCATTGAACCCGGACGGGCTACTCTGACCAGGTATTACCTGATCGATCTTCACAAGTGATCTTTCTGATTCGGCAATGAGCCGGCCATTACGCAACAACTGACAGACAGCAATTGCGGAACTGTTATCGAACAATGGAGATATGTGCTTCAGATACGGCACAACATGGTCAAAGCCATTGGCTATATCACTCTCGGAGAGTTCTTTATCCCATACACCATAAGTACCTGGTACCTCAGGCCCACTGGCATTCAACGAGGAATAGCCTCGAAATGTAATTTTTGCAACATCGCCGCGAACAGCGATATTTTTGAAGCTTGGAAAGCTAATGGTCACACCACTGGTCATAGGCGGATTGGTATTTCTGTTCAAATACCCCCAAAGCGTCGCGTGGATGAACCAAGGCAACTTCAGCCATGCAAGCGGCGTTCGATCAATAAATAAATGACGTATCGGAGAGGGATCATCATTACCGGCGTCGCCTTTCCAGATCTTGTAATAGAAGTCTATAGGACCATCGACTTCCAAGTGCTTCGGCGTCAAATCGAAATACAAAAACTCAACTGTCAAGGGCGTCGGGTATTTAACGTTGTAGATGGTTTCTTCCACTCCGTTATGAATTTTAATTATCCATAACCGGTCGTCGAGTTCTGGAAGCAACCAATAAGGAATGCGAAACTTCGATCCGCCCTTAATGATGTCCCGAGGAACATAAACCTCGCTATCATCCATCCCCTCAACTGAAAGCGGCAATGCCAACACGCCTACGGGCTTCCTGGGGGCTTGACTGGGTAGCATCGAAGTCATTTTCCATCTCCGATTCATACGAGACGTTCGCGAGGTACAGGCACTTTGTTCTGCATTTCTGTAGAGAAAATTAGGCGCCTCCATAGAGGATTTTCCTACTGTCAGATCTGACAGGTATTGCTACCGCCTGTCGGACTCATCCGCCCCTTACGCCCCTACACAAAACATCTTCACTTGACGTCACCAAAGGGTTTAGTGTTTCCTGAAACCGGTTTCAGACAATAAGAAGACCCAACCGTGAACGATTTCTCCGCCGCCCAGCGCAGCCGCGTCACCATGCTCGACGTCGCCGAACACGCCGGCGTTTCCAAGGCCAGCGTCTCGCGTTTCATCGGCGATGACCGCGCCCTGCTCTCCGATGCCATTGCCCAGCGCATCGAGCAGTCCATTGCCGAACTCGGCTACCGCCCCAATCAAATGGCCCGTGGTTTGAAACGCGGCCGCACTCGCCTGATCGGCATGCTGGTGGCCGATATCCGCAACCCTTATTCGATTGCCGTGATGCACGGGGTAGAGACCGCTTGCCGGCGGCACGGTTACAGCCTGGTGGTGTGCAACACCGACCGCGATGACGAGCAGGAACGTCAGCACCTGGCGCTGCTGCGCTCGTACAACATCGAAGGGCTGATCGTGAACACCCTCGGTCATCATCGGGATGAACTGGATGAGTTGAAGCGGGAAATGCCGCTGGTGCTGGTGGATCGCAAGGTTGAGGGGCTGGACAGCGACATGGTCGGACTGAACAACCCGCAGGCCATCGAAATGGCGCTGGAACATCTTCAGCAGCGAGGCTTTCGCGATGTACTGCTGGTGACTGAGCCCTATGACGGCACCAGTTCACGGATCGAGCGGGTCAGCAGTTTTCAGCAGCAGATTGGCCAGCGCAAAAGCATGAATGGTGCGGTGCTGGAAACCGGCTCAAGCCTTGCGAACGATCTTCAAACCTTTTTGAACACAACTGATAACGGCCCAAAGGCCCTGTTCTGCGCCAATGGCGTGGCAGCGCTGGCCTGTACCTTGGCGTTACGTGAAATTGGCTGCCGGTTGTTCGAGGATGTCGGGCTGGTCGCGCTGGATGATCTGGATTGGTATCCGTTGGTGGGCAGCGGGATTACTGCCCTCGCCCAGCCTACAGAGGAGATTGGTGCGCGGGCTTTTGAGTGTTTGCTCAAGCGGTTGCGTGGGGATGATGAAGCGGCGCGGACACTGGATTTTGCGCCGGTGCTCATTGAGCGCGGATCGACCCGTGGATTTTGTGGTGACTGACATAGCCTCGACTTGCCCGCGAAGGGGCGCGAAAGAGCACCGCACAACTTGATGATTTTTTTTGAACAAAAATGAAACCGGTTTCAGAGGTAGATAACAATGAATAAACCTGCCGTTTCCATCAGCCTCTCCAGCTACGGCGCCGACCTCGTTCGCCGTCGTGGCCAGGCTTCGTTCATCGAGGTGCTGACCGCTGCCGGCGCCAATCGCATCGAATGGCGCGAAGAGCTGCTGACCAACGAAGTCCCCGAACAGCTCGCCGCCGCCACTCAAGCCGAATGCCTGCAAAGCATCTATTCCTCGCCCACCGAGCTGTGGCTGGCCGGCCAGTCGCGGCCCAATCCCGAACTCATCACCGCATTGCAAAACGCCGAAGCATTCGGTTCGAAGTGGCTGAAGGTTTCCCTGGGTTTCTTCACCGACAACAATGATCTGCAATCACTGGCGCAAATCCTTGCGCAAAGCCCGGTGCAACTGCTGGTGGAGAACGACCAGACCCTGCACGGCGGTCGCATCGAACCGTTCCAGCGCTTCTTCACCGCCGTCGAACAACACAACCTGCCAATCAAGATGACCTTCGACATCGGCAACTGGCAGTGGCAAGACCAGTCCGCCACCAGCGCCGCACGCCTGCTGGGCCGCCACGTCGGTTACGTGCATTGCAAAGCCGTGGCCCGCCGCGCCGACGGCAAACTGGTAGCGGTGCCGCCCGCCGCCACCGACCTGCATCTGTGGGAACAACTGCTGCGACACATGGCCCAAGGGGTCATGCGCGCCGCCGAATACCCGTTACAGGGCGATGATCTGGTGCAACTCACCACCGAACACGTCGCCGCCCTCGCCCGCCTCGGCCAATCCCGCCTGGAGCCTGCTCATGTCTGAGATCGATATTCTGTCGTTCGGCGAAACCATGGCGATGTTTGTCGCCGAACAAAGCGGTGATCTGGCCTGTGTCGACCAGTTTCACAAACGGATTGCCGGGGCTGACAGCAACGTGGCCATCGGTTTGTCGCGGTTGGGTTTCAAGGTTGCGTGGCTGAGCCGGGTCGGTGCCGATTCGCTGGGACGATTTGTCGTTGAGACCCTGGCTCGTGAAGGACTGGATTGCAGCCATGTCGAAGTCGACAACGCGCACCCGACCGGTTTTCAGCTCAAGTCGCGCAACGATGACGGCAGCGATCCGACGGTCGAGTATTTCCGTCGCGACTCGGCGGCCAGTCATCTGTCGTCGCAGTCGATCACCCCGACGCTGTTAAGCGCCCGGCATCTGCATGCCACCGGCATTCCGCCGGCGCTCTCGGCGTCGGCGCGAGAAATGTCCCGTGAGCTTATGACCCGCATGCGCAACGCCGGGCGCAGCGTATCGTTCGACCCGAACTTGCGCCCGAGCCTGTGGGCCAGTGAGCGGGAGATGATCACCGAAATCAACCGCCTCGCCGCCCTCGCCCACTGGGTGTTGCCGGGGTTGAGCGAAGGCCGGTTGCTGACCGGGCTTGAGGATCCGGCGGACATCGCCGCGTTCTATCTCGATCGGGGTGCCGAAGCCGTGGCGATCAAGCTCGGGCCGCAGGGTGCGTATTACCGCACGCATCTGGATCAGGGGTTTGTCGCCGGGGTGCCGGTTGAAACCGTGGTCGATACGGTCGGCGCCGGCGATGGATTTGCGGTCGGGATGATCAGCGCCCTGCTGGAGCACCAAAGTTTTCCCGAGGCGGTCAGACGCGCCAACTGGATTGGCAGTCGGGCGGTGCAGAGCCGGGGCGACATGGAGGGCTTGCCGACCCGATCCGAACTCACCGCTGAATTCGAGGCCGCCTTCGCGAGCAAGTCGAATCGTCGCACCGCCGCTCCCACACTGGAATGCGTTCCAAATGTGGGAGCGGGCTTGCTCGCGAATGGGCCCGCATAGTCACTACAAAATCTGAACCCTGCTGCGACAAAAACAACAAGCTCAGGAGCAAGACCATGAAAACCGCAACCCTCGCCACCCGCCGCTGGTGGTACATCATGCCGATCGTGTTCATCACCTATAGCCTGGCGTACCTGGACCGGGCCAATTATGGATTCGCTGCTGCCTCAGGCATGGCCGCCGACCTGATGATCACCCCGGGGCTGTCCTCGCTGCTCGGCGCGCTGTTCTTCCTCGGCTACTTTTTCTTCCAGGTACCCGGCGCGATCTACGCACAAAAGCACAGCGTCAAGAAGCTGATCTTCGTCAGCCTGATCCTCTGGGGCGGGCTCGCCACGCTGACCGGCGTGGTCTCCAACGCCTATTGGCTGATTGTCATCCGCTTCATGCTCGGTGTGGTCGAAGCGGCGGTGATGCCGGCGATGCTGGTCTATCTCTGTCACTGGTTCACCCGCGCCGAACGCTCGCGGGCCAACACCTTCCTGATCCTCGGCAACCCGGTAACGATGCTGTGGATGTCGGTGGTCTCGGGCTATCTGGTGCAGCACTTCAGCTGGCGCTGGATGTTCATCATCGAAGGCTTGCCGGCGGTGCTCTGGGCATTCATCTGGTGGAAGCTCGCTGATGATCGTCCGGCCCAGGCCAAGTGGCTCAGCGACCGGGAAAAGCACGATCTGGAAAGCGCGCTCGCCGCCGAACAGGTCGGGATCAAAGCGGTGAAGAACTACGCCGAAGCGTTCCGTTCGCCGAAGGTGATCATTCTGGCGCTGCAGTTTTTCTGCTGGAGCATTGGCGTCTACGGCTTCGTGCTGTGGCTGCCGTCGATTCTCAAGGCCGGCGCGCAGATGGACATGATCGAGGCCGGCTGGCTGTCGGCGTTGCCGTATCTGGCGGCAGTGATCGGTATGCTGCTGGTGTCGTGGGGCTCGGACAAACTGCAAAAGCGCAAACGCTTCGTCTGGCCGCCGCTGCTGATTGCTTCGGTGGCGTTCTACGGCTCCTACGCCTTGGGCGCGGAGCATTTCTGGTGGTCGTACACGCTGCTGGTGATTGCCGGCGCCTGCATGTACGCGCCGTACGGGCCATTCTTCGCCATCGTTCCGGAAATCCTGCCGGCCAACGTTGCCGGCGGCGCCATGGCGCTGATCAACAGCATGGGGGCTCTCGGTTCATTCGGCGGTTCCTATCTGGTCGGTTACCTCAACAGCGCCACCGGTTCGCCCGGCGCTTCGTACCTGCTGATGAGCGGCGCGCTGATGCTGTCGGTGGTGCTGACGATTTTTCTCAAGCCCGGCGCCAGCGACCGGATGACGGCCAAGCGCGTCGCACCGCGCCCGCAGCCAGCCCATTCCTGAATTGATAGAGAGATGACTGCGATGAAAAAGCAGGTTGTGTTGTACAAGAAACTTTCGCCTTCTCTGATGGCGCGCCTCGAGGAACACGTCGATGTCACACTGATCGACAGCCTCGACGCCACTGGCCTGATGAAACTGCGCGACGCCCTGCCCGCCGCCCACGGTCTGCTTGGCGCCAGCCTGAAACTGGACGCGGCGCTGCTTGATCTGGCGCCGCAGCTCGAGGCTATTTCCAGCGTTTCGGTGGGCGTCGACAACTACGACATCGACTACCTGACCCGGCGCAAAATCCTGCTGACCAACACCCCGGATGTGCTCACCGAAACCACCGCCGACACCGGTTTCGCGCTGATCCTGGCCACCGCCCGGCGCGTGGTGGAACTGGCGAACATGGTGCGCGGCGGCCACTGGCACCGCAGCATCGGCCCGGCGCATTTCGGCACCGATGTGCACGGCAAGACTTTGGGCATCATCGGCATGGGGCGGATCGGCGAGGCGCTGGCGCAGCGCGGGCATTTCGGGTTCGGGATGCCGGTGATCTATCACAGCCAGTCGCGCAAACCGGCGGTCGAGGCGCGTTTCGATGCGCAATACCGCAGCCTGGAGGATTTGTTGCAGCAGGCGGACTTCATCTGTCTGACGTTGCCGTTGACTGCGCAGACTGAAGGTTTGATCGGCGCAGAACAGTTCGCGTTGATGCGGCCCGAAAGCATCTTCATCAACATTTCACGGGGCAAGGTCGTAGACGAAGCCGCGATGATCGACACCTTGCGGCATAACCGGATTCGCGCTGCGGGGCTGGATGTGTTCGAACGCGAGCCGCTGAATCACGACTCGCCGTTGTTGCAATTGAACAACGTGGTGGCGACACCGCACATGGGTTCGGCAACCCATGAAACGCGCGAGGCCATGGCGCGGTGTGCAGTGGAGAATCTGTTGGCGGCGTTGGCGGGAGAAAGGCCGATGAATCTGGTGAATTCATCAGCTTGGCAAGGCTGAAATCTTCAGCGCCTGTCAGGCCGTCTTCGCGGGCAAGTCGAATCGTCGCACCGCCGCTCCCACAGTGACCGTGTCGTCCACAAATTCTGTGTACGCCAGAAAACCTGTGGGAGCGGGCTTGCCCGCGAAGAGGCCATCAAGGGCTACACAAAATCTTCAGGCACTGCGCACCTGGAGAAGCTGCGCAGCACAAAGGGCAATCCGCGAACACGCATCAGCCAGCTTCACCCGGTCCACCACCAGCCCGATGCGAATATGCCCCGCCGCACTCGGCCCGAACGCTTCACCGGCCAGCACCGAAACCCCATACCCCTCCAGCAGCCGCTCGGCAAAATCCTGCGCGCCAAGCCCGGTCTGGCGCACATCGACCATCACGAACATCCCGCCATCCGGTTTGATCGGGTACAACCCCGGACAACCGCGCAACCGCTCGCACACCAGATCCCGGCGCAACCGGTATTCCTCGCGCATCTGCGTCACTTCCGGCAGATCTTTCTCCAGCGCGATCTGCGCGGCTTTCTGCACAAAATCCGGCAGACCGAACAACATGCTTAGCGACAGATTCACCAGATGTTCAGCCAACGGTTTGGGCCCGATCATCCAGCCGATCCGCCACCCGGTCATCGCATGGGATTTCGACAGGCTATTGATAGTCGCCGTGCGCTCGGCCATGCCCGGCAGACTCGCCGGGCTGACGTGCTCGCCTTCGTATAACAATTCGCTGTAGACCTCATCGCTGATCAGCCACAGGTCATGACGGATGCACAGCGCCGCCAGTTCCTGCCAGATCAACAGCGACAGACTGGCACCGGAAGGATTGTTGGGGCTGTTGAGCAGCATGGCCCGAGTCTTCGGGGTGATCCGCGCTGCAACATCCACCGGGTCGACACGAAAACCGTTTTCCGGGCGAACCGGCACCGGCACCACAGTTGCGCCGCAAGCACCGAACACGCCTTCATAAGTCACGTACATCGGCTCGGCGACGATCACTTCATCGCCCGGTTCCAGCAGACATTGCGCCACCGAATAAACGGCGCATTGCGCGCCGGGCATCACGATCACATGTTCGGCATCCACATCCTGGCCGCTGTTGCGCCGATGACGCTCGGCGATCCGTTTGCGCAGCTCCAGCCGGCCGCGCACTTCGGAATAATGGGTATCGCCGGCCAGCAGGCTGTCGATGGCACCGTGGATGATCGGCAGCGGCGTATCGAAATCCGGATCACCCACGGACAGCAGCAACACATCAATCCCTTCGGCGCGTAACTCCAGCGCTCGGTCGTGAATCCGCCAGGCCGCTGCTCCCTCCCCGGCGATTCGTTGGGTCAAGGCTGAATAGCGCATTTACGTCTCCTGATTGCGCGGTCTCCAGCCTTCACCCTAGGTCAAATCACAAACCGCGCCACCATCGCATTCAAATCCACCGCCAGACGCGACAGTTCGTGGGTCGCGGCGCTGGTCTGGTTGGCGCCGGCGGCCGATTGGGTAGCCAGATCGCGGATATTCACCAGGTTGCGGTCGACCTCGCGGGACACCTGCGCCTGCTCTTCCGAGGCGCTGGCGATCACCAGGTTGCGCTCGTTGATTTGATGAATCGATTGAGTGATCTGCTCCAGCGCGATGCCGGCGGCGCGTGCCATTTCCAGGGTGGACTGGGTGCGCTGGTTGCTTTGCTGCATCGACTCGACCGCTTCGCCGGTGCCGTTCTGAATACCGGCGACCATTTTTTCGATTTCCTGGGTCGATTGCGCGGTGCGATGGGCCAGTGCGCGAACCTCGTCCGCGACCACGGCGAAACCGCGTCCTGCCTCACCGGCACGGGCTGCTTCGATGGCAGCGTTGAGCGCAAGCAGGTTGGTCTGTTCGGCGATGGCGCGGATCACGTCCAGCACCTTGCCGATGTCGCGGCCCTGAGCCGCCAGGCCTTCGATCATCTGTGCGGTGTTCTGCACGTCGTGGGTCATGGTCTGGATCGCGTCGACGGTTTTCACCACTTGATCGCGACCTTCACGGGCGGCGTGAGTCGACTGGTTCGAGGCTTCGGAGGTTGACACCGCGTTGCGCGCCACCTCTTCCACCGCAGCGGTCATTTCGTTGACGGCGGTGGCGGCCTGTTCGATTTCGTCGTTCTGTTGTTGCAGGCCACGGGACGCTTCTTCGGTCACGGCGCTGAGTTCTTCGGCGGCGGCGCCCAGTTGCGTGGCGGAGCCGGCGATCTGTTCGATGGTCTTGCGCAGGTTGGTCTGCATCGCGGCCAGCGCTTCAAGCAGACGCGCCGGTTCGTCCTTGCCGTCAATTTCGATGGCTTTGGTCAGGTTGCCGCTGGCGATGGTTTGCGCCGCAGCGACGGCGCGGTTCAGCGGGGTGACGATGCTGCGGGTCAGCAGCCAGGCCAGCAGCACCGTGGCCAATGCCGCGATGAGCGCAACAACGACAATGCCGGTAATCGCGCTGTCGTAGTGGTCGCCGGCCTGGGCCGAAGCAGTCTTCGCATCGGCGGCGTTGATCGCAATCAGCTTGTTGAGCTGCTCGCCCATCTGATCGGTGCCGTCCTTGATTCTGGTGTTGATCAGGGTGCGCATCTCATCGACCTTGTCCTGACGCGACAAGTCCATCATCTGGTTCTGGGCTTGCAGGTAGTTGTCGAGGGTCGTCGCGAACGTCTGATACAGCGCACGCTCTTCCGAACCGGCCGGCAGTGCCGCGTAACTGGCCTGGGCAGCACGTACCTTGTCCACCAGCACGCCGATGCGGGTCTGGGCTTCCTGCAAACCGGCGGCGTCGCGGTTGACCAGAATGCGGAACGAGAGGATACGCAGGCGCAGGACGTTTTCCGTGACCACGGCAAGTTGGGTGACGCTCGGCAACTGCGTCGATTCCATCTCCAGCGATGCCTGACGGATGATCGACATGCGGTTGACGGCAAACACGCCGAGCACGATCACAAGCAGGGCAATAAAGGCAAAACCGAGGAAGGCACGGGGCGCGATATTCAGATTACGCAAGGACATAGGAGGACTCTCGGATGATTGAAACTACGAGCGTCCATGCCGTGATCACTGGCCCACGGGGCGGGCTTCAGTCCGGCGTCACTGTTTTGGAAAGTCTTGTGCGCGCCTGATCTCTGTATCGGCCAGGCTTGAGGAATTTCGCGGGTAAAGAGTAAATATTTTTCAAAGTGTTGCGGGTGTTTCAGCGATGAAACACCCTTTGTTTCAGATGATGAGTGACAGATCAGGCCGGGGAAGCCATGCGCCAGACGCGGGCGATGTCTGTGGCACGCTCACGCAACAGGCGCGGTGCTTCGGCGCAGGCCTGTTCGAGAGTCATCGGGCCGCTGGTGACGGCGAATGCGGCGTCGATGCCGTGATCGTAAAGTTCTTGATAACCCTCGCCCAAGGTGCCGGCGATGACGATCACGGGTACAGCGTGTTGTTTGGCGATCCGCGCCACGCCGAACGGGGTTTTGCCGCGCAGGGTCTGGGCATCGAAGCGTCCTTCGCCAGTGATGACCAGATCTGCGCCCTTCACGGCATCAGCCAGTCCGACCAGTTCCGCGACGACTTCGACACCGGCCTGGAAGCGTGCGCCGAGAAACGCCTTGGCGGCAAAACCCAGCCCGCCTGCCGCGCCGCTGCCCGGTTCGTCCCGAACATCGTTGCCCAGCGCTTGGGCGCAAAGTTCGGCGA